>NZ_JAOQJZ010000034.1:0-691 GCF_025567495.1 Hominimerdicola aceti | reverse complement strand
AGTTCATCACCAACTATTAGTTCTCCTGCTTTGATAAAGCCTTGATTTTTTACATAGAACGGGTGGTCAACAGTTGTAACGATTTCTTCACCGTTCACAGTGAGATGAACAAGCGTTGTTACCTCTCTTATGTAGGTTTCAAGAACAGTTTTCGGAGAAGTTTCCATTGTTTCAGGGTCTGTTGAAATGACTTTATCTCCTGACTTTATCTTTTCTATGGCAACCATTCCGGCGACCGCCATTACAAGCGTTCCCGCCACAAAACATGACGGTTTAACTCCTGCACTGTTAGCTGCCTTGTTAAATCCGCTGTTCATTCCGCCGGTAAAAACAGCTACACTTGCTATAGTCGTCTGAGCTACATTGTATATAGAACTCTCATGCAAAGCCGCATTAAAGTCACTAAACCAGTTATCACCAAACAATATCTTTGAACCTAATGCGAGAGTATCAAAGCCTCCCATTACAAATGTGATAGCTCCACTTGCTTTGGCGACCGTTCCAACCGTTTTAGCAAAGCTACACGATTTACCCAACCATTTTCCATTGGCAAGCAAACTAACCGCCTTGGCATTACCTAAAAATTCACCTGCCGCTCCAAGTCCGCCAAATACGCCACCGAAAATAGCTCCGGTCACCACGCCGTCCTTAAAGCCCTCCCAGAATGAACCTCCTGACGCCCAACTTGATA
>NZ_JAOQJZ010000033.1:0-1417 GCF_025567495.1 Hominimerdicola aceti | reverse complement strand
TGATATTGTCAATATCCCTTGACACATTTTCTACCCAAAATGCAAAATAAGTATGGAATCAGCTCTCCGAAATGGAACAAATATCCATTTCGGGTGCCGCCCGGTCAGGCGGCTGAAACGAGCGATTCATAGTACTTTTTTCGTTTAACAGCAGGCGGAAGTCCTCCGTTAGCCGAGCATATCCTGCGGTTGTTCCAATAGCTCATATAATACCTCCAGATCATTGTTTTCAACTCGGCTACCGTATAATTTTCGGACTTTCTGTGTCTGCTGTAAAACAGTTCTTCCTTCATTCTTGCCCACATACTCTCGCATCGGGCGTTATCGTGACATCTTCCTCCGGCACTGTTCATGCTCTGAACAAATCCGGCGTGTTTCAGTGCTTCTCTGTACTTTTCGCTTGTATACTGGCTGCCTCTGTCCGAATGCAGAATGGCTCCCTTCAATTCGGGATAGGACTTAACAGCATTTTTTACTGTTTCTACGCATAATTCTGTTTTCATATTGGTATCCATTGATATTCCAAGTGGGGTAAGATCAAAACAGTCAAAGATCACCGATGTATAAAGCTTACCGTCTTTTCCCTTGATCTCTGTAATGTCCGTTACACACTTTTCACAGGGCTTATCTGCCTTGAATTCACGTTTCAGCAGGTCATCCGATTTCATTGCGTCACGGTCTGCTTTTGTGATACCGTTAGGCTTTCTCCTCGGTCTGCGAGATATTCCTATTTCATGCATTACACGATACACTGTACTTTCACTGGGAACGCTCTCGCCATCGGGGTGTTTCAGCAAAAGTGCCTTATGCATTCTTTCTCTGCCATATGTATCGTTACACTCGTCTTCATCAATAATCTCCATCATTTCAGCCGCCAGAGCTTCGTATTTCCAAGGTTTATTACGATTTTTCAGATAATCGTAAAATCCCTGTCTTGTTACTTCAAGCACTCTGCAATAGAAAGAAATTTTTCCTTGCTCTTTTCCGTCGTTGGTTTTTAAAGCTATGAATTTCATTCTTTCTTTTTTGCAGACTTCTGACGGCTCGCTGCGAAAAAAGCGGTTGCCTCCGCTAGAAATTCATTTTCTTCCTGAAACCGCTTGTTTTCTTTGGCAAGCTCCTTGTTGGTACGACGAAGCTGCTGCAGTTCTTCTTCAAGCTTGGATACATTGCTGTCGCTGCGTTTTCCAAGATGAAGATTTCCTTTACGAGCTTCTTTTACCCAGCCATACAGGGTATTGTAGGATATCCCCAACTCTTCACTTGCATTTTTACAGCCTTTTTCCTCTGCAAGCTTTAAGGCTTCCTCTTTGTATTCTCGGCTGTACTGTTTTACCTGTCCCATTCCTTGACACTCTCCTTCTTTTTTATTATATTTTCGTGGGTGGATTGTGTCAAGTTTTATTATACTACATCA
>NZ_JAOQJZ010000032.1:0-1883 GCF_025567495.1 Hominimerdicola aceti | reverse complement strand
ATCAAGGCTTTATCAAAGCAGGAGAACTAATAGTTGGTGATGAACTTCTTGATGTAAACGGAAATGTTCTTTTAGTTGAAAATTTTGATGTCGAGTTGACAGATGATTCTGTTAAGGTGTATAATTTTCAAGTAGAGGATTTCCATACTTATCATGTTTGTACATTGGGCGTGTTGGTGCATAATGCTAGTGATTATTCTAATCTAAAAGATTCAAAATATGTAGGTGAAGGGAAAAAGTTTACAAAGGCTCAAAAAAAGACAGATAATACAAGAAAATATGAGACGAAATGGCGGAAAAATAAAATCTGATATGTCAGGAAAAGAACTTGTTCCTGCAACTCAAAGTAAGCTAAACGTAACGCCAGATCCATTGGAAGTTCAAATTGACCACATAAAGCCAAGAAGCATTGGAGAAAGTAATAGTTATTCTAATGCACAGGTTTTATCAAGAGAAGAAAATATTTTTAAATCAAATAAGTGAGGAAAAATTATGTTTGATATTGATGAAAATACAATGGTAATAACAACTGTAGATATTATTAACAAAAAAAAGAAAGTAGTTTTAGTTTTCCATGATAAAGAAGATGGAATGTGGGAATTTCTGGACGGAGAGGACGTTGGTGAAGAAAGTGCTGCTATAATATCGATTTCGGAAATGGAGCAGATTGATTCTTCTATTGGTGAATTATGTGATCTTCCTCTAGGATGCGGCGCTTTTCGTGATGATGAAACGCAGCCATGGAAATGGTTTGAAATAGAATGACCTCTTTTATTAGTGCCAAACAATAATAAAGGTGAAATTTACTAATAATTATGGATTCGATTTATAAGGAATGGGTTGTCAGCATCTTATTTTTATTTCATTGAAATCTTTAATGAAACACACACTGTGAACGATAGAATAGGTTATGACCTTGATCATTATCCGACAACATGTTGAAGGGCATGCAGCTGCTATTATGCGTCAAGAAGGTATTACATCAGCCAATTTATATATTAACAAACCGCCTTGTTCAACTGGTGCTATGTGCAGATTCAACTTAAATAAAATACTTCCGGAGAATTCAACTCTTAATGTTCATTTTCCTAATGAATTTGGCGTTGAGACTATTTGGCAATTCAAATCTGGAACAGCTAGATGGAAACTTATAGAGTTTTGAAAGGAGTAAAAATGTATAAAGCGTATATAGAGTATTGTATAGATGGATATAATGATATAAAAAAAGAAATAACTGACTTGGAACAACAGCTTAATAATATTAAAGAAGAAACAAAAGATATATTCACATCACCATTTGGGGTAGATATAGTTATTGATTCTATAGGAAGAATGAGTATTGGTATTACTCAGAAAACGATAGTTTGCTATAAATCCGATGATTTTGAAATTCAACTTACTGCAATAGGCGATGAAAATTCAAGTGGTGAAACGTTATTTTATTTTGGCGACTACTCTTTAATGTCGAATAAGTATCTTATTCCGTATGAGATAGGTTTAAAAATTATACATAATTGGATTGACACAGGGCAATTACTTGATGAAGTAAAATGGACCGATGAGATATTCTGAGCTTGTTTTTATATTATTGGTCGGCGAAAATTATTATGAATTCATAACAATTTTATTTTCTAAACTTTTAGTTATAAACGGCGAAAAAATCATAACTACAGAAAATCAATGTAAAAAATATAGAATAACGGAGGTGTGAAAATGCCAAGCAACCAAGAAAAAGTTTCACAGCTTTTAGCGGCAAGGAGATATATAATAATCCTAAAACGGGAAAACAATTAGTATATGATACAGATGGTAATTACTTTAGGATTGAAGACACAACTTTAACAGGAAAAAGAGTATACACCGATATTAATGGAAATCAAATC
>NZ_JAOQJZ010000031.1:0-1951 GCF_025567495.1 Hominimerdicola aceti | reverse complement strand
CTTTGATTTCAGACGATGAGACATACTGTGCTGTTGGTGGAGAAGGTGTGATTATTTATTATTTAAGAGATCCATTTGAAGAATTTTCTACCAATCACAAATCATCAAATCAATGGAAAATTGGGGGAAGAGGCACAAATGAATAAACAATGTGGGTGAGTGAAATAGATCAAATTGATAGTAAACATATTCGAGTTGAATTAGAAGATTCTGAAACCATACTATTATCTATTTTCTAACTTGCGTTTTGAATCTATATATGAGAAGATTCTAAGCTTATTCATTTGGTGATCAACGGCGAAGAGATTATAACGACTGAAACTCACCCGTTCTATGTAAAAAAATCAAGGCTTTATCAAAGCAGGAGAACTTGCAGTCGGTGATGAATTGCTTGACTCAAACAAAAACATTCTTTTGGTTGAAAATTTTGATGTCGAATTGATAGGCAAGCCTGTTACGGTGTATAATTTTCAAGTAGAGGATTTCCATACATATCACGTTAGTGGTTTTGGTGTGTTGGTGCATAATGCTGGCGATGATTATGCTAAGCCTACTGAACCATATAATAGAAGAAAACATTATGGCAATACTCCAACGAAGAAAGACCGGCAGGTTGTGGGTGGTTCTCCAGATCATGATCCCCCATTGGTTAAACGATATTATGAAGGAGACCCTAGTACAGGTGAAAAGCCAGGTTATCAAATGACCGCCAGTGAACGAAGGGCAAGTGCACAATATCGTAGTCGGATGAAGCCAGCAACTAGGTTAGAACAGAATTCGCAAGGTGGACGAATGTCACATTATTCAAAGGAGATGAAGAAAAAGTATGGACTTGATAAAAAAGATTGAAGAACATTATCTAATAAATTGGGGTGAGTGTACAGAGTATATTTTTAATGATAAAGAACCTATTCATAATTTGTTGCCATTTTTTAAAGTGCTGAAATTTAAACCCAATGAAAAAAGAAATTCATGGATATATGCAACTTGCGGGATGTCAGGGAAAGACAAAGAGCAAGGATTAGAATTATTTATACTAGCTCCAACCGAGAATAACTTTTTAATTAATTTGCTTGTAGCTATAGCACATTATTATGCTAGCGGAAATATGCTTGGTTTAGGACACACGGTTAATTTTGGCTGTGCTTGGTACGAAAACTCTAAATGTGACCATGGTTTAATTTCATTGCCTTACTTAGATGGACCAGAACTTGAGTGGTTAGAAACTAAATCTACGAACATTAGGTTTTTATGGCTTATACCAATAACTGAGGAAGAATTACGATATAAAAAAGAAAATGGCTTAGAAGCATTAGAAAATATATTTGAAGAAACTGAATTTAACTATATTGATCCATTTCGTGACAGTGTAGTATAAGGTTAACGTCATTTCAACAGATCCTGAAACAATGGAAACTGGTGAAAAGACCGTCCTTGAAACCTACATAAGAGAAGATTCCAAACTAATTCACCTAGTTATAAATTGAAATACATCATGATAATCAAAATCCCAATGGACCATTTTATGAAAAAACTCAAACTGATCATCGACTGGGTGGTAATTATAAAAAAAACCACCCTCACTATAATGAAGGAAGTAAAATTAATCGTGCTCAATGGCGTCAGCAAAAGAAAAATTATTGGAAAAATGAGTGGGATTCGGGAAGGTGGAAATAAATGAATAATTATAAGTATTTTCGTGATGTCTTAAAGAATGGATACTTCACAGAAACACCATGTCAGTTTTGTGGAAGTTCTGAACATTGTCTTGAAGGATCTTTTTTTGACAGAGATGACAATCTTGTATCTATATGTCTCAATTGCTTTGATAAACGAAAAGTAAGTGTAGATATTCCTAGTGATGTAGTATAATAAAACTTGACACAATCCACCCACGAAAATATAATAAAAAAGAAGGAGAGTGTCAAGGAATGGGACAGGTAAAACAGTA
>NZ_JAOQJZ010000030.1:1877-2406 GCF_025567495.1 Hominimerdicola aceti | reverse complement strand
TATTTGTGTGGTAACTTTATTTTATCAGATTTTTGCCTATCTCTCTTTTCTTTTTTCTTAATTTTGTCCAATATCTATTGTAGCACTACAAAAATTAATAAAAGCAGGCAAAAATCCACTTGAAAAAAGGGCATAGATATGATATCATAGAAGAATAAAACATTATTTAGGAGTGTTTATATGCTAAATCAGTTTTCAAGAACCGAGCTTTTATTCGGCAAAGAAGCAATGGAAAAGCTCAGCAACAGCAGGGTTGCGATTTTCGGCATAGGCGGTGTAGGCGGATATGCAGTTGAAGCCCTTGCACGAAGCGGTGTAGGCGAGCTTGACCTTATAGATGATGACAAAGTGTGTCTGACCAACATCAATCGTCAGATAATTGCCACAAGAAAAACAGTAGGAAAATACAAGGTAGATGTGGCGGAGGAGCGTGTTCACGACATCTGCCCTGACATAAAGGTAAACACATACAAGTGTTTTTATATGCCTGACACAGCGGATCAGTTTGATTTTACTCAGTATGATTACA
>NZ_JAOQJZ010000030.1:0-1573 GCF_025567495.1 Hominimerdicola aceti | reverse complement strand
GCACAGTGCGCCGTGATATTCCAGGCTCAACAGCATTTGTTCCGTCAGTGGTGGGACTTATCGTGGCAGGAGAAGTTATAAAAGATCTGGCTAAGAAATAATACAAACAAAGGACGAACCATTGATTAGCTGTGGTATAATGGTTTTGGTAATTGGTCGGAATAAACTGCCCGACAAATCGTAATTTAGTGGAGGAGTACAAAAAAATGGATAAAAGTGAAATTATTAAAAAGGTTGCACCATGTTCTTTAATGTGCCACACTTGTTCGGCATATAATGATGGGATAATTTGTGCGTCGGCTAAAACATTATTAAAATATTTAGAGGGCATAAAAGAATTTTATGAGGTACATATGCCCGACGCCGTAGAAAGCTATAACAACTTTGAGGGAGTACTTAGCATATATGCGGGTGCTTCTTGTTCAGGTTGCCGCAGCACAGAACATAATGGATGCAGCATCGAAGGGTGTTTTTTGCTTGAGTGCACAAAGAACCATGGCATTGATTTTTGTGGAGAGTGCAATGAGTTTCCGTGCAAAAAAACGCAGGGAATTTTTGAAGAAATAGTATACAGGCAGTGGCTGGAGGGTAATCAACAAATTAGAGAATATGGTATAAAGGCATTTTGGAAAAATAATTCCGAAAATCCGCATTATAGACCATATAAAAAATGATTTAAATTCCAATTTGTCGAGCAGATCACTTATCACAGCACTATTATTTGAATTTTTCAGAAAGGAAAAAATGTTATGCAAGAATGGCTCATGACTATAACGCTTGGAATAATCGGAGCATTTTTGATAGCTGTTACATATGCCGCATTATATCAAAACAAAAAAAGCAAAAAACACATATCTGGATTTCCATTTTTCGGTGGGTTTATTCTTGCTGTTGCATTTCTCTTCTCTCCTATTAAATGGTTAGCTTTTCTGGGCTTCATTGATTATGGTTTGTGGCTCCTGCCATATGTATTGATTATGGATTATTATAACAACAAAAAATTCAAAAAGATATATGTGCAGCAGAATTTTGAACAACGCATCAGTGATGAATCAAAAGAATTACGTATCAGAATTTATGAAAGAAATGAAGAATGGGTACAGCCGTATATTACGAATTTAGTTTATGAACTCAAAGTGCCTAAGCTGTTATATGCTGTTTGTACAGATCAAAATGGAAAGAAATTTTTACTTATTGATAAATGCAAAAGAAAAGGCAACATTGAAATAGTTCCTTTTGATAATAATACTATTCTGCTTACAGACCTCAACTCAAAAAATGTTGATTATTCAGTAGAAATTGAAATCAAAGACAATCCATAAATAGTTTCCCATTTATCGAACAGCTCCCTCATCACAGCACTCATAACGTGTGCTGTGTTTTTTAGACAAACAGTGCTTCCGCACACTTACATTAACGTAAGCATACGAAAGCACTGTTTCCATACATTACATTTACAAACTGCAATACTAAATCATATATACAAAAAAGAGCCATAGCAAAAGCTACAGCCCTCTGGCTCCCCCTGTTGGACTCGAACCAACGACCCTTCGGTTAACAGCCGAATGCTCTA
>NZ_JAOQJZ010000003.1:0-295926 GCF_025567495.1 Hominimerdicola aceti | reverse complement strand
TGTTTTACCTGTCCCATTCCTTGACACTCTCCTTCTTTTTTATTATATTTTCGTGGGTGGATTGTGTCAAGTTTTATTATACTACATCAATATTGGTCAAAGCAGGTCAAAAAGTTTCTCCGATATAGCTTTTTCGCACCAAGCAGATCCGCCAACTGCGACTTTTGCTCAGTGTCAAGAAACAGACCGCTTCTCGGGTCGCTTAGCACTGCACAAAGCCACGCTTTTTCAAGTGCCGTCAGCGGGATATGAGGCTCTTTTTTCAGGATAGATCTGTATATGCTGTTCTCTTTTTTCAGCAGACCATATCCGTCCTCGCCTGTGAGCTTAGGTTCGAGGAAAAGAACGCTTTCAGAAAAGCCGTTCTGCCTGATGATATCTGCTATCTCAGCCTTTGTGACAGTGTGTCTTTTCAGGATTTTCTCCGTTATGCTGTAATAGGTGCTGTAAATTTCCGAAAAGAGTTTCATTCGTAAGCACCTCCGTATATTTCATAAAGCCTTGCGATATCCGAATCAAATTTATCCCGCAATTCCTCATTTGTTGTTTCAAATGCCACTATCCTGCCGATGAACGTTTTTATCCATGGGAAGGCTTCGTTAGCGTCAAAAAGGTCAATGTCAAAGGAGTAAAGCCCATTTGATATCTTTGCGACAGTACCGCTTCTTTTTTCACGTTCCAAACGCTTCACAACATACATTTCTTTTGCTTCGTCTACCGCTATCTCCATGTGGATATGCTCTTTTTGTCCGTATTTGCGAGCTTTTCCGAAGCTCGTTCCCCATAAAAATCTGCGGTTGTCCTCATAATATCTGTAATATGTATCATAGTCAGCTACCACATCAAGGGGAGTAACTTTCACTATGGAATCCACCCTTACAGACATCAGACGTTTCTGCTTTGCAAAATACATAATAAGATAATTTCTTCCTGTCTGCACCGAGCAATGTATCTTCAGCACAACGGCTGTTATCTCGTGCTTTTTGTCGTTCTTTCGGCTTACGCAGGATAGCAGAACAGCCTTTTTCTGCTCCATTGCCCCCATGATATCAATGAGTATCTCATCATCAAGAGTATGCACCATGTAAGCGTGCTTTCGCACAAAAATATTATTTTTCGCATTAAGCTTATCCATGATAAAATTGCCCACCACGCCAAAAGGGTTTTCCTCAGAGAAGAATTTTATCATATCCCCCAAGCCCTTATACCTGCTTACAATATCATCTGCGTAACAACCGGTTTTGGTGTATAGGATATTTCTTCCGCTTTTGACCTCCGACACCAAGCCCTCTTTTACATATTCCTTTAGCTTGATACGGATTATCTGCACGTCTATTACCATGCTGTAGTTTGCAGAAATATAGTCTGCTATCTCCGACACCGACATGGCGTTATCTTCAAGAGCGTCCATTAAAATAAAGTGCAGACGGATATCATTGTCCGTAAAGGTCTTTGAACGATAGCACTGATACAGTGGGTTTTGAAAAATGTTTCCCGAATCCACCTGCACAGATACTTTCTTTTTGTGACCCTCCAAAGAGGTGTGAACGTGGTCTGAAAGCCAGCTTTCTATCCTGCGTTTTTCGTTGTCATAGGTGCGCTTGCTTTTTGCGTCAAAGCTTTCTCTTGTGTGAAACCCAAAGATATAGAAATCACGCACATATTCTCTTATCTTTTCAAAATTCTTTATAAGTTCAGAATATACCGCCATTCAGAACACCTCCTTTGATAACATTATACCAAATCTATACTCCCATTGCAATACATAACAAAACCTCGCACCTTTTTTTATATGATTATTTTGTATCTATCTGCTATAATACATACAACAGCAAAAGTAGGAGGCGCACAAAATGTTTGAATATTATGATAAAGATAAAATGCTAGTACCGATCAAGATATGGACAGAGTCTATGGACGATATCGAGGAAAGCTGTCTTGAACAGGCGATAAACCTTGCAAATCTTCCATTCGCCCATGACCATATCGCATTGATGCCTGATACTCATACAGGAAAGGGAATGCCTATAGGCGGTGTGATAGCTTGCAAAAATACGGTGATCCCAAATGCAGTGGGCGTTGACATCGGCTGTGGAATGGCATTCGTGCAGACAGATATCCCTGTGAACATTCTTCGTGACACTGTAACAGGGAGCGGCGAGCTTATAAAGGTGATAGTAGGAAATATACTCCGTACTATCCCAGTGGGCTTTAGTCATTATGGCAAGCCGCAGACTTCTGCCGTGCTTGATAAGGCGCAAAGCGAGATAGAAAGATACAATGCTGACAGCGAATTGCTGAAATTTATCGAGCAGGGATATTATTCCGTTGGCTCACTGGGTGGTGGAAACCATTTTATCGAGATACAGGAAGACGAAAACGGCATGGCTTGTATAATGCTCCATTCGGGAAGCCGAATGTTCGGCAACATGATAGGGCAGTATTTCAACAAGATAGCCCATGAGATGAATGACAAGTATTTTTCAACTGTTCCCTCAGAGTATAATTTGCCGTTTCTTCCTGTGGATACAGACGAGGGTCAGAGATATCTTAATTGGATGAAGCTTGCAATGGACTTTGCTTTTGAAAACAGAGAGGTAATGCTTGAAAAGGTAAAGCATATTTTCACAGAGCAGGTTGAGAAGTATACGGGTATCACACCGAACTATAGTGACGAGATAAACTGTCACCATAACTATGCCGCACTGGAAAATCACTACGGAGAGAACGTGTGGGTACACCGCAAAGGCGCTATCCATGCGGCTGAGGGCGAAGTCGCTGTAATCCCAGGCTCTATGGGCTCAAACAGCTATATAGTCAAGGGCATGGGCAAGGCTGAAAGCTTTTTGACTTCATCTCATGGCGCAGGCAGAAACTATTCACGCACAGGCGCAAAGGAGAAATTCTCCGTTGAGTCTGTTATGGTAGACCTGAGGCAAAGAAACGTGGTGCTTGGAAAGACCAGTAAGAAAGACGTGGCTGAGGAGTGCCGCTTTGCTTACAAGGATATAGATGTTGTTATGAAAAATCAAAGTGACCTGACTACGCCTATAAAGAAGCTTTTCACAGTGGGCGTTGTCAAAGGATAGGAGGTAATTTATATGAAACTTGCAACTGCATTGGCTGAACGTTCTGATATCCAGAACAGAATAAACACGATCTCAGTCAGACTTGACAATAACGCAAAGGTGCAGGAGGGCGATGTTCCTGCGGAAGACCCAAAGGCTCTTATGGAGGAGCTTGACAGGCTGATAGTCCGTCTTGAAGATCTGGTGGCGAGGATAAATCTTACCAACAGCGGAACAGTATACGAGGGCAAGACTATCACAGAGCTTCTTGCACACAGAGATTGTCTGAAAAAGAAGGTAAGGATATTGCGGGATTTTCTGAATACCGCAAGCGACCGTGTCACAAGAATGACAAGAACAGAGATAAAAATAGTCAGCACTGTGCCTGTGTCAGAGATACAGAAAACGGTTGACGGTCTTGCAAAAGAACTGAGAACTGTGGACGAGAAAATTCAGGAGCTGAACTGGACAACAGAGCTGGTGTAATAAAATGGGTGGGATATCTACAGGGTGGATGTATCTCTATCAGCAGAGAATGTGCTGATTATGGACAGAAACTTCGGGCAGGTTTCAGAGGTTCAAGTCCTCATTTGACAACGCATTGCCAGCAACGTAACACGCGTATCGTAACAAATTCTTATTACCACCTTGCATCAACTGTAGATAGGGTAGGGATATGAAAATCGGCATGACCTTGATTTGGTCGTGCCGATTTTTTTATGCAATGTAATCAGAATTTTTCGTGAAATGTGCAAATGCTCAAATTATTCACTCATAAAATGTGCAGAGAGTGCCACAATCGCCTATTTTACGCCCTTTTACTCCTCATGTGCAAGAAGCCTTTTATAGCTGCGGTCAATGCCTATTGCACCAAGGGGTGCTGTGATAAGGATCGCAAGCACAGCCACAGAAAGTACTATCTTTCCGCAGGGCAGACCAAGGGACATCGGCACTGAGCCGATAGCCGCCTGAACTGTCGCCTTTGGCATATATGCCGTTACACAGAAAAGCTTTTCTTTAAGGGTCAGCTTCGTGCCGAGAAGACATATCCATACTCCCACGGCTCTGAAAATAAGCGCTCCGAAAATAAGAAGTACAGCCGCCACACCTGCCGTAAGGGTGTAGCGTATGTCCACTGCCGCACCAACAAGGACAAAAAGCACAGCCTCAGCGGCTATCCAAAGCTTGCCGAACTTTTCTGAAAGCCTTGCAGACACGCTTTTGTCAGCCTTTATTTTTATCACGCAAGCCATTGCCACAACTGCAAGAAGTCCCGATACAGCTACATAAGGTTCCAAAAATGTTTCCACTGACATGAGCAGGAACGCCAAGCCCAAGATAGCGATGACCTTTGTGCTGTTTCTTATTTTGTTACCTTTGCGGTAGGATATCTCAAAAATATAGAAAAGCACAAACCCTGACAGCGAGCCGAGAAGCACTCCGAGGATTATTGACACGGGGATATTGAGAAAATCCGTCGCCTTTGCAGAGCCGCCCTGTGCCATTGTTACGAATGTGGAGAACAGCACGATAACGAAAATATCATCGCATGAAGCTCCCGCAAGTATCATTTGCGGTATGCTTTTTTCAGTGCCGTATTTTTCTTCTATGAGCTTCACCATTCTCGGCACTACCACCGCAGGGGATACCGCACCAAGCACCGCACCCATAACAGCGGCTTCCGTGTGGTTTATCCCAAGAAGCAGTGGAGCAAGGATAAAATATCCCAGTATCTCAAAGCTTGCAGGCAGAAATGACATCATGACCGCAGGTCTGCCCACCTTTTTCAGGTCAGACAAATTGAGTGACAGCCCTGCTTTGATAAGGATAATGATAAGGGCTATCTGCCGAAGCTCTGAGGATATGCCAAGTATCTTAGGATCCAGCAGATCGAGAACGTAAGTGCCTGTGAGAATGCCCGTTGCAAGCATACCGATTATCCTCGGCAGACCGATAGTCTGAAAAATGGCGGCGGCTGACAGCCCCACAAGAAAGATCACAGCCAGTGAAAATAACATAATTATACCTCCCAAAAATCAAAAAAAGCTGACAACTCCTGCGTAAAAAACAGAAGTCATCAGCTTAATAAGCGGTTTAGGTTTCCCAGGGGAGAACATCATTCCCCGATATGAGATTTTACTATTGTATTTTACCACATTGCCGTGATAATGTCAAGTGCTTAACAGGTCTGTGGTTGGGCTTTTTTCATTTTTGTGGTCTGGCGCTGAGCCATAACAAGCTTGTAGTATACGCCTTTTTTCTGCATAAGTTCAGCGTGAGTGCCGAACTCTGCAAGTCTGCCCTTGTCAAGGACGATAAGCCTGTCGGCGTTGCTGAGGGTGGAAAGTCTGTGAGCAATGGCAATTGTCGTCCTGCCCTTTGTGAGCTTGCCCAAAGCGTCTTGTATCTGCTTCTCCGTCTGAGTGTCAAGAGAAGCCGTCGCCTCGTCAAGTATTATTATTTTAGGGTCATGGAGTATCGCCCTTGCAATGGCAATTCTCTGACGTTCGCCACCCGAAAGCTGATAGCCCTTGTTGCCCACTCGGGTGTTGTAGCCGTCAGGGAGCTTTGTGATAAAGTCATGAGCATTCGCAATTTTCGCTGCCCTTATTACTTCCTCAAAGGTAGCGTCAGGCTTTGCATATGCTATATTTTCAAGTACGTTTCCGTCAAAAAGGAAAGTTTCCTGCAACACCACGCCCACCTGTGAACGCAGACTGTGCTGTGCAATATCCTTTATGTTCACACCATCAATGCGTATCTCTCCCTGCGTGCAGTCATAAAGTCTGAGAATAAGATTTATCATTGTGGATTTTCCCACACCTGAGTGTCCCACAATGCCTATCATTTCGCCCTTGTTTATCTTGCAGGTTATGTCTTTCAGCACAGGATTGTATACCTTGTAGCCAAAATAAACGCCGTCAAATTCGATATCGCCTTGAATGTCAAGGTCAATAGGGTCATCACAATCACGAACGTCAGTGTCCTCGTCAAGTATCTCAAAGACCTTGCCTGCGGAAACTGAGGTGTCCGCAAGATTTCTCGGTATCTGTATGAGCCAGCGTATAGGTTCGTAAAGCATTGCAACGTAGGTGGTGAACTGTATAAGCTGACCTAATGTCATGGTGTGGTCGAGAATCATGTTTCCACCGAAATACAGTACGAAGAAGTTACCAATGGTGAGGATAAATTCTGAGGCAGGAATGGTGAGATACCACATCATTTCCGCACGAACACAGCTTTTCGCCCAGCGTTCGGAACATTCTGTGTAGCGCTGTATCTCCCTTACCTCGTTGCCGTAGGACTTTACAACTCTTATGCCGTTTAAGATATCATGCAAAGTTTCTCCATGAGAAACGCCGTTTTTCCATACCTTTGTGTAGCGTATCGCCATGGCGTCAAAAAGCTTTTGCACTATTATGAAAACTATCGGCACAGGCAAAACTGTCATAAGCGCAAGCCGCCAGTCCATGATAAAAAGCAGTATGCCTATTATCACAAGGGAAAGTATTTTTACTATGGCGTCCTTGCCGTTTGCAGTGATGAAGTCCTCAAGCTTTGCGGCGTCGCTTGAAACACGGTTGATAAGCTCGCCTGCTGTTCGCTTTGATATGGAGTTCATAGAAAGCTGTTGTGACTTTTCAAATATCTCTTGCCTAAGGTCACGACCCAAATTGAGAGCCACCTTGAAACTGTTTTTCATGTTGAAAAACTCAAACACTCCTGCCAAAAGCAGCAGGGTGACGATAGTGATGATAACTCCTGCAAGTCCTGCCCAATGGGTGTTTTTCGGGGTAACATACTTGTCGATTATAACTCTGTCAAGATATGGCGCAAGCACCCAAATAAGCTCGGAAAGTATCGTGCATATAACTGCGATCGCAAAATATTTCTTGTATGGCGCAATGCGTTTTATGAGCTTGACCATTGTCTTGCCCTTGCCTGTGCAGTAGATACATTCTTTTGCGCCCTCCAGCGGCAGACCGCATTTTGGGCAGACAGGCTCTTCCGTGTCGGTTATCTCCATAAGCTCGCCTGTGCGCAAACAGTGGTCAAGAAGCTTCATAAGCTCGGCGTATCTGAGAAACTGATCCTGTGAAAAACCGCAGAAGCAGATAGTTTCACCGCTTTTCAGCGTTCCCTGAGCCATTGAAGTGCCTATCTGCTGTTTGCACTCAAACTCGGAGAAATCGTCTATGCTGTATTCAAGTGTTATCTCACTGCCGTTGTAAATGTATATCTTTTCTTTTGTCACGCAGAAATGTCCGTCCATTTTGTCGCCCTTACAGGTGAAGTTTGCAGGCAGGGAGTAAACAATGTCTGCCGGGGCATTCTGTGGCAGGGAAGTTTTTAGATCCATATTTTCACACTCCTTTCAGTGTGGTCTAACACCTTTTAGGTGTACATTTCAAGCACCTGACGGCTCTTTCTGTCAAGCTTGTGAATGTCAGGGCAGAAATATTTGTTGCCGTCTGCGTCGTTGACGTAGAGATAATCATAGCCTATCATTCTGAAATTCTGATACCAGTCACGGATACAGATAGTTTTCTGCCCCGAAGTGGTGTCAGCCTTTACAAAGATCGCACCACGCATATTGTCCTTTATGCTGTAGACCTTTGTTATCTCAGGCATATAGTATTTGTATTCAAGATAGCTATCAAGAAGCTTGTTTTGCTCACCGTCAAGCTCCGCCATATCTTTTATAACGCCTATCTCACGAAATTCTTTTTCAGAATTTTCGTATGAAAGGCTTATGTAGGTGGTCTTTGAGTAAAATGGTATGAGCCTTGTGGGGTTTACCTTGTGATAAGTCCTGCCCTCATAATCGAGGGTAAGAAAGCCGCTTTCTTCCTTTGCAAGGCGTATCTTTTTGCAGTCAAGCAAGGTCAGCTTATCGACCTCGTAGACCTCCTGCTCAGCGGTAATATTTTCAGCCATTATGTTCATCTCCTTACTATTCGTTTATGAACTGCAATGCTTCAGATTGCAGCTTGTAAAGCTCGAAATATTTGCCTTTTTCTTTTATGAGCTTGTCATGTGTACCCATTTCTTTAAGTTCTCCGTTTTCGATAACGCAGAGCATATCAGCGTCACGGAGAGTGGAAAGGCGGTGTGCGATAGAAATAATCGTCCTGCCCTGTTTCAGATTGTCGATAGCGGCTTGTATCTTTCGCTCTGTCCTTGTGTCCATGGAAGCGGTCGCCTCGTCAAGGATAAGTATGTTAGGCTTCTGAATGATAGCCCTCGCGATAGATATTCTCTGCTTTTCACCGCCTGACAAGGATATTCCGCCCTCGCCAACCTTAGTGTTATAGCCCTCAGGGAGCTTTGTTATAAACTCATGTGCGTTTGCGGACTTTGCCGCTTCGATAACTTCTTCCATGGTTGCGTCAGGGTTTGCATAGCGGATATTGTCAGCTATCGACCCTATGAAAAGGAAAGTTTCCTGAGAAACTATACCGATATTTCTGCGCAGATCGTCAAAAGCTATCTTCCTGATAGGCACACCGTCAATGGTTATCTCACCACCTGTTACGTCATAAAGCCTTGCCATAAGGTTTATGATAGTGGATTTTCCTGCGCCTGTTTTACCAACGATTCCAAACATATGCCCAGCCTGCACCTTGAAAGAAACGTTTTTTATGATAGGGTGTCCTGCTTCATATTCAAAGGATACATTTTTAAGCTCGATATCCCCCTTCATGTTTTCCATATGAACAGGGTGTTCGTCCTCTTTTACAGTAGGCAGAGCGTCCATTATCTCAAACATTCTTGATGCGGCGTCCATACATTTTGCCCAGCGGTCGCCTATCCATGTGAAAAAGTTGATAGGATCCATCGCCATTTCGGTATATGAGATAAGTGCAGAAAGTGCGCCGAATAGTATGTGACCTTTTATGACAAGCACTGCGCCAAGGCAGAAAACAAGCTTGTTCACTATCCTATAGAACGTCCATATAACAGGGATAGTGTTTGCTATTCGTGAGTTTATCCTTGAGTTTATCAAAAATGCGTCAGTGTTTTTTACCCTATAGCGTTCTATCTCTCTGTCCTCACGGGCGAAAGCCTTTACCACACGCTGACCGTTCATAACGTCAGACAGCACCGAGTTTGCAGAACGCATTGCAACGTCATATTTGCGGTAAAGCTTGCGCTGGCTTTTGTAAAATTGGTGCTGAACTATCTCTATCACCGAGATAGTGAGGATTATGCCAAGTGACAGAAGTGGCGAAATTGTGAGCATTATCACCGCAATGCCCACTATCTTTACCACGTTTGTAAGACCATACGGCACTATATCCGTGAAAAACCAGTAGATGTTCTGACTATCACGGTCAACTCTTGACATAAGCGAGCCTGTCTGTTTGCTTGTGAAAAAGTCAAGGGAAAGCCGCTGCATTGAGGAGAATATCTTCACCCTAAGCCGGTGCGTAACAACAGGCACGACCTTTGAGGTTATAATGCCTGAAATGATACGCATTATCATTCCTGCAATGTTTATGCCCACGATGAGCATTACTATCATGAGTATCTTGCCATAGTATTTTCCGTTTTCCGCAAGCACATCATCATAGAGCATCTGAGAGCCGAATATCGGCGAAAGCACTGCGAAAACGTTGCTTAAAACTATGGTGAGCAGTATGAGAAATACCGCACCCTTAAATTCACCGAACATAGAAAGCAGGCGTTTGAACACCGAGCGTCTGTCTACACATCTCGGACAGACAGGGCGGTTAGGGTCAGGATAAGGCTCACCGCAGGTAGGACAGTGGGTCTTTACTCCTTCCAGCAGGCGGTCGTCAATAGGCTCGTTCTTGGCTGTGCAGTTCACACGCTGGCTGAATTTCTCAAATTTGTCAGCAAAGCCAAGTGAGAACCTCGCTATAGGGAATTCCTTGCCTGACTTGTCCTTTATCATAAGTCTTGCGGAATTTGCATAGCGGTCAACAAACATTTCTTCAATGCTGTCTATGGGGTATTCATCATAGCCTGATACTGTGAAGCTTACGAGATTTTTTCTCTTCTGCCCACGCTTCATTTTTCCGTATTCTTCATAGCCACGGAGTATGCAAAGGGTGTCTTTTGTAAAAGTTATGTATACGTCCACATATCCGCCCTCACCGTCAAGGTCAGCTTTTACGCAGTAAAGCAGCTCGTCGGTCATAACTCCACGCTTTAGCAGTTCGTTTTCTGCAAGCTGTGGCAAAACGTCAAAAAACTTCATGTATTACCTCCTTTTCGGGATAAATTTCATATTCTTCCGATATAATTCTGTAAATTCGCATAATGTAACTGCCTATAACAGGTCAAAAAAAGACCTCTGATACCTGATATCAGAGGTCGCAATAGATCTGCAGTATAATATCCAGAAAGCTGATAAAAATCTCATTAGCTTTTGGTAATAAGGGCAGGCAAAATGACATCTGAAAGGCATATTGAACTTACGTTATTTGTAAGGCTTGTATTCTCGTTAGTCTTTAGAAGATCAAAAAGAATATTTCTCATTTTACCCACCGCCTTTCAGTTTATATTCATAGCGTTTATCATTATACGAATTTTCGTGAAATATCACGCAAAATTTATTATATAGCCAAATTTTCTATTTGTCAATAGGTTTTTTCAATATTTTTTTACTTTTTGAAAAAGCCGCCCAGAATATCAGTGCAAGAAGTATCACCGCAAAGCACATCCAACCAATAAGGATAGGCTTGCTTCTGTTTGAAAATGTGTCGTAGTAGCCTTTAAGATAGATGAAGCATATAAGCGCAGGCACAACATATGTCATGTAACTGCGAAGCCAGTTAGGGATATGCTTGCCCTTGCCAGTGTTGGCTTCCTTGATGAAGTTCTCCCAGCCCCAGCCGTTTTTGCGAACGCAGAAAAGCACTCCCACAAGAGAGCCAAGTGGCAGAAGATTCGATGATACCAAGAAGTCTTCAAGATCCATGATAGTCGAGCCTGCGCCCATAGGCTGGATATTTTTCAGCAGGTTAAATCCAAACACAGCAGGCATTGTAAGCACAAGTATCATCACAAGGTTTACAATAAGTGATTTTTTTCTGCTCCAATCCCACAGCTCAACTGACATTGTGATAATGTTCTCAAATACTGCGATAACAGTGGAAAGTGCCGCAAATGACATGAAGATGAAGAAGAATATTCCCCACAAGCGGCTTGAAGCCATGTGGTGAAAAACGTTAGGCAGAGTGATGAAAAGCAGTGACGGACCTGAGTCAGGCTCAATGCCGTATGCAAAGCAGGCAGGGATTATGATAAGTCCCGCAACGATAGCCACGGCAGTGTCAAGAACGATAACGTTCACAGACTCGCCTACAAGAGTGCGGTCCTTTTTCAGATAGCTTCCGAAGATCTCCATTGTGCCTATGCCTATGCTCAGTGTGAAAAACGCCTGAGTCATTGCGGCGAAAAGCACTGGTGTGAAGCCTTTTTCTTTAAATACGTCAAAGTCAGGCACAAGAAAGAATTTAAGCCCCTCAGAAGCACCTTTCAGCCTGATAGAGTTCACCGCCAGCACCACCATGAGCGCCATAAGCAGTATCATCATAAATTTCGTTACCTTTTCAATGCCATTTTGCAATCCTAGTGCGCAAACACCGATACAAAGTACGATAACGATAGCCGAGAATATGAGCATGAGCCACGGGGAAGCCTGCATATCCTTAAAAGCCTCAGCCGTTGCCGCTGTGCTTGAAGCGTCCAACGAGCCAGTGGCGTATTTGAAAGCGTAGTATAACATCCAGCCTGTGACCATGGTGTAAAACATCATGAGCAGATAGTTTCCTGCAATGCTTGTGTATTTTGTGCAGTGATATCGGCTACCTGGCTTTTCAAGTCGGTTGAAAGCCTGAGAAAGACTTCGGTTGCTTCCTCTGCCTATGGCAAATTCGCATATGAGTATTGGAAGACCCAACAGCACAAGGCAGATAAGGTATAGGAACAGAAAAGCTCCGCCGCCGTTTTGTCCGCAGATGTATGGAAATTTCCACACGTTGCCAAGACCAATGGCACACCCTGCGGACACAAGTATAAATCCCAATCGGGATTGAAAGGTTGCTCTGTTTTTATTTTCGTTCATAATAATTCTCCTGTAAAAATAGTCATACAATCTTTATTATATAGTATATCGTGGCTTTTGTCAAATTTTCACAAAGTATCATATTACTATGCTAAAACGTGTTAAAAACGAGCCTTTCAAAAACGCAAAAGCGGGACGTCGAGGGCGCCGTCCCCTGCATATACTGCAAAATGTTTTGTGAAATTTTGCCGAAAACAAAAACCCTCCCGAAAGGGGAAGGCTTTGTTTTAAGGAAATGTATTATTAAAGGATAATTATTATGCAAATTTATATAAATTCTATTTTTCTGTAGGAGTCGATAGCGCCCTGATGTTTAACGCTTTCACCGCAGAATTTATTTGAAAACGCTATACAGCGTTCTAGCTGTGCCTTGTCAAGGTCACAAAGACCTTCGGCGGTCACATTGAGAGTTTTTAGTGCATATAGGAACGAGCCTATAAATCCGTCCCCTGCACCTGTTGTGTCAACGGCTTTCACCTTTTCGCTCTCTGCAAATGCCTGTGCGTTATTGGTGAAAGCATATGCTCCCTCTGAGCCGCAGGTGTATATCACAAGCTTCACATTGCCTGTGAAAAGCTTTGGCAGAGCGGCTTTGATGTCGTTTTCACCTGTGATAAATCCAAGCTCTTCGTCTGATATCTTCACAATGTCAGCCATTGGTATAAACTCATTCACGGTATCATGCAGAGCTTTCTTGTCGTTCCAAAGAGGAAAACGCAGATTAGGGTCAAAGCTTATCATTGCGCCTTTTTGACGTGCATAGGCGATAGCCTTTTTGTGTGCGTCTTTCATCGGAAAATCTCCAAGGGAAACACTGCAAAAATGCAGTGCGTATGCGTCCTCAAACCATTCCTCTTTTACCTGCTCCGCTGAAAAAAGCATATCTGCGGAGGGCTTTCTGTAGAATGAGAACGTCCTGTTGCCGTCATTTTCAAGGCTCACAAAAGCCAAAGCTGTGTTCGCCTTGTCGGTGAAGCTCACAAGGGAAGTGTCGATTCCAGCCCTTGCAAGGTCGCCTGCTATCTTTCTTCCGAATGGGTCATCACCAAGCTGAGTGATAAATTTCGAGCTTCCACCAAGGATAGTGAACGCTCCGCAGACGTTTGCAGGCGCTCCACCACTTTTAGGGCTGAAAGCCGTTACTTCTTCAAAGGCACAACCTGTCTGTGCAGGAATAAAGTCTATCAGTGCCTCGCCAATGGCAAAAAGTGTGTTTCCCATTGCAGTTCCTCCTCTCAGATGTCCCAGACCTGTGCCTCAAAGCCGTTTACTTTAAGCTTTACGCTGTCATTATCGGGATATATTCTTGTTGACATCACAGTTTCGCCGTCATTGATATATACCTCAATGCTTGACATATCTGCGATAACTCTTATGTTTCTCACGCTGTCTATCTCTGCGTTTCTTACCGTTCTGCCACAGCCGTATTTTTCATCAGTAAATCTCATTGAAAAAAGCTGCTTTTCTTTATCGAAGCCAAGTTCCAGCTTGCCGTCAAATGATATGCTGAAGCTGTCCGCAGGCTCACCGTCAAGCTCAAATGGCAGAGGATATTCTGCAGTTTGATCGCTGCTCTGACGGCGTGCGTTGCTTTTAAGCTCGTCAAATTCAGCTATAGGCTGCTGTCTGAGCTTGCCGTTGGGTGCTATAGTTACGACCCTCGGTATGGTAAGGCAGTGCTGCCAGCCAAACTCAGTTGTGGCATTGCCGTATGCCTTGTTGTCCATGCCAAGCCAGCCTATGAGTATTCTCCTGCCCTGTGGGTCAAGAAATGTCTGCGGTGCATAGAAGTCAAAGCCCATGTCCCACTCGGTGAAGTCACCGAGAACGCTGTCCTCAAGCTTGCCCTGAACAGGGAAGTAGCCTGATTCGTTGAGGTTCTGCCACTTTGTTTCATAGTGAGGCATACCCTGCGGGCAGGTGCTTAAAAAGCCCTTGCCGTCTATCTCGAAATAGTCAGGGCATTCCCACATATAGCCGTAGCCCTCTTTGTATACCTTGCCGGTGTATTTCCAGTTTATAAGATCGTCAGATTCGTATACAAGCACACAGCCCTCGTCGTCAAGAGTTCTTGCACCGAGCACCATTTTCCATACGTCGCCCTCTTTCCACACCTTTGGATCTCTCACATGGCATGAGCAGAAATCAGGGTAGTTGCTGTTTCTGAGAAGTACCTGCTTTTCACTCATTTTGCTTCCGTCTGTGGTGGTGACGTGGATAACGTTCGCACCTCTGCCGGCTTTGACATAATCATAATCGCCTATCATCTTCACATTACCTGTGTAGAAAATATGCAGAACACCGTCATTTTCAATGGCGCTTCCTGAGTAAACACCATGGCTGTCCTCGGGAATGTCAGGCATCATAACTGCTCTGTCATAAGTCATGTGCATAAGGTCGCTGCCGTGATAATGTCCCCAGCCTCTTGGCGTGTGACCGTCAGCGGCAATTGGGCTGTACTGAAAATAAACATGATATTCGCCCTTGTAAAAGCTCAGACCGTTCGGATCATTGAGCCAGCCGTCAGGCGGTTCGATATGAAATCTCTGACGCCATTTTGCGTTCTTTATTCTTTCCCTGTTTTCCAGTTTCTCTTTGTTATCCATTTATATCCTCTCCTTTTAATGCGTTGACTATGATTATTGACGGTTTGTCTGTACTTTATGCGTTTACCTTTATTAGCTTATCTCCTATAGTCACTTCTGTGCCTTCTTCTGCAAGCTCCTCAACGGAGGCAAATTCGTCTGAATTGCCCACAAGAACAGGTGTGATAGTCTGATAGCCCTTACTCTTTATAAAGTCCATATCGAAAGTGATAAGCGTCTGTCCCTTTGTTACTCTGTCGCCCTCAGAAACGTAAGCCTTGAAGCCCTCGCCTTTAAGCTCAACAGTGTTTATTCCAACGTGGATAAGAAGTTCCTTGCCGTTGTCAAGTGTCAAACCAACTGCATGGAAAGTGTCAAAAAGCGTTTCGACCTTGCCGTCGCCAGGTGCAACGACCTTGCCCTCGGTAGGTTCTATTGCCGCACCAAGACCAAGTATGCCTTGCGCAAAGGTCTGGTCAGGAACGTTTTCAAGCTTTACAGCCTTGCCGCTAAGCGGAGCTGTGATAATGCCGTCATCTGCTACGTCTGCATTTTCAGCCTTTGTTTCCATAGCCTGTGCAGGCTGTTCAGCCTTTTCTGTCTTGTTTTCGCAAGGCTTGTGCTCGTTTCTTATCTGCTCGTTGTTCGTGCCGAAAAGCCAAGTAAGAGTGAATGCAACGCCCATTGCTACAGCCATTGATATTATATACTTCACTGGGTGGTTGAGTGTAAGAAGTATTGCAAATATTCCTGTTACACCTGTTGCAGTTGCGCCAAGGTGGAGGATAGAAGCGACCATTGCTCCGCAAGCGCCGCCGATAGAGCCGAATATGAAAGGCTTTACAAATCTAAGGTTTACACCAAATATTGCAGGCTCTGTTATGCCAAGCATACAAGACAGAGCAGAAGGATAAGCCATTGATCTGATCTTATTGTTCTTGCTTCTTACTGCCACTGCAAGGCAGGCAGCTCCCTGAGCCATATTTGCGGCAGATGCCAGAGGCAGCCAATATGTCGCACCATATTTAGCAAGCTGACCAATGTCAATAACAGTGTACATATGGTGTATACCGCCAACAACTGTTGTTGAATAGAAACCGCCCATTATGAACGAACCAATGCCGAATGGGATAGTGATAAGCTTCTGAACGCCTGTGAT
Source organism: Hominimerdicola aceti (assembly GCF_025567495.1). NCBI lineage: Bacteria > Bacillati > Bacillota > Clostridia > Eubacteriales > Oscillospiraceae > Hominimerdicola > Hominimerdicola aceti. The sequence goes on along the minus strand of NZ_JAOQJZ010000003.1, from coordinate 280,017 downwards.
AATGCCATTTTCAAGGGCAACGAATACAGGACCGATAAAGGTGTAAACGAGAAAAGCTGTTACTGTAAGGCTCACAAGAGGTGTAACGAAAAGGTCGACAATGTCAGGCACTTTCTTGTGAAGCTTTTTCTCCATAGTCGCAAGAATGAATGAAGCGATTATGATAGGAATTACATGGCCCTGATAACCTACCATGTGAACGTTGAACAGACCAAATATGGAGAACGTCTGCTCATATCCGTTTGTTGAAACTGTCCAAGCGTTTTGCAGGTCAGGGTGGATAAGGAACATTCCTATTACCGCACCAAGATAAGGGTTGCCACCGAACACCTTAGTTGCAGAATAGCCAATAAGTATCGGCAGGAATGTGAACGCTGCATTTGAAAGCAGTTTGAATATTGTGAAAACATATCCATTTGTGTCAAGAGATATAAAGCCGTTTGAAGCCATGAAATTCAAGGCTTCCATTATTCCCATGATAAGACCGCCTGCAACGATAGCAGGGATTATAGGTACGAATACGTCACCAAGAGTTTTGATAAGCCTTTTGAACCAGTTCTGCTTCTGAGCCACCTGAGCCTTGACTTCGTCCTTTGAAGAGGCTTCCACGCCTGCCTCTGCGATAAATTCATCATAGACCTTGTTTACCGTTCCGGTGCCTATGATGATCTGAAGCTGTCCTGAAGCTTCAAAAACGCCCTTTACAACATCAATGTTCTCCAGGGTATCCTTTTGTATCTTTGAGTTGTCTGCGATTATAAGTCTTAATCTTGTGGCACAGTGTGCGGCACTGACCAGATTTTCCTTTCCGCCTATAGCAGAAAGTATCTCACGAGCTGAACTTCTGTGATCCATATTATCCCGTCCTTTGCTTGCTTTTTTATTATTTTGCCCGAACTATGTTATTTTATCAGTTTCATTATTTATGTGATACCGATTTCATTAACTATATTATAACCTATGGCAGTGCATTTGTCCATTGACAAATAATATAAACTTACAAGGCGGTATTACAAGGTTTCACACAGTTTCACATTTTTTCTCTGTAGACTCACGCTCTTCCAGCTCAAAACCGAGCGTCAATGTCCTTGGTATAGAGCTTTCTCGTTTAAGTGAATTGAGCAGCATTTGTGCCGCTTCTATACCTGCGGTGCGATAATGAAAATGCACAGAGGTCAGGGGAGTGGACGTGACATTACAAAGCTGAGAGTCGCCAATACCTGCTATCATTATATCCTCCGGTACTTTCAATCCCTGCTCACGGCAGGCAAGGAGTGCGCCTGCGGCAAGATTGTCGGTGGCACAGAGAATGTGGTCGTACCTTCTGCCGCTTCTCAGTAGTGTCAAAGCCTTTTTGTAGCCTGAGTCCATTTTAAATTCAGCCGTCTGCATATCAGACTTTTCAATGTTGATGCCGTTATCAGAAAGGGCGTGGAGAAACCCGTCTTTTCTTGCCTGACCTGCCGCCTTGTCCTGCTCGGTAACACCGATAAAAGCGGGCTTTTTGCAGCCTTTGTCAAGCATAAGCTTCTCTGCGGTATAGGCGGCTTTGTAATCGTCATGACAAACGCAGTTTGCACCCTTGTATTCCTGTCCCACAATTACCACCGGCACACGCATTTTTTTCAGCACAGCGTCATGGAGCGGAGTGAAAACAGAAGCCAAAAAGATAACTCCGTCAACACGATTGCTTCGGAAAAGCTCCAGATATTCCACTTCTTTCTTTGGGTCGTTGGCAGAGTTCACAAGCAAAAGCTGATAGCCCTGCTCACTGAGTACCTGACTTATTCCCTCCACCTCTCTTGCACAGCTCTCACTTGAAAGCTTCGGTATAATAACTCCCACAAGCTTTGTCACCCTTGTTCTCACGTTCTGCGCCTGAACGCTTGGGGCATAGCCTGTGGCCTCTATGGCGGCTTCAATAAGCCTGCGCTTTTCTTCGCTCAAATAGCCGTCGTTGAAATATCTGCTCACAGCAGATTTTGATACTCCTGCGGCTTTTGCAAATTCGGTAATGTTCATTGCTCGTCACTCCTTTTATTATATTATACCACTGCACTATGAATTTTCAATATGGTTTCATATGAATATTTCATATATAATGTGAAACTGATTCAACTAAAAAAACTGCCGCACCCAATCGGTACAGCAGTTATGAAAATCTATTTCACTATGGCATGAAGCTTCCATTTTCCACCCTTGTATCTTATAAGGCTCACCATAGCGGTCACAAACCACGTTGCAGCGGTGGTGTACCATATGCCCCAATAGCCTATGAAAGCTATCCTTGTGAGGATAAGTGAAAGACCTATCCTGCATATTACCTCCGCCATGCCGTTTACAAGGGCATAGTTTGTATCGCCTGCGCCGTTTAAAAAGCCCCTTGTGGTGTGGATAATACCCAGCGACCAGTAGAAAAGTGAGGTTATGATAAGCGCTTTTGCCGATATGCTTATAACAGTCTTGCCCTTGACAAACCAAGATGTTATCGCTCCACCGAACAGTGTGAACAGCACAAGCACCACTGCCGAGAATATCACCGATATCTTTATTGCACAAGCAAGACCTTTCTGCGCGCGTTTTTCTTTTCCTGCGCCGATATTCTGTCCTGTGAATGTTGAAACCGCCGCATTAAGTGAAGAAAACGGCTGTTGAACGAACTGCTCAATACGCATTGAAACTGTGTATGCCGCCATGACCGTTTCGCCAAAGCCGTTAGTCACACGCTGGAGAGCCACCATTGATACCGAGATAAGTCCGTTTTGTATGGCGATAGGCACGCCTGTTTTCACACAGCGGCTCATCATGTCCTTGTCGGTGTGCAGATCGTCGGCGGTGAGCTTTATCTCTCCGCTCACTGCAAAGCAGTACACAATACAAGAAATGGCAGAAAGTGCCTGCGTAAGCACTGTCGCCCATGCCGCACCTGCTATGCCGAATTTGAATACCACCACAAAAAGCAGGTCAAGGAGGGCATTCAGCAAACTTGCTGCACCTAAGAATATCAGCGGTGTTTTTGAGTCGCCCAAAGCCCTCATTATGGCGTTTATCCAGTTGTATGCTGCCACCGCTATCGTTCCGCCGCAGGCTATCTGCATATACGCCGCAGAATCTCCAATGAGCTTGTCAGGAACTTTCAAAAGCTCCAGTATAGGTTTTGCGGCAGGCACGGATAAAAGGCTTATTACAATGCCGAATATAGCCGTGACAAGCGCTGAGTTGAATACTGCCGACCGCATGGCTTTTTTCTTGCCTGCACCGAAATACTGTGCGACAATTATTCCTGCACCCACCGACAGCCCTATGCAAAGGGTGTAAAAAAGATAAGTGATAGAGCCTGTAGCACCAACAGCGGCAAGGGCGTCATCGCCCAGATAACGCCCAACCACCATAGTGTCCACTATATTGTATGTCTGCTGCAAAAGATTTCCTGCAAGCAAGGGCAGTGAAAACATTATTATGTGTCGCATTTCACTGCCTTGTGTCATGTCTGTTGTTCTGCTTATTTTAGTCATTATTTCCCTTACGCTTCTTTCTCGCTATGCCGTATATCACTGCACCAACTGCCGCAGCAGCGCAAACGCCTGCGCCAACAGCTATAGGAAGCTTGCTTTTGCCTGACTTAGTGCTTTCAGACTTCGCAGGCTTTTTCTTCTCGAATGGTATCTTTCCGCCTGTTACCTGCATAGCGTCAATTGTATATTTGCCTGATTTTATGGTTACCTTTGCGGTGTGGGCGCCCTCAGACAAGCCTTCAAAATGGCATGATATCTCACGCTGACCTGTCCTTGAAACTGTCACGAGCTGTTCATCACCTCCGTCTATGGATACCCCGAGTATAGCGTTTTCTCTTGTTTCACCTGAAAGCGCAAAGCCTGTTCCCTCAAAGCTTACTGTGAAAGAGTCGCCCTCTGTGCCATCTGATATGGTTCGTTTGTAGTTTTTGAAGCTGCTCATAAGGTTGTGTTCCCAGTTGCCCTCAAAAGTGAAGCAAGAGTCTGTTTCGTCAAAGCGAGTTACATATGTGTCACTGCCCTCCACAGGTTCAGCAGAGAAGTTGTCAAAGCTGTTTTTGTTGTATGAGCTGAAAAGTGACGCTCTGCCTGCACTTATAAGGGATTCCCCCTCGTTCACAGTGTATTCAGCCACCATGTTTCCGTCAATATATCCACGGATAACGTTGTTTACAGCCTCGACTTTAAGCTTGTGAGAAGCTGTGCCGTCAAAGCTGTCTATGCTTCCACTGCTAAGAGTGCCGTCATTTGCTTTAAGCTCCCAGCTTCCGTTCTCATAAAGCTTTATCCAATAGCCACTGTATGAATTGCAGCCAAGCGTGTATCTCAGACCAACGCCCACATAGTTTGATCCTGCGTCCTGCGAAGTCGCAAAAGCAGCGTCAACGTTCACAGAGTAGTTATACCACCTGTCGTCACCGAATGTAGTCACAGGTTCGGGGGTGTAGCCCCACTCGTTGGCTTTCATGTCAGCCGTTATCTGCTGAACTAGCATATTGCCCTTGTCGGTCTTTTCCACCTCGAAAGCACCGCCCTGATCTGTTGTGTATCTTGGCGCATTGCCCCTTGATGAAAGATAATTCTCAGGATAGCCTGCATACTCAAAATCGTCCGAATATGGAAGCTTCAAAACAGTGCGTTCGCTCTCGTCAGCGTTTTTGTATTCTGTGCGCTTAGGTGTAACAGTAGAAATTGTCACAATAGAATTTGGCTTCACTGTCACAGAGTATGTATAAGCTCCGCCGTTCTCTGTAGGGGTTATATCCTCAGTTTTCTTGAAATAATTCTCGTCATAGCTGCCGCCAATGCTGTCAGGACCTCTTGTTTCCCATACGCTCACGTTGCTTGACGCCTTGTCAAGTCCTGATACCTTGAGGTCATACTGTATAGGCTCGCTGGTAGTGTTTGTGATAATAGTGCTGTAATCGCCTGTTTCTGTGTCTGTGGCGGTCATATAGCTGTAAACTGCGTCGACGATAGCGTGGCCGTCACCGCCTTTTTTGCCGTCGCTGTAGCAGCCGCTGTCAACGAACGCCCAGCCTTTTTCAATGAACTGCGAAAAATGCAGAGACATATAAAATCCGCTGTCAAGCATATAATAACCGCTCCAAGGGTCGCAGGCTGAGATAAGCTGTTTCTGACAGTAGCAAGCGCCGTCATAGTATGCCGATACAACAGGCTGATACTCATAAAGTGTCATTTTGCCGTTTGGATACATTCCGATTATTCTGTTTGCAATATCAAGGGTGCCGTTTATGCCTGCCAGACCTGAGCCGTCATATCTGTATGTGCCCTGAGCATATGCCATTGGCGAGCTTGCTTCGCTGAACCAAAGCTCTTTGTTTTCTTCATATGCAAGCTTCTGTGTGTTCTCGGTGGACTCGCTTGTGTAATGGCTTCCCACCACGTCAACAACGTTCATAAGTTCGCTGTCCTCATACATTCTGTCAGCAAAGCCCCATGTGCAGACCTCTTCTCCACCGACTATCTTTATCTTTGAGTAGTCATAAGGGGTGCATTTTTCACTTTTGAGATGTGAGGAAAGATATTTCACCCATTCAGGGTCAGCTCCACGCTCATTCTGCACAGCACTTACATAGTCAAATTCAAGTCCATATGTTTCATAAGCGGCGTCAAGGGTGTTTTTATACCATTTGTATCTTGCAGCATAAACGTCGGAAGCGTCAGATACCCACCTTGGTTCACTCCACCAAAGCATATCCAAAGTGAGGTCAGGATTTATCTTCTTTGCGTCAGCGGCAAGCTGGTATGCCGCACCTCTTGTTACGTCAGCCTTTTCGTCCTCTGTTCTCATTACAGACGGTTCTGTGCCTGATGATGAGTTTATATCCGCACCCATTTCCAACTTAAGGTGAGTAATGCCGATACCCTCTTTGCCAAACATATACTTCATTATCTGCTCATATACATCAGGGTGTTCAGCCTTGTAATCCAACAGAAGCCTTGATGAGTTGTTTGCACTCACCATGCCTGCCCCTCTGTAGCGCATATTTTCTTTGAGCTGAGCCGTAGTTCCGTCAATAACTATCTCTCTTGTATTATTTGTATTGCTATCGTTCACCGTTGTTCCCTCCGCACTGCAATTGTAAGCGCCTGCGCCAGATATCATCATGACCAATGCTGACACCATTGACGCGCTCCTTTTTAGTATCGTCATAAGTTATCCTCCTTGCATAAAGCATGGCTTCTTGCTTTCTTATGACAATTATAAGCTTAAAGGAGTGTATGGTCAATCTGAAATATTTTGCATATTATTAAGATACGAACATTTTGCTTTGAAATATGCTAAGAAAATTCTAATAAAGCTTAAAATATTATTACAAACCTGTTCCTCTTGAACGACGGTATTCTCTTGGCGAAACGCCCTCCAGCTTTTTAAAAACGATGCTGAAATAGTTTCTGTCCTCATAGCCCACCTGCTTGCCTATGTCGCCTATGTCAGAATCGGTGTTAAGAAGCAGAGATTTTGCCTGAGAGATACGTCGTTTTGCAATATATTCAAGGGGACGCATTGAAGTTTCTGCTTTAAAAACACGGCAGAAATGTTGTACTGACACTCCCGAAAGTCCTGCAAGTGTTTCTGCGGTGATATCCTCCATGTATCGGCTGTCAATATACAAAAGCGCCTGCCTTGTAATGCTTCCCACGTTGTTTCGGCTGTCAGGGAAAAGCATTGCAGTCCTCATAGCGAGGATATATTCATACACAAGTGCGGAAGTTTTTTCGCCACAATTCACAGGGTCGGCAGCGGCAACTAAAATTCGCTCAAAAAGCTGGGCGGGTTTTTGGGTGTTTATCTCAGGGTAGAATCTAAAGCTGTCAAAGCCAAGGTTTGCAAGCATTTGCCCCGCAAATTTACCACGGAAAACTATCCAGTTTGTTATCCAATTTCCATTTACAGGATAATATTCATGTGGAACGCTAGGGGGCAGATAAAATGCCGAGCCTTTTGTCTGCACAAATTCTTCTCCTTCGACAATTAGTCTGCCCTCGCCCCCTGAGGTAAAAAGGAGCTGATGTGAAACAAGCCCTTTGTCCCTTGTGACGTGATATTCAGGGTCGGAAATGCCTATTCCGGTGAGATAAAAGGGCAGGGAAGTCTGCCTACCGATAACAGGATATATGACCTTTGTCACTGCCACACCTCCTTTTCAAAGTGTAGTTTCTTGGTAAATTATATATCCACAAGGGCAGTTTGTCAATAGTTCGGTGCTTGACTACGGGTAAACATTGGGCTAAACTTTTATACACAGCGTTTTTCGACACAGCGAACGTCCGAAAGGCAGATGAACATTTTGGAAAAAAATCACGATAGAAAAGCATTCAAAGCCCTGATACAGACTGAAGGGTCAGCATTTTCGCTGACCCTTTTGCTTTGTCCTGCTATTTAATTCTCTGAAACATCAATAACAACGTATTCAGACTTGCAGCCTGTTTTGAATTTTATCGCCCAGTCTGAAATGCCTGATGTCACGATAAAGTTGGTGTCCTCACGCTTTTCATAGCCGTATGTGCGGTCATTGCCGCCGATGAGAGTGCCAAGGAAGTTTATTGGTATGAGCTGACCGCCGTGTGTGTGACCTGATAAAACAAGGTCTACCTTTGACGCCGCCTGAGCGTCATAATCACAAGGCTGGTGATCCATTACAACTGTGAACTTCGAGCTGTCAAGATCCTTTGTGAGCTCTTCCATAGATGCTCTGTGACCGCCCTTTTCCATTTCCTCAGACCTGTCCTGTCTGCCTATTATGTAGAAACGATCGTCGATAAGCACGGTGTCGTCCTGTAATACGTTGACATTGTTCTTTTCAAGCTCCGCAATAAGATCGTCACCGCTGTAGCCACGATACGAAGGGTCATAGTATCCCTTGTCATGGTTGCCAAATGAGAAATAAACGCCGTAGTTTGTTTTCAGCTTGCCAAGAGCTTCACAGCACTGTATCATGTCCTCTTTTGATGTGTCATCATCAACAAAGTCGCCTGTTATAAGCACCACATCGGGGTCAAGCTTCTGTATCTCTTCCATGTACTTTGCGAAGCCGTCCCCATGGAACGTTGTGCCAACGTGAGAGTCTGCAAATTGAACTATCCTTATGTCACCTGACTTCTTATCAGTTTTCAGTGTGTAGTCAGTTTCCCATACATTATTGCAAAGATACCAGCCCACTGCAAGATACACCACCGTCAGCGGCACGGCGATAAAGCCTGAAAGGCATTTGCTTGCCTGTTTCTTTGATATCTTCTTTCCAATGAACACAAACAAGTCGCACAAAAGCCAGAATATAACAAGATGCAACAAACAGATTATCGCATTTATCCAGTCCCATATAAGCCATATTATGCCGCCTGTGAGTACTATAAGACCTGCACTTATGGCGTATTTAAGTACCTTTTTATCCTTTGAAAGCTTTTTTATAAAGCCAAAAGCTGATATTCTTCTTGTGAGATAAATAAAGCCAGCCACAGAGCAGACCGCCACAAGAATAGCTATCATTAACCATAAAAACATATTTTGCCTCCTGTAAAATTGCTGTAATATCATTATAAGTCCCCAAGCGGACTAATTTCAACAAGCTTTTTTTAACATTTCTTTACCTCTGTTAACATTTGTACCTATGTGCTGTTGAAAAAAGCGACAATAAGTTGTATAATTATCATATAGCAGAATGGAGGAAAGCAATATGTATGAAATGAAACGCACTGTAAATTGCAGCCAGATAGGTTCGCATGGCATAATAAGAAATAGCTGCCTTGTTGACCTTTTGCAGGATTGCTCTGTTATCCACCTTGACACTCACCCTGTTATGTCGCCTTTTTTTGAAAAAGAAAACTGCGTGATGTTTCTTGTGTCAAGACAGCTCGATATCGTTCGCAGACCTGAGCAGAACGAAAAGCTCACCGTCAAAACATGGACCTATGAGCTTAAAAGAATGTATGGCTACAGAAACACAGTTATATATGACGAAAACGGTGATATCTGCGTGAAGTCTATAGCTTCTGGCGCTTTCATGGACAAGACCTCTCAGCGGCCTATAAAAGTTCCACAGGAGCTTGTTGATAGGGTGAAGCTCTATCCAAAGCTTGATATGGAGTATCTTCCAAGAAAGATAGCCCTACCTGATACTGAGCCACAGGTGTATGAGGATATCCCGGTGCTGAAATGCTATATCGACATGAACGAACACGTCAACAATGCGAGATATCTTGATATAACAGACGAGTTTGTGGAAAATGAGTCTGCTGTGAAGCGTATCCGTGTGGAATATAAAAATCCCTTGAAGCGTGGTAAAGCCATAAAGACTCTTGTTTATACCGATGAGGGCAGAAAATTTGTGGAGCTTTGTGATGAAAATAATAAGCCATATTGCATTACTGAGTATGATTATAGGTCATAATATACAAAATAAGCCTTGCTACAGCTAATTTAATTGTATAAAACATAGAAAGCATATTAATCCTATTGACATAGTAGGAATAAAGTGATATAGTATAACCATAGCAAACATAAGCGGTACAGAAAACCGCATAAAATAATTTTCATATCGGAGGTAGATTAAAATGTCAAAGATCTATAAGGGCGTTTCGGAGCTTATCGGAAAAACTCCAATAATCGAAGCAGTTAATTTTGAAAAGGCAGTAGAGGCTGACGCAACTATCCTTGCAAAGCTTGAATATTTCAACCCTGCCGGAAGCGTTAAGGACAGAGTTGCACTTGCAATGATCGAGGAGGCTGAAAAGAAGGGCGTTCTCAAGAAAGGCGCAACTATTATAGAGCCTACATCAGGAAACACAGGTATCGGTCTTGCGGCTGTGGGCGTATCAAAGGGCTACAAGGTAATTCTTACAATGCCTGAAACAATGAGTATCGAAAGAAGAAATCTTCTTAAAGCATATGGCGCACAGATAGTTCTCACAGAAGGCGCAAAGGGCATGACGGGTGCTATCAAGAAGGCTGACGAGCTTAAGGGCGAGATCGAGAACTCAGTTATCCTCGGTCAGTTCGTAAACCCAGCAAACCCAGCCGCTCACTTTGCAACAACAGGTCCTGAGATCTGGGAAGATACAGACGGTAAGGTAGATATCTTTATCGCAGGCGTTGGCACAGGCGGAACAGTAACAGGTGTTGGTCAGTATCTCAAATCAAAGAACCCTGACGTTAAGATAGTAGCAGTAGAGCCTGCAACTTCACCTGTTCTTTCACAGGGCAAATCAGGTCCACACAAAATTCAGGGTATCGGCGCAGGCTTCGTTCCTGATGTCCTCGATACAAAGGTTTATGACGAGATCCTCCCTATCGAGAATGAGGACGCTTTCAAGACAGGCAACAAGTTCGCTAAAACAGAGGGTATCCTTGTTGGTATTTCATCAGGCGCAGCACTTAAAGCCGCTGAGATACTTTCAAAGAGACCTGAGAACAAGGGCAAGACTATCGTTGCACTTCTCCCTGATACAGGTGAGAGATATCTTTCAACAGCACTTTTCGAGAGCTAATTTCTCAAACATACAAAATCGGAAAAGGGCAGACAGTCAGGCAAGCTGACGTGTGACCCAATGAACAAGCTTTCTTCGATCAAATCCGATATAAAAAGCCGCAGGGTATACAGCGTAAAAACTGTATGCCCTGCGGCTTTTATTAAAGAATCCCCTTATAAGCTTTAACCCATTATGTTATTATCAGAATAATCAGGCTCATACTCATAATCTATTCCGAGAGCATCTGAGAAAGCCTTTGAAAGCTTGTCGTAATCAATGCCGAGTGCATTGTCTGTGTCATAAGAATTATCCGAATCGTCATCATCTGCCGAGTTTAAAGAAATTCCAAAGCAAACCTTGTCCCCTGCGTCAATAACAGGTGTGGAAGAGACGTTGTAATCGTCAATGTAAAAGTTTGATATTATGTTTGTGACCTGCTCCGCAACAGCAGTGCTGCCTGCACCATCCGGCACGTCCAGTGACATATATATAGTTTTTCCTTTATCTGACATTGCTTCCTTTATGCGCTCAGGTATATCATAAACGCTGTCAAGCTTCTTGGCATTCTTGCATATGTAGCAATCGTCAGTTGAATTGCATTCAGGGAAGTCCTCTTTGTTCCAAGGATAAGAGCCGTCGTCCTTTGCAGTGTCAGGTACGTTGAAATATGCGTAGTCAGGAGCTTCGGCGCCACCGTCAAATGTCACATCAAGGTGATACCATTTGCCATCTATCTTCACAACGTTCCAAGCGTGTTCGCCGTTTTCTGTTGAGTGTATTATTTTACTGTCGATACCTAGAACATCAAAAAACAGCTTTATTGTTGTTGCGTTTCCCACACAGATAGTAGAGTGGTCATGGAAAAATCCGTAAGGATTGTATGACTCGTCATCTTCACTGTCATCAGATATTGCCACAAGAGAATCGTCATTAAAGTGCGTCTGAGAGAACACATAATCATAAACGGCCTTTTCCTTGTCATATTCGCTCATGCCGTCTTTGATTATCTCGCCCACAGCCTTTTTTAGCTCTTTGAATATGTATTTGTCCTTATCGTCAGTGAGCTTTGAATCGTCACCCGACTTGTAAGCTTCAACCACTGCCGTATCATCATAGATAGGGTGTATCTCACCGTTTACGTTGCCGTCACCGTCTGCGGGATCAAATATATCCTCCCCCAGAATGTTAGAAAGCGTGTTTTCCAGCTTTTCAAGCTTGTCGTTAAGCTCTTTTATCTTCTTGCTGTCGCTGCTTTCTGATTGTGATGATGTGCTTTTAGCAATTTTAGTATCAGAACTGCTTTTATCTTTTGCACAGCCTGTTATACCCGCTGTAAGGCAGGTCAGACAAAGTGCAAGGGTAAGTATTTTTTTCGCAGTTGTCATTTTCTTTCCTCCGTTTTTTAATTTATCATGTCTGTTATCTCGTCAGATATCTCGTCAGCATTGTCAGAGATAACAAGCACCCAGTAATCTCCAGCCTGAAATATCTTTGCCGCCTGTATTTTCTTTGTTTCTTCAGGCTTGTAGTTTTCATACTGATTAAGTCTGTAGTTCAGCCTGTCTGCAAGCTGGCTTTTTGCACTGCTTCCGTCAGCCATTTTGAGCATTGATATCTCGTCAGCATAATTGCCGTCAGAGGAGTAAAGTATTCCTCCATCGCTGAGCTTGTCAGCTTCTATACCATAAAGCTTTTCGACATTCTTTGTGAAGCTGTCCTCACCGTAAAAAGTCGAAGCGTCCATGTGGTCGCCCTCTATTGCCGAAAGTATATCCTTTGCAGTTTTACCGCTGTCTGCCGTAGATGTAACAGCACTTTCGGAAGCCTCAGACGAAATGGCGTTGTCTGCTCCGCATGATGTCATTGAAAGCGTGGTAAGAACTGTAAGTGCAGATGTTATCACGCAAAGTACTCTAAGAAACATATCTTTCCCCTTTCTCTGTCAGCCTTTTCTGACGACTTAAATTATAGCACTTTTGCAAGCTGTTTTCAATGAATTTAAGAAATTCATAAGAAAAAATACCATAAAAATATCCGCCCTGTAAAAAGACGGATATTTTACTATGTTATTACCAAGGCTTAACAGTGCCGACTATCTCAGAGATGTTGTTTATACCGTTGTCTTCGCAGAATTTCTGCATACCCTCGGCTATCTTCACAGGTGCATAAGGGTCAGCAAATATTGCCGCACCTACCTGAACAGCTCCTGCGCCTGCCATCATCATTTCAATGGCGTCTTCCCATGTGGCGATACCGCCCATGCCCATAACAGGTATTTTAACAGCGTTTGCCACCTGCCATACCATTCTTACGGCAACAGGGAACACCGCAGGACCAGAAAGTCCGCCCACGTTGTTTTTCAGTATCGGACGGCGTGTTCTTATGTCGATACGCATACCGAGAAGCGTGTTTATAAGGGAAACAGCGTCAGCGCCGTTTGCCTCAACTGACTTTGCAATGTCCACAATGCTCGTTACATTTGGTGAAAGCTTTACCATAAGAGGCTTTTCCGTAACGTCCTTTACAGCCTTTGTTACCGCACCTGCAACGTTGCAGTCAGTGCCGAAAGCCGCTCCGCCCTGTTTTACGTTAGGGCAGGATATGTTAAGCTCTATCATGTCAACAGCCGTGCCGTTGAGCTTTTCTGCAAGCTCTGCACATTCCTCAATAGTTGAGCCTGCTATGTTGGCTATTATCCTTGTGTCCTTTGTTACAAGGTTTGGAAGCTCGTAGTTTATGAACTTGTCAACGCCGCCGTTTTGAAGTCCAACAGAATTGAGCATACCGCTTGGAGTTTCCGCAACTCTCGGACCGGGGTTGCCCTCACGGCGGTGCAAAGTAGTGCCTTTTACGGATATTCCGCCCAGCTTTGAAAGGGGATAGAACTGCTCGTACTCTCTGCCGTAGCCAAATGTTCCGCTTGCAGGGATAACAGGGTTTTTGAACTCAACTCCGCAGAAATTCACATTTATCCTATTCATCAAACACTACCTCCTCGCTGTCGAATACAGGGCCGTCCTTGCAGACGTGAGAATTGAACTCCTGACCGTCCTTGACAGTGCGGCATACGCATACAAGACACGCACCCACGCCGCAAGCCATTCTCTGCTCAAGAGATACCTGACAGTAAATGCCGTTTTCCTCACATATTTTTGTGATATTTTTCAGCATTATCATTGGACCGCAGGCATAAACGATATCAGGCTTTTCGCTTTTAAGCACGTCAAGAAGCGCGTCAGTAACAAAGCCCTTTCTTCCTGCCGAGCCGTCGTCAGTGCAAAGCTGAACGTCACAGCCCATAGCCTTGAAGTCCTCCTGCAAAATAACAGCCGCAGCGTTTCTGAAACCGCTTATAACAGTGGCGTTCTCGCCGTATTCCTTTGCAATGCCCACCATTGGAGGCGTGCCTATGCCGCCGCCGATACAGACAGCTTTCTTGCCCTTATCAAGCACCTTGAAGCCGTTACCCAGCGGTGCGATAATGTCAACAAGGTCGCCCTTGTTAAGCTCGCTTATCTTGTCAGTGCCGTGACCTCTTACCTCAAAAACAAGGCGGATAGTACCCTTGTCCTTGTTGATATCGCAAATAGAGATAGGTCTGCGGAGGAAAAAGCCCTCTGCCTGCACCTGTGCAAACTGTCCTGCCTTTGCCGCCTTTGCAATGTGCGGACAGTATATCTCAATGTCAAAAATTCCTTTTGCAAGGGTCTTTTTTGAAACTATTGGGTATTTACCCTGCTTGTACATTAAAAATCCTCCCTGTACTTAGTTCTTTACCTCATTCGGAGCGTTCACCGCATCAAAAACGAGAGTGACCGAGTTATCATTATCAGTATAAGTAAGCTTTAGCGTGTAAGAGTCAGCAAAATAGCCTATCTCCTGCCTTTTGGACATATTCTCCCAACCGGCAGGCGGTGCAAAATCCACTCCGCTGTCATCAACAAAGATAAGATCAAGATCGTCGCTGTCCATTTCGATAGTGCCTTTTAAGCAGGGATTGCCTGCTTCTGCGTCATACATGAGATAATTGCCGTCTGAACGGATAATAAGGCTGAGATAGCCCGAATAAAGCTCGCTGTTGTCAAGGGGCGTTTCACGGCATTTCCACTCGCCTACGATACATCTTGGAAAATCGCTTTGCTCCTGCTGACTTTCCGTCAAAGAGCTTGTATCCTCGTTCTTTGCGCAGGAGCATAAAAGCAATGCTCCCACCGCCGCTGTAAACAATATAACGCCCTTTGCTGTCATACTCAGTCACTCCTTTAGTGTTTATTCAAGTGTGATCTTTGGCAGATATGAGATTATATCCTCTTTCATTCTGATAACTTCACGTCTTGCAGCCTTTGCAAAATCATGCTCGTCACAGTTATCCTCTTTCTTGTATGCACACATTACGCCACGGGAGGAGTTTACTATAGCACCAAGACCGTGATCGTCAAATGCCTTTGATACGCCCTCAGCACCGCCGCCCTGTGCGCCGTAGCCCGGTACAAGGAAGAATGTGTGCGGCAGAGCCTTTCTCATCTCAGCAAGCTGCTCAGGATAAGTTGCACCCACAACAGCACCCACACCGCTGTAGCCATACTTGCCCATAACGTCCTTGCCCCACAGTTCGCACATTGAGCCCATTGTGGCATAAACTGTCTTGTTGCCTATCATAAGATCCTGAAGCTCACCGCTTGACTTGTTTGATGTCTTTACAAGAACGAAAATGCCCTTGTCATATTTTCTGCACTGCTCAAGAAGCGGGTTTATACCGTCTGAACCGAGATAGCCGTTTACAGTGAGAGCGTCTGCACCGAAAGCTTCCACAAGCTCACCGCCAACGTCAGTAAGACCAAGATGTGCGGTTGCGTAAGCTTCCATAGTTGCGCCGATATCGTTTCTCTTTCCGTCTGTCATGACGAACATACCTTTTTCCTTTGCATACTGTATAGTCTTGTAAAGGGTCTTTACACCCTCGTAGCCATACATTTCATAGTATGCAGCCTGTGGCTTGATAGCAGGGCAGATATCGTGTATCTCGTCGATTATAGTCTTGTTGAACTCCCATATAGCCTTTGCCGCACCCTTGAGCGTCTTGCCGTATTTCTTGAACTTCTTTTCCTTGATGTATTCAGGAACATAGTCAAGCTTTGGGTCAAGTCCCACTACTGACGGGTTCTGTGTCTTTACGATATTTTCAATAAGTCTGTCAAATGCCATTTTTATCTTCCTTTCGGATATTTTTATATTAAAGCTCAAAAACGAGCTTTCCTCTGCATATTGTGTACATTACCTTGCCTTTGAGCCTTGTGCCTTTGAACACGCTGTTTTTGCTCTTTGAATTAAGCTCCGCAGGGATAACTTCCCATTCATAGTCAGGGTCAAAGATACAAAGGTCGCATCTTTCGCCCACTGCTATCTTGATAGGCTCAAGCCCCATTATCTTTCTCGGATTTACCGACATTATCTCTGCTATCTTGTCAAGACCGCACTTGCCACTGTGATAAAGCTTTGTAAGCGTAGCTGCAAGGGAAGTTTCAAGTCCCACAACACCGTTTGGAGCTTTCTCAAAGTCAGCCTTTTCCTCTGCGGAGTGTGGAGCGTGGTCGGTGATGATGCAGTCGATAGTGCCGTCAAGAACAGCTTCCTCAACAGCCGCCCTGTCCTCCTCAGTTCTAAGTGGAGGCGACATTCTGAAATCTGCGTCACGGTCTAAAAGCTTTTCGTCTGTGAATGTGAAATAGTGCGGCGCAGTTTCGCAGGTGACCTTAACGCCGTCCTTTTTCGCCGCTCTTATGATGTTCACAGAGTCTTTGGTGGAAACGTGGCATATGTGAACTCTCGCATTACAACTCATTGCAAGGCATATCTCACGGGCTGTGATATAGTCCTCAGAGGCTCTATCCATTCCCTTTACTCCAAGCTTTTCGGATATCTCGCCTTTGTTGATGATACCACCGTTTATTATCTTCAAGTCCTCGCAGTGAGAAGTCACGATAAGACCGTTCTCGTTAGTCTTTTCGATAGCCTGACGCATAAGCTCAGCGTTCTCAACAGGTCTGCCGTCATCTGAAATGGCGGTAACTCCTGCGGCTTTGAGTGCGTCATAGTCGCAAAGCTCCTGACCTTTCATGCCCTTTGTAACGCAGGCAATAGGGAAAACGTCGATACCTGTTTTCTTTGCCTTTTCAAAAACGTATTTCACGCCCTCAGGGGAGTCGATAGGCGGCTTTGTGTTCGGCATACAAGCGACGCCCGTGAAACCGCCTGCCTTTGCGGCGTTCGCACCTGTGATGATGTCCTCCTTGTAGGTAAGACCTGGGTCACGAAAGTGAACGTGCATATCGAAAAGCCCGGGCAATGCACAAAGCTTGCCCTTTGCGTCGATAACTCTCTGAGCATGCTCGTCAGTTTTTCCAAGGCTGACTATCTTTCCTCCGTCAATGCCTATGTCCGTTATACCGTCAAGCCCTGTCTGCGGGTCGCAGGCACGGATATTTTTGATCAGTAGCTCCATTTTTACTCCTTTTTATCTTAATCAAGTCTTTACTGCACAAAAGCTGCGGCTAAACATATCGTTCAGCCGTAGCCCTTGAAAATTCGTTATTTGCCGTCGTAGAACGAGCCGTCAGAGTCTTTTCTCTCGCATGAGTAAACTCCGTCAGAGTTCTGGAAAATGAACTTGCAGGTAGCGACCTTGTCGCCCTCGTCCTCAGACGGTACAGAAAGGTTTTTGTAGGAAATAGTCGAGAAGAACTTCATTCTCAGACCGATGTCAACAGTTGTATCTCTGTCAGACGGATTTACAAGAAGCTGTATCTTTCCGCTTCCCCCGTCCTCCTGAATTTTAAACCAGCCCTTTGCGATAACTGATTTGTTATCAGTGTGAGTGATAGTGAAATCGCCCTCGTCAGAGAACTCAAAAGTGATGTTTGCGTCCTTATCTGTCCATGTTCCAGAGATAAGCTCTCTTGAATCGCCTGATCTTGACGGCTGATTGAATACATATGTGCAGATGAAAACACCTACTACTACAAGAACTACAAAGAGTATTCCAAGCAAGCCTGAAATGAATTTTTTCATATTATTCCGCCTTTCTCCCTTATTATTTTGTATCGGATATTAGTCCTTTATCTGAAGTATAGCACCTCTGTTTGCAGAAGTTACAAGTGAAGCGTATCTTGCAAGATAGCCTGTTGTTACCTTTGGCTGTCTTGGCTTCCAGTTCTTTCTTCTTTCAGCAAGCTCCTCGTCAGATACTTTAAGTGTGATAGAGCAGTTGTCGATATCTATTGCTATCATATCTCCTTCTTCAACAAGTGCGATAGGACCGCCTACGGCTGCCTCAGGTGAAACGTGACCGATAGAAGCACCTCTTGAAGCACCGCTGAAACGTCCGTCAGTGATAAGTGCAACAGTTGAGCCAAGACCCATGCCTGCGATAGCAGATGTAGGATTTAGCATCTCTCTCATTCCAGGACCGCCCTTTGGTCCCTCGTAACGGATAACCACAACGTCGCCCTCAACTATCTTGCCGCCTCTGATAGCAGCGATAGCGTCCTCCTCGCAGTCGAATACTCTTGCAGGGCCCTCGTGGGCAAGCATTTCAGGTGCAACAGCTGAACGCTTTACAACGCAGGTGTCAGGAGCAAGGTTGCCTCTCAGAACTGCGATTCCGCCTGTCTGAGAATATGGGTTGTCTATTGGTCTGATAAGCTCAGGGTTCTTGTTTACAACGCCGCTGATGTTCTCGCCTACTGTCTTGCCTGTGCAAGTCATGCAGTCTGTGTTGATAAGGTTTTTCTTGTTAAGCTCACTGAGAACTGCATAAACTCCGCCTGCTTCGTTGAGGTCTTCCATGTACGTGTGACCGGCAGGAGCAAGGTGACAGAGGTTTGGCGTTCTCTTTGATATCTCGTTTACAAAGTCAAGGTCAAGCTCTACTCCGCACTCGTGAGCGATAGCAGGGAGGTGAAGCATTGAGTTTGTTGAACAGCCAAGCGCCATATCAGCTGTGATAGCGTTGATGAAAGCGTCCTTTGTCATGATATCTCTTGGTCTGATGTTCTTCTTGTAAAGCTCCATTACCTGCATACCTGCGTGCTTTGCAAGCTTGAGTCTTTCAGAATATACAGCAGGGATAGTGCCGTTTCCTCTAAGACCCATGCCAAGAACTTCTGTAAGGCAGTTCATAGAGTTTGCAGTGTACATACCTGAACAGCTTCCGCAAGTCGGACAGGCTTTGTTCTCAAATTCCTCAACGTCATCAAGAGTGAACTTGCCTGCGTTGTAAGTACCAACAGCCTCGAACATACTTGAAAGGGAAGTCTTTTTGCCCTTAACGTGACCAGCCAGCATTGGACCGCCTGATACGAAAATAGTAGGAACGTTTACTCTTGCGGCTGCCATGAGCAGACCAGGAACGTTCTTGTCGCAGTTTGGTATCATAACAAGAGCGTCAAAGTGATGAGCCAAAGCCATGCACTCTGTTGAGTCTGCGATAAGGTCACGGGTAACGAGAGAATACTTCATTCCCATGTGACCCATAGCGATACCGTCGCAAACAGCGATAGCAGGGAATACAACAGGTGTTCCGCCTGCCATTGCAACGCCCATTTTAACAGCTTCAACTATCTTGTCAATGTTCATGTGACCAGGAACTATCTCATTATATGAAGATACGATACCAACGAGAGGTCTGTCCATTTCTTCCTTTGTCATGCCAAGAGCATTGAAAAGTGATCTCTGTGGAGCTTTGTCTACTCCGTCACAAAAATAATTACACGCCATTTTTTTATTACCTCTTTTGAAAAATATATTACTGAGAGCGGTATTATTCTCCGTCCTCATTTTCTTTTGTTTCAGTCTCGTCTGAGCTTTCCTCTGCCTTTGCAGGGTGCAGACGCTTTCTTACACCGTATGCAGAGCAGTATTCGCAAACGATATCCAGCACTGAGAATATGATAAGCATAAAATTCATTGAGAAGATACCTGTTACAAGCACGAATGCCGCAGGGATAATGAAAAGCGGGATCCCAGTGCCGTAAATATCTTCAAAATGATTGCCTTTTTTATAATGCCTTATCCAAAGCACCCAATAAAGTGCGATAACGAGCAGTGCAACAACAGCCCATATTAGGAAAAGCAGCTTGCTTGAAAAGCCTACCTCGTAATCTCCGATAGCAAGGCACATATAGCCTATGCAGCCAAATCTGCCCACACACTTTGCGATAAAGACGATAATGTTCTCGTCCTCAAGCTCAGGCTTGTCGGCAGGTGTCTTGAAGCAGGCGAATATCACAGGTATCAGCAAAAGCAAAGTAGGTATAAATCCTATATTGAACTTCATTTTGTTTTGTCCTCCTTAGCGGAATGGTCTGTCTTCTGTTGAAACTACTTCTCGCTGCATTGTGCGGACAGCCTCATCAACAGCCGCCATAAGCTTTTTCTCAAGTGGAGTGCCCACAACATTATGAGTGTAGCTTACGGTGAAACAGGTCTTGAAGTCAGGCATATAGTCGTAAAGCGGACAATAATAGAAATATTCAATCTTACCTCTGTTTTCGACTTTTGCCTTGAAGCGTGCTCTTGGACCCATGTCATTGACAGGCAGGAACATCATTGCATTTTCAGGTACGCCGCCCTTATCAAATTTCTCTGCCATGTTATAGATTATTTCGTCATCTACATCTAAAACTCCAAAAAGCGGAGTATTTGAGTCAGAGTAATCTGAATCATAATCATCATCAATGGTCGGAAGATATGACGCCAGATAGTGTACATCTCCGGCCGTTTCAAGAAAATCTCCGCTCAGGTTGAATGTTACCTTCACTCTTATCTCAGCGTTTTCACCGTCAAAAACCTCAAATTCTATTTTCCTTGACGGCTTTGCAGGAATGCTCGCTGTGTCAAGAACTTCCTGCGGTGTGGTATATTTCGGTCTTGTATAAGCACAATTGCTTCTCTTGCTTGAACTTGAAGTGGTTGCAGTGCTTGGTTTGCTTGAAGCTGTAGTGCTTGAAGAGCCGTTTATAGCTTCGTCCTTTTTGTCCATAGCCTGATTAAACAGGTCTTTAAGTCCTGTCGGACCATTGCCGTTCTTTGCCGCAGCGTTGTCGATAGCATCTACAGCACCTTTTAATATCTTGTCGAAAAGTCCCATTTTGAATTCCCCTTTATATCTTTATTACTTTTTGTGTGAAAGTCCAAGGAATGCCGCACCTATAATGCCTGCGTCATTTCCGAGCTTTGCAATAACTATCTCAGTGTTCTTTGCTGAATTCTTTGTGTAAATTTCCTTAGCCACAAGCTCTTTCAGCGGCAAAAGCAGAGGGTCGCCCTCGTTGCATACACCGCCGCCGATACAGAGAATATCAGGCTGGAAGATGTTTATTGTGTTTGTGATTCCGCAAGCAAGATACTTTATGTATTTGTCAACAACTTCCTTGCCTGCCTTATCGCCTGCTCTCATGGCGTTGAACGCAGTTCTTGCAGATACCTTGCCGTCCTCTTCGTTCATTTTCCACATGATAGAGTCCTTGTCCTCAAACATAGCCTCTTTTGTCATTCTTACAAGACCTGTTGCAGAAGAGAATACCTCAAAGCAGCCGTGTCTGCCGCAAGTACACTGCGGACCGTTAGGGTCGATAACAGTGTGACCTATCTCAGCACCTGCGAAGTTGAAGCCTGAATATATCTTTCCGTTAATGATTATTCCTCCGCCAACGCCTGTGCCGAGAGTGATGCAAACAGCGTCGTTCGCACCCTTTGCTGCACCTGCAACATACTCGCCGTATGCCGCAGCGTTAGCGTCGTTCTCAACATAGCAAGGCTTGTCGATAAACTTCTTCATAAGGTCAACAACGTGGAAGTTAAGGAAACCAAGGTTGTTTGAATACTCAATAACGCCAGTGTCAGAATTTGCAGTGCCAGGTGTGCCGATACCTACAGACTCTATCTGCTCTATCTCCAGCCCTGCGTTCTTTACAGCTTCCAAAGCGACCTTAGCCATATCCTCGCAGATCTCCTCCGCAGGTCTTGGCAGATTGGTCTTGCAGGTAGCCTTTGCGATTATCTCAAATTCTTCATTTACAACACCTGCTTTGATATTAGTGCCGCCAAGATCAATACCAATGTAATACTTCATAATAATTTCTCCCTTTTATTTTCTGAGCTTACTGAGCGTTATCGCTCTCAGTGTCATCGTCATATTCGTGAAAGTTTATCTCTTCCTTTTCCTCTTTTGGCTTTTGGGCTTCAGCCTTTTTTGCTATGGCGTCATATACCAGAAGATACACAAGCTCCAGCACCACAAAGCTGATAAGACCTATCCAAAATGAGCTTGCCACAAATCCGATAATAAAAGCGATCACAAGTGCGCCAAGCTCACCTATCTCCTTTTTCAGGTCAAGTTTAAGCATTTATTTCACCTTAGTCTATCTTTGTAAGCACGAATGTGCATTTGCCTTCAACAGTATACTTGCCTGTGCCTGCTGAAATGAATACGCTTTCGCCCTTCTTTGCAGAAACAGTTTCGCCACCGCTGATAACAGGCTCACCCTCGAGAACGAGAATACTGTTGAAGCTGTTTTCGTCAGCGTCAAGCTCAGCCTTTGTTTCAACGTTCACCCTGTATGTTGTGAAGTATTCGCATTTTGAAAGAAGCTTTATGTCATAGCCGTCCTTCTTCTCAACAGGTGTCTCAGGATACTGCTCAGCAGGAGCAAGCTTTGTTACGTCAAGAGCCTTGTCAACGTGAAGCTCTCTAGGCTTGCCGTCCTTGCCAACTCTGCCATAGTCATAAATTCTGTATGTAGTGTTTGAATTCTGCTGTATCTCAGCAATAAGGATACCCTTGCCGATAGCATGGAGCGTGCCTGACTTGATGAAGAAAACGTCGCCCTTCTTAACAGGTACAGCGTTTGTTACTTCAAGAAGCGTGTTGTCAGCGATTCTTCTTGCAAATTCTTCCTTTGTTATCTCGTGCTTGAAACCGTAGAGAAGAGTTGCACCCTCGTCACAGTCAACAACATACCACATTTCTGTCTTGCCATATTCGCCTTCAACTCTCATTGCATAATCGTTGTCAGGGTGTACCTGTACAGAAAGATTGTCCTTGGCGTCAATGAGTTTAATAAGGATAGGGAAGTTCTCAAATCTTTCGCAGTTCTTGCCAAGAACGCCCTTGCCTGCCTTTTCGATATACTCATTGAGTGTCAGACCCTTGTATTCGCCGTCAGCCACAACGCTTGGACCGTCCTTATGACAAGAAAGCTCCCAGCTCTCTGCGACCTTATCATAATCGCACTTTTTGCCGTACTCATCTCTAAGTCTGGTACCGCCCCAGATGTAGTCCTTAAATGCTGGATCAAGTTTAAATATTGACATTTTATATAGCCTCCAATTATTAAATATACCTTTTAATATAATACCATAACTCCGTCTATAAGTCAATATTTCTGGTATAAAAAAAGCAGGAGAACGAACTGCTCGTCCTCCTGCTGTGATGTTAAAAAATATCCTATGACCTATCAGAACAGATCGCTGTGAGTTCCTGTTCTGTATAAAAGCAGTATAAGCTCGTCGCTACGTCTTTCATAGATCAAAAGCCAATCAGGCTCAACATGACATTCAAGGAAACCCTTGTAATTGCCGGTCAGAGAATGTTCTCTGTATTTTGCCGGAAGCGGTTGCCCCTCAGCTAGCATTGTGATGACTTCGTTAAGGTGCGACATATTTAGGCCACGGCTTTTTGCTTTTTTGAAGTCTTTTTTGAATTTGTTGTGATAAGTTATCCTAAGCATTCAGACTCTCCCAAAGCTCGTCTACCGAATCAAACGGACCAACGAGATTTTTACCCTCTTTGGCTTCGTCAAGGACTTTCTTTGTTTCTTCGTTAGGCTCTTCTTTCTGAAGTCCTTGCAAGATAACAATAAGAGCATTGAGCTGTTCTTCTGTGAGATTGTCTATCATACTGTATGCAAGTTCTTTTGTACTCATAGCTCTGCCTCCTTAAATATCTGACTAATTGTTTCGTTCTTGCTTTTATTATACCACATCAAACCATGTTGTCAAGCAATTTTGCGACGTGTTTTGACGAAAAAAGCAGGAGAACGAACTGCTCGTCCTCCTGCTGATAGCGTTATTTTTATTTCTTCTCGTCCTCACCATTCTTAGGCTCGTCAAAAAGGTTTTTCTTGTCTACAAACTTGCCGGTGCTTACGTCAAAGGCTTCGCTTGACTTCTTGTTCATGATTATCACAATTACCACAACCGCGATAGCAATTCCTGCGATGACCGCAATAACTATGATAATAGGGTTTGTTCCCTTTGAGTCTTTTTCTTCCTTTTCTGCATAAGTCTTTGTCTTGCAGTTCGTTACCGTTATGCCTGTTACTGTTATCTTCGCTCTGTCAGTCGCACCGATTATGATGTTGTATACCTGACTGAAATCGTCCGTGCCGTATGCAGTTGCGATAGATTCAAAATCATATGTAGCTGATGAATCGTCAAACTTCACAGGTGCTATCTTTGCCCATACCGCACCGTCCTGAGCAACTGATGTAGTGGTGTTGTCCCAGCTCTGGAAAATAAGCTCAGCATTGTATTTGTTTCCTGCCTTTTCGTTTATTTCCTCGCTCTTGAATGTGACGATTATCTCTGAATCCTTTGTAAGTCTTGTTGCGTTGAAAGTTGCCTGATCGACAGTGATAGACTGTTCCCAATTGCTGCAAGTCGCTGCGGAAGAGCAGTCGATAGTAACGTCTTCTGTTTCTGCGTTTTCGGCAAAAGCTGTCAGTGTGCATGAGAATATTGAAGCGCAGGCGATGATAGCAGACATTGCTACTGATAAAAATTTCTTCATTTTTCTTTTTCCTTTCCAATTCTTATATAATATAATTTTGCACAAAACTTAACCCTGACATTTGTGCATACCCTCTGATAATAAAGCATTATAACATAATTAAAAGTAAAAATCAATAACCATAATGCACAAATAATCACAGTATTTAAGGAACTATTTTACTTTTTTAAGCAAATGGTATGCAGAGAGCTCTTCTACATTGCGCTTTTTGCAGTTTAATTCCCAAAATCCTGCTTTAGGACTTGTTTTACAGACAGTGTTATGATATAATGATAAGAAAAGTCTTGATAAAGAGGTGCACAAAATGAAAATAATGGCAATAGATTATGGTGACGCAAGAACAGGCTTCGCAATAAGCGACCGCTCTGAGTTTCTTGCTTCTCCTATCGGCACTGTTCCTGAGAGAAACGCCGAAAGGCTTGCAGATAAGGCGGCTCAGACAGCGGCTGAATACGGTGCAGGTGAGATAATAGTAGGTCTGCCTATAAACATGAACGGCACAGAGGGACCAAGAGCAGAGAAGTGCAGGGCATTTGCCGAGCTTTTGAAAGAGCGTACCGACCTGCCGGTGAGAATGTGGGACGAGCGTTCCACTACCGTCACAGCACACAATATCCTCAACGAAACAAACGTCAGGGGAAAGGCAAGAAAGGCTGTTGTAGATACAGTTGCCGCAACGATAATTTTGGAGGGCTATCTTGAATACAGAAGAAAAAAAGCAAAGCAGGCTGACTAAAAAGCAGAAAAGAAATATCATCATAGTGATAATAGTGCTTGCGGTAATGGTATTAGCCGATTTTGTGTGGTCTAATACCTATATCGAGGTCAAAAAGCTGTCAGCGCATTTTGACAATCTGCCTGAGGGCTTCGAGGGCTGTAAGATAGTTCAGATATCTGACTTCCACAACGAGTGGGGCAAGGGCTACATAGATAGACTGACTGAAAAGGTCAAAGACTGTGAGCCTGACTATATCTTTGTTACAGGGGACAGTGTTGACCAGATCTTCCCCGATGTTGACCGTTCCCTTGAGTTTATGAAAAAGCTTCCTGACATATGTCCTGTCTATCTTGTTATGGGCAACCATGAATATAATCTTTCTCAGGAGGAAAGAGAGCAGTTCGTTTCAGGCTGTGAAAGCTATGGTGTAAACGTCCTCTATAACGAGCATACCACACTCACACGAAATGGTGATACTATAAGCCTGTTGGGCTTTGACAATATGGAAAATGACAGAGAGGCTTTTTCTCATGTCACAGAGGATTTTGTCATACTGCTAAATCACTATCCTGAGGATTGCAACTATTTCAGCAAGACCGCAGTGCAGTATGGAACGCATATCGATATCGACTTCACAGGTCACGCACATGGCGGACTTATAAGGCTACCCCTTGTGAATGGTCTTTATGCACCGGGTCAGGGTCTGTTCCCGAAATACACCGACGGCACTTACAGCGTGAACGATACAACGCTTGTGGTGTCAAGGGGAGTGGGCAACAGCGGCTGGACACAGCGTTTCTCAGACCCTTTTGAACTTGTGCTTTTCACTCTTGAAAAATAACTCTTTCAGTCCCATTAGGATAAGGAAAATACCGAAAGCTTTTGAAAGCAGGCTTTGCTCTATCCTGTTTGCAAGCCATGCTGATATAATAACAGCAGCCGTTCCCCACAAAACTGCGGGAACGGCTTTTTTCCATTCCACAAGCTTGTTTTTCGTGTGAAGCACAAGGCTTATTATTGCGATAGGGATAAAAAACACAAGGTTTATCCCCTGCGCCGCTATCTGAGAAAATCCTGCAAAGACCGTCAGATAAACGATAAGCACCATTCCGCCCCCAAGACCCATGGAGGCAAAGATACCGGTGAGAAAAGCCACCGCACATATGGTATACCAAGCCGTAATATCACCCTATTTCATAAATATCCGCACTCCAGCAATTATCATAAGTGCGCCGAAAATGCGTTTTAGCAGGCTGTTTGAAAGCTTTTTCATTATTACCGCACCCACTGCCGCACCAACTATCCCAAGTGGTATGAATTTCACTGCCTGCGAAAAGTCAAGACTTCCACCCTTGAAGTATACAAGTCCGCTTATAATAGACAATGGAAGCGTTATAGCAATGGACGTGGCATGAGCTTTTTTTGCCTCGCTGCCGCCTTTTTCAAGCATAGGCACTGCTATCATTCCACCGCCTGAACCGAAAAAACCGTTGCATATCCCCACGGCTATACCTGTGAGCGCATTGAAGCATTTTTTATTTATACGCAAAAAAATCACCCCATACTATTATCTGTACAGGGTGATGATTTATTCACTGAACTATCAGTCTATCTCTACCATTATTTTCTGATCCACACGGGAAGCACCGGCGCACATTACGACTCTTATAGCCTTTGCGATCCTGCCCTGCTTGCCGATAACTCTGCCCATATCGTCCGGAGCAACGTGAAGATGATAAACCACGATACCCTCTGCGTTAGGCTCGTCAACAACGACCTCAACAGCGTCCTTGTTTTCAACAAGCTCAGAAACTATAGTTTCGAGTAATTCTTTCATAAAAATATCTCCATTCTCCCACGAAAATGCGGCAGGGAAGCGTTTTCCCCGCCGAAAACGGCAAGCGAAGTGGTGGGATAGGTGGCTCACCGTCTGAATTGTCTTGTCAGCTATTAGATAGTGCCGTTCTTCTTGAGAAGAGCCTTAACTGTATCAGTTGGCTGTGCACCGTTAGCGATCCAAGACTTTGCCTTTTCGTCGTCAACCTTGAGTACAGAAGGTTCCTTAGTTGGGTCATAGTAGCCCAGCTCTTCGATGAAACGTCCGTCTCTTGGATATCTTGAATCAGCAACTACGATTCTGTAGAAAGGAGCCTTCTTAGCACCCATTCTTCTGAGTCTGATCTTTACTGCCATTGTATTTTCACCTCCATAAAAAACTTCATATATCAAATCAATCACTTGATTGCTGATAGCTTATCAACTATTGTGGCATTCCGCCGCCAAGACCTTTGAGAAGTGCCGCTCTGTTTCTTCTGGATTTCTTTCCGTGAAGATTTCCGCCGATACCGAACTGCTTCATCATTTTCTGCATCTGTTCAAACTGCTTAAGAAGCTGATTTACGTCAGATACCTGTGTGCCGCTTCCGGCAGCGATACGTCTTTTTCTCTTAGGGTCAATGATCGCAGGCTTTTCTCTTTCAGCCCTTGTCATTGAATTTATCATAGCCTCAGTCTTTTTCAGCTGAACCTCGCCCTGCTCCACCTGCTCGTCTGTTACCTTGTTTGCGCCTGGAAGCATTCTGATAATAGACTTCATAGAACCCATTTTCTGTATCTGCTTCATCTGCTCCAGCAAGTCGTTAAGATCAAAGCCCTTTTCCTGCATTTTTTCTGCAAGCTTTTTGGCGTCCTTTTCGTCAACTGTCTGAGTAGCCTTTTCGATAAGTGTGAGCATATCGCCCATGCCAAGTATTCTTGAAGCCATTCTCTCAGGGTGGAAAGCCTCAAACTCGTCAAGCTTTTCGCCCATACCAACGAACTTGATAGGCTTACCTGTTACAGCAAGCACTGAAAGCGCCGCACCGCCTCTTGTGTCAGAGTCGAGCTTTGTAAGGATAACGCTGTCGATACCAAGAGCCTCGTCAAAGCTTGAAGCTACCTTTACAGCGTCCTGACCGATCATAGCGTCAACAACGAGCATTATCTCGTTCGGCTCAGCGATCTTCTTGATGTCTTTAAGCTCGTTCATAAGCTCCTCATCAATGTGAAGACGTCCTGCTGTATCTATGATAACAAGGTCATTGCCATAATCCTTGGCGTGCTTGATACCCTCTTTTACTATCTTTCGTGGGTCTATCTGACCCATTTCAAATACTGCGACTTCGGCTCTCTCTCCCACAACCTTTAGCTGTTCGATAGCCGCAGGTCTGTAAACGTCGGCTGCTATAAGCAGAGGACGCTTGCCCTCTTTCTTGAACATCTTCGCAAGCTTTGCAGCGTGTGTTGTTTTACCTGAACCCTGAAGACCGCACATCATTATTATGCAAGGCGGCTTGTTAGGGAAGTTTATCTTCGAGTTAGCCTCGCCCATGAGCTTTATAAGCTCGTCATTAACTATCTTTATGACCTGCTGACCAGGAGTAAGGCTCTTCAGCACTTCCTCGCCAACGCTTCTCTCTGTTACCTTGGCAATAAAATCTTTTACTACCTTGTAGCTAACGTCAGCCTCAAGCAGAGCCATTTTAACTTCACGCATTGCCTCTTTTACATCGGCTTCGCTAAGTTTACCTCTTGATTTAAGACGCTTGAACACGCCGTTTAGTTTTTCTGAAAGTCCTTCAAACGCCATAAGCTGTCCTCCGTATAATTTTTTTATCTATATCTATTCTTCTTCGGTATATTCTGCGTTGTCAAATTCATCAAGCTTAGAATCGAGATTTTCAAGAAGCACTATCACCTTTTCAGCGATATCTCTCGCATAATTCTTTTTTTTACACTCGTTAAAAACGTCCATAGCCTGAGCCTTGAACTCTTTAAGCTCTGCCAGATAAGCCTCCTGCTGTTTTAGCAGACCTAGCTTTTCTTCATAATCAGCCATTGCAGTTTCACATTTTTTTATAGCGTCATGAACGCCCTGTCTTGAGATATCTAGCTGAGCGGCGATCTCTCCCAACGACAGATCGTCATTGTAATAAAGATCCATGATCTCGTTTTGTTTATCAGTGAGCAGGCAGCCATACAAGTCGAGCAAAACGCTGTTTTGCAAATTTTTACTCATACTGCTTACCTCCTAATGGATTTCTGTAAAGTCATAAACCTTTACAATTATATATCAAGTTTACCGACTTGTCAAGGGGTTTTTATGAAAAAATAAAATTTAACAAAATTCTGTGGAAAAAGTCCTTTTTATATGGTATAATAATATATTGATAGACATAGTGATGATAAATAGTATAGGAAATTGTATGCCAAGGGGGAAGAGTATATGATAAGCTATGTGTTGAAAAACGACAGATATGAAATGAAAGTCCCTGCCCTGACTTTTGGTGCGGCAGGTTTTGAGAGAAACGATTGTGACGATGTGTATTTTGAGTTTCTCGACAAATATGTAGAGCTTGGCGGCTGGTGTATCGATACCGCAAGAGTTTACTGCGACTGGCTGGAGAATGGTCACGATTCCAGCGAGGGAGTAATAGGCAGATGGCTCAAAGCCAGAAACAATCGTGATAAAATTTGTATTGCCACAAAGGGCGGTCACCCTGAAATGGGTCATATGGACGAAAGCCGTCTTAGCAGGGAAGAGCTTACAAAGGATCTTGAAGCAAGCCTGAGAGTGCTGGGCGTTGACTATGTGGATATTTATTTTCTTCATCGTGACGACCCGAAGATACCTGTGGAAGAGATAATGCCAGTTCTCAATGATTTTTATGAGAGCGGAAAGATACATTTTATAGGCGTTTCAAACTGGACAACTCAGAGGATAGAGGAAGCAAATAAGTTTGCAGAGGAAAACGGTATGGAGCCTATCAGGATCAGTCAGATAAACTACAGCCTTGCACATTCGAGCGTTGAAACTTTCGGTGACAATACTCTTGTTTGTATGGATACAAAGGAGTTCCGCTGGTACAAGAAGCATGATTTTCCTGTTATGGCGTTCTCCCCACAGGCAAAGGGCTTTTTTGCAAAGCTTGCAAAGGGCGACGCTGCAAACAATCTCCCTGAGGGACAGTATGCAGGCCCTGCTAATCTTGCAAGACTTGCAAAGGTAAAACAGCTCAGCGAGCAGACGGGGGACACTCCGGCAAAGATAACCCTCGGTTACCTGAACAGCCAGCCGTTTTTTGTATCGTCAGTTTTCGCAGTAACAAAACTGTGGCAGCTTGACGAGGATATGGAAGCGCAGGATCTTACATACGATCCAAAGACAGTGGCTTTCCTTGAAAATATGATATAAAATAAAAGCACTCTGCATTGACCGCAGGGTGCTTTCTTGTTTTCTTGAATATTGTAGGGGACGGCGTCCTCGTCGTCCCACCACTTACAAAAAAACTTAACTATGTGATATCTGAATACACCACATAGTTAAGTATGTACGTTCATATTGATTATGCCATTGGTATTACGCCCTTCTGAAAATTCTAGTCGTAAACTCATGCTAAATTGTACTTTGGACTCACGCCTTTCAGTAAAATTCTGTCCGCATAATATAAGCTATTCCATTGGATCTATTTCCTTTCGGTAAAAATAATCTCTAAGTGCAAATTACCTTTCCATTGGATTTATTTCCTTTCAAAATATTAAGTTATGCCTCAGTGGATAAAACTTAACGTGCCATCGGACTTAACACCTTTCGTGAAAATTTATTGTCAATGAAACTTATTACATTTCCATTGGAATTATCGCCTTTCGCATAATTTCAAGATCTTATGCTCATCATATCAGATAAGCCTTGCTGAAGTAACTGGCGGATTCACCTCCAAATATCAGATGTTCAAAAGCCTTGAGTGCATTTTCATAACGCACCACTCCTTCAGTATTTTATATGATCTTTAGAAAAATCTTAGTCAGTAAATCAAATCAGTAAGAGCGTTAAGCTCGTAAATTTCTTGGCGGACTCACTCCATTCTATTTCATGTTCAAGTTCCTTTTGTGCATTTTCATATGCACCACTCCTCGAAATTTATTTGATTTTTATAGCTCTGTGAGCTTTTTATGTTCAGAAGCTAAATTTTACATTGGAATCACTCTTTCAGTTTATTTCTTTACCTCTGAAAAGCTGAAATTGTGCATTGGAAACACTCCTGTCTAAATTTTATTTGCAAACCTCCTGTAACCGATCATGTCGATCACTCCTTATATAAAAGTTGCAAAATATTCAATTGTAAATTTGAGAGTATCCTTAAATTGCAGTAACTCTGTGCTGTGATTAATCCATGAGGCTCTGCAATTTCTTCCTGTGTAAATCATATATGTCTGGATTCCTGTCAGCTCATTCGTCTGAGTCTTGATCCTTTTTTACTTTAAGAAATTGCCGAGCCTATGGATACTCTCCTGGATCTCTGATGCGTCCATTGGACTCGCTCCTTTCATATCTTATTAGGTATCCGATGAGCCTGCCCGCCTGCTGAACTGTAGTGTACCTAGTGTCGGGTATATGCTGTGTCCACCGATCTGCCTGTGATATATAAGGAAAACCTCTCGCCTAACTTCGCTTTGCCGTGCCCTCTGAAATCGTTACTGTATCGTCAGACCGTTGACCGTTTCAGCGAACCCTGTTGTCTGCTTTTGTTTGGCTCTTTGTTTTTCCTTGACTATACTATACCACATCTTTTGTTACTTGTCAATAGTTTTTCTCAACTTTTTTGTGATTTTTATATTTAATATTACTTTTACAAAATGCGCTTGACTTTGATTTTGCAGTGTAGTATAATTAAAGTGTTGCGGTGGTCAGAAACAGTCTTTCTGTTCTGATTTTTTCGATATATCCCACTCAGAAAGTGCCGATATACCGCACAAGATCATGTTAGGAGGATAATTATGGATAACGAGTTTCTGCCGGACCTCTACGAGCTGGAGGACGAAAATGGTAATAAGCAGACTTTTGAGCTGCTGGACGCAATGGAATATGGTGACGAGAAGTATTATGCTCTCACTCCTTATTATGAGAACGGTGACGAAGCCCTTGAAGATTCAGGCGACGTTGTGATACTCAAGGCTGAGTATGACGAGAACAATGACGAGATACTTGCTTCTATCGAAGATGATGACGAGTATGAGAAGATCGGTCAGATGTTCATGGAGCGTATCGATGAAATGTTCGAGTTTGACGATGAGGACGAAGACGATGATTGCGGCTGTGGCTGCGGTTGTCACGATCACGACCACCTGTCATAAGAATTTTATCTCAGCATATAGGCTTGTCAATATGTAAAATGTACAATTTTATGTACTTTGATTTGCTGAAATTACCTATTGATATTATGGATATGTTGTGATATACTAAATAACAGAAAAAGTTTCCTGCCTTGTGCGAACAAGCACAGTTATTATAAATCCAACACTTCTAAAAAGGGATTCAGACTCTGGAAAGGGATTGCAGACCTCCCGAACGAAACCGCATTTGCCGTTTCGTAAACGGACGAAGGGAGCGTGAAGCTTTCAGGCTGTTTTACCCACCCTGCTTTTATAGCGGGTTTATCGGCTGTGCGACGGCAAGGCGGCTTTTACTTAAACACTGAGGCGCTGTAAAAAAAAGCGCAACAAAGCCCGTGGATTTCCTCGATATGGAAGCCCACGGGCTTTAATATATCACACAGCAAAAAAGAACTATCTAATCTTGAAAAAAGGGTACAGCAAACACAGCGGCACAAAAACTGCGTTTTTGCCGATTATTAAAATGTTGAAAAATATCTTTTTCAGGCTGCTTTTCTGATTGCGATCTTCTTCAAGTGAAATTTATGCAGATTAAAACCACAGCAAATCATCGCAATTTCTAAATTCATGGCATTTAAGCCACGTCTTCTGGCTCTTGTGTATGACCGATTCCACTTGATGATACCATTTGCACCTTCAGATTGAATGCTTCTGTTCATTCTGAGAAGCGCTCCATGAATACAATTAAGATTGTTTAAAACCTCTTTGTGAAATGCTGTCAATTCTTCATTTATGCGAACTATGCGATTTCCCTTGCATTTGCAGCACTTTTCTTTATGAGAACAGTTTGCACATTCTTCACACTGATAGAATTCTTCTGTTCTCCCATATTTGTTTCCCTTTATGGGTCTGCTGTAAACGTAATGGAATTTTTTGTTGTTAGGACACACCAGATCACCATTTTCATCTATGCGGAAATTCACTGCTCTGTATGGATCATTATGGTATTTAATATTCTTGCTTTCTTTTTCATACATGGTGAATTTCATGTATTTTCCCATTCCGTGTTCTTCACAGTACAGATAGTTGTTGAAGCTTCCATAGCCTGCGTCGGCAACTGGATAGTCAGGATATTTTCCATATATTCTGTGGAATTTTTCCATAAGCGGCTTGAAGCAATCCATATCCGAGGCATACTGCTTTACGTCATATACGGCGATATACTCATCGCAAACGCCAAATTGTATGTTGTAACCAGGAAGCAGTTGATCGTTTCCCATATAGTCCTTTTTCATGCGCATAAATGTTGCATCATGGTCTGTTTTGGAATAACTGTTTCGTTCATTGCCGCATATTTTTATGTGCTCTGCATACTTTTTTAGTCTCGCAATGTAACTTGTAAGCTTATCATAATATCGCTGTTCCGGAGTTTTATGATGTCCACGTCCCCTGACAGCAGAAGCAGGATCAAAACCGCAAAGCTGTATATATTGCTTTAATATCTGTTCGAGATATTCGATGGCATATTCTTCACGAACTCCGAATTTCACACCAAATGCGGCTATTCTTGTGTTCATCTCACTCAGCAGTTCTGTTATCTTTGCAAATACCTTCACTCGATTTTTCTCGCAGCTCTTTTTCCATACCCAGCTGTATTTGTTGGCGTTGGCTGTGATCTTTGTTCCGTCTATGTACACATGATCCATATCTACGTTTTCTTGTTCAAATATGTAAGCATTGATGTCAGCGAATATCTCTTCTATTTTTCCGTTAAGCACATTGTTCATAAAATTGTCTATCGTCATATGGCTTGGCGGCGGTTCGTCCTGTAATAACCACATAAAGCGGATATCTGTTTTGCACAGCTTTTCTATTTTTCTTAATGATTCATAGCCATTTTCCATGAATGCGAACAGTATTACTTTTAGCAAAGTTTTTTCATCATATCTTGGTCTGCCTGTCCTGCGTTCCTCAGTCGTCAGGTATTTATTTAGGTCAATATGATCAAAAACTTCACAAAATGTATATACCGGATCTGTTGTTTCAATAATTTTTTCAATTTCTATAGGAAATTTTAATTGATATGGTGTATTATATTCTTGTTGGTATTTTTTCATCAAATTTATTATACCACAAAAAAAGACTGCTTTCCTACCCTTTTAAGGGTGGTTGCAGTCTTTTTTTATTGCGCGTTTTTTTACAGCGCCTTTTTTGTGTCATAAAAACCATGTCGGCATAAAATGAGATAACGGAGCGTCTGCAGTGATCGTATGACAGTGGGTGACGCAGCCGAAGATCTGCGTCCGCAGGGCAGCCCGTTGTCATTTACTGCAGGACGTTTCGTTTATATAGAAAAAAGCCGCTGTGCCTGTGGGCATAACGGCTTTCTTCTTGTCAGATAAATAAATTATTTTCGCTAGTATGTTCAGCGGTGGCTGATAATGCCTTTTCCGCTGGATATTTGCTGTTTATGTATTCGGCGGCAACGAAAATAAATTCGCTGTTCGTGGGGTAGTGGTCAGGTCTTATGGCGAAATTACCGAATATCTCGGCTTTGTCTTTGTCATGAGCCTTTTCCCAACCGATCCTTATGGCGGTGCGCATGTTTCTTTCAACGCTTACTGTGGTTACTCCATGTGCCGCCGCTATCTCTGGATAAATGACCTTTGTAACACGTCTGTTGGCTTTGTCTGTCGTAAGAGCCATTTTTATTGCCTCTTTAATGTAGCCATAGCCGTTATAATTCGGAGTTATGCACAACCGCTTCATCACGGTGGATATAGCAGATTGTATGTCGCCATTGGTGTACCCCTCATCAGAGCTTCGTGTTATTGTGATGTTCAGATCTGCATAATCGTCAGGACACTGAAGCGCTCTGAGTGCGTTTTTGATATCCGCACAGCTTAGAGGACTTTTTATTATCATGTCTGCGTATTTTGCAAGTCCATTGTTGGTTTTTCTGTCTGAAAGCATGATTATTTTCAGCTTAGGACAAGCCCCTTTGAGATTTTTGCACAGCTCGTAGGGAAACTCAGTTATTTCTGAAATTATCAGAAAATCAGGTTTGCTTTTAAGCACCTCAAGCTGTATCTCCAGTGGATTGTAGTCTGACTGCGCAACATTGTACCCCTGTTTTTTCAGATAGTCTGCCACCTTCATGCCGGCCTGATTGAGGCTTCCGACAAGGATTTTGATCACGTCTTTTTTACACATTTTAAATCTTCCTCCGGTTTTTTTATTTTTTTAACTTTATACTACACTTGCAGTATAACATTTTTACGATATAATTTCAAGTTTTTTACTTAATTTTCTTGCTTTTTGTACTATGTTTTAAGAAACACGCAACAATCTATACATAGTAAATAAACAAATGTCGGTTATGACCAAATTTTAAATGAGATAATTGTGCAAATATTGTAATTTACACAGAGAAAATATGCTTTTGTGTCGTTTAAATCAATACATTATATGAATAAATTGACGATTCGCTATATTTTACATCAACTTTACATTGTTATGAAAGCTTATTTTATGTAGAAAAAAGTCGAAAACGCCAGCAAAGATTGCTAAATAATTAAAAAAATATTAAGATAAATGTGTGATTTTACATTTATTAATATTTACGAAATGATATAGAAATATATAAATGAATGGCATTTTTACATAGCTTTTACAAAAGATAATTTCTTGACAAAAGCTTTATTGCGTGGTAAAATATACGGGAGGATCGTTGCAAAAACATGGTCAGCAACTTTTTTGTGCCACCAGTTTGCAATGATGTCTTTGTAAAAAATTATAGATCATCTTGAGGGAGGCGACGTCGTTTTATGAAAAAAGACGTTATCAATTACATTTGGACAGATAAGAAAAGAACGATTTTTGGTCTGCCTATATCATTTACAAGATATTTTCTCACAGAAGATAAGTTTATAACACGCAAGGGTTTTCTCAGCATAGAGGAAGACGAGCTTGACCTTTATAGGGTCATCGACAAAAAGCTTGTCCTGCCGTTCGGACAAAGAATGTTCGGCTGTGGCACAATAGTAATGAATGTCAAAGACGTTGATACGCCTATTAAGGAAGTCAAGTCCATAAAAGCACCAAGAGATGTGCTTGCACAGCTTGATAAGTATATCAATATAAATCGTGATAGATACCGTGTAAGGGGCAGAGATATGGTCGGCGGTGACGGCGGTCATTGCCATGATCATGATGATTTTGATATCAATGACGATATCATATAAAGTTCTATAAGAATAAGGGGCTTTCGCAGATCTTTCTGTGAGAGCCTTTTTTGGAGAGGAAAGTGTGAATGTTTTCAAAAGAATATTTTCAGTCCCTTGAAAGCTCGTGGGACAGGCTCAAGACCTGCGAAAAGCCGATATTCATATACGGCATGGGCGATGGAGCGGAAAAGCTTCTTGATGAATTTGATAGACTTGGCATAAAATGCACAGGTGTTTTTGCAAGCGACGATTTTGTCCGTGGACAAAGCTTCAGAGGGTTTAAGGTGCAGACTTTCTCTCAGGTGCAAGCGCAGTTTGGGAATATCACAGTTGTGCTTGGCTTTGGCACGAGCCTGCCTGAGATAATGGAGCGTATCGACAATATTGAAAAAAGCTGCGAGGTCATAGTGCCGGAAATGTGCGTTGCAGGCGATGAAAATTTCAGCAAGGAAAAGCTTCTCTCAATGTATTCTCAGGCTGAAAAAGCTTACCGCCTTTTTGATGACGATATTTCAAAGCTTACCTTTGAAAAGCTGACAGCGTTCAAGATAACAGGCAAGCTTTCTTATCTCCGTGAGATATTTACGGATAAGGACAAGATAACCGAGATACTTCCCCTTGGAGAAAACGAGGTATATTGCGACTTGGGAGCATACACAGGCGACACTGCCGCAGAGCTTATCTCACGCACAGGGGGAAAGTATGAGAGAATATATGCCCTCGAACCTGAGAGAAAAAACTTTCAGAAATGCCTGAAAAATCTAAAAGCCAATGACAATATAAGCCTTTACAATGCCGCCGCATGGAGTATTGATACCGAGCTTTATTTCGCAGGTGGCGCAGGCAGACAGGGCAGAGTAGATGCCGCAGGAAAAAAGGTTCGTGCAAGAAGTCTGGACAGCGTTCTTGCAGGCAAAAAATGCACCTATATAAAATATGACGTTGAGGGAGCAGACCTAGAAGCTATCAAAGGCAGTGAATATACCATTTCACGCTATGCTCCCAAAATATGCAGTGCGTTGTATCACAGACCATATGATTACATCACCCTGCCTCTGTATATAAACAGCCTTTGCAAAGGATACAAATTCTATATACGTCAGGAAAGATACTACCCCGCATGGGAAACAAACCTTTTCTGCATTCATGATAAATAAGGAGAAAAATAATGAGTATAACAGTAAGCCTTAACGATAACTGGAAAATGAAAAAAGCAGGCTCGCAGGAGAGTTTTGACTGCAAAGTTCCATGCTCTGTATATAAGACCCTAC
The DNA here is from genome assembly GCF_025567495.1 of Hominimerdicola aceti. Taxonomy (NCBI): domain Bacteria; kingdom Bacillati; phylum Bacillota; class Clostridia; order Eubacteriales; family Oscillospiraceae; genus Hominimerdicola; species Hominimerdicola aceti. The sequence goes on along the minus strand of NZ_JAOQJZ010000003.1, from coordinate 242,293 downwards.
TTGACTATAAAAAGATACCCGACCCATATTATCGTGAGAACGAGTATATCTCAACACAGATATGTGATGATGATTACGATTTTGAAACTACATTCATCGCAGACAAGTCCGCAGTGGAGTGCAAACATACTGTCCTGCACTTTGACGGCATTGATACCATAGCAAACGTCTATCTCAACGGCATTCACCTCGGCAGAGTGAACAATATGCACAGAGTGTGGGAGTTTCCTGTCCATGGTATTATCAAAGAGGGGGACAACACTCTCACAGTGAAAATAACCTCGCCAAACAGATACATAAAAGAAATGGACGAAAAACGTCACCTTTGGGGCGTTGACTCCACCATGACAGGCTATACACATATAAGAAAAGCCCATTGTATGTTCGGCTGGGATTGGGGTCCAATGCTCCCTGACATGGGAATATGGCGCAGTGTATCCCTTATCGTCCCAGATGCAGGACGTATACTTGACGTCTATTACAGCCAGAAACATACCGATAACAAAGTGACTTTGAAAGCCCTTTTGCATATAGAAAACCACGGCTGTAAAAAAGCTATGGTGGAAATATCCGACCCGCAGGGCAATATCGCCGCAAAAGCCGACATAAGCCTAGAGAAAAGTGCAGAATATTATGAAACAGAGCTTGTGATAAACGACCCTCAGCTTTGGTGGGTGAACGGCTATGGCGAACAGCCACTCTATAGCTGTGCCGTGACTTTGTATGATGAAAACGGCTCGTGTGCTGATAAAAATACACAGCGCATAGGTCTTAGAACTTTAACTGTCAGCCGTGAAAAAGATCAGTGGGGCGAGGAATTTTGTTTCATAAACAATGGCGTGAAGATATTTGCCATGGGTGCAAACTATATCCCTGAAGACCAGATAGTCACACGCTGTAACGAGGAGAAAACAAGAAAGCTCCTTGCAGATTGCAAGGCCGCAAACTATAACTTTATAAGAGTGTGGGGAGGCGGTTATTATCCTGACGAGTATTTCTATGACTACTGCGACGAGAATGGTATCATAGTATGGCAGGACTTTATGTTCGCCTGCTCTGCATATCTGCTCACGGAGGAGTTTGAAGAAACTGTCCGTGGGGAAGTTCGTGACAACGTTATCCGCCTGAGAAACCACCCCTCTCTTGGTCTGTGGTGCGGCAACAACGAGATAGAATCCGCATGGGAATATTGGGGTCTTCCCGAGGACGAGGAAGCAAAGCGTGACTATCTTATCATTTTTGAGGATATTATCCCACAGGTGCTTAAAGCCTATGACCCCTGCGAAAACACCTTCTATTGGCCGTCATCACCTTCATCAGGTGGAGGCTTTAAGGACGCTTCCTCAAACCATGCAGGGGATATGCACTATTGGGACGTTTGGCATAACTTCAAGCCTATCGAAGCGTTCAGAGAATTTTATTACCGCTTCTGTTCGGAATACGGCTTTGAAAGCCTGCCTGATATAAAGACCTGCCGTGCCTTTGCTGATGAAACAAAGGGCGACTTTGACCTTTGCTCACCAGTTATGGCGGCGCATCAGAAGTGCGTTCAGGGCAACGAGAAGATAATGTACTATCTCGCTCAAATGGTAAGATATCCATATGATTTCAAAAAGCTCATCTATTCCTCACAGCTCGTTCAGGCGGATTGCATACGCTCAAATGTTGAGCATATGAGAAGAGCAAGAGGCAGATGTATGGGCTCTGCATATTGGCAGGTGAATGATTCAAACCCTGTTATCTCATGGTCAAGTATCGACTATTTCGGCAGGTGGAAAGGTCTGCATTATTATGCAAAGCGTTTTTACGCTCCATGCCTTATCTCCTGCGACGATACCCATAGAAAAAAGCCTGTGCTCAATATATCCAACGAGCGCATGACAGCCTTTGAGGGCATAGTAAAATGGAAGCTGAGAAACAACAAAGCAGAAATTTTGCAAAGCGGAGAAAAGTCCGTGAACGTTCCGGCTCTTACCGCACAAAACGTCCTTACTATCGACCTTTCAGACGAGCTTAAAAACCGCACCGACCCTCGTGAAAAATATCTTGAATATTCCATTATGGAAAACGGCAAGGTGTTGAGCTTTGGCACAACCCTCTTTGTGCGCCCGAAAGAATTTACATTCTTAGAGCCTGCCATAACCTACGGCATATCAGAAAGCGAGGATAAATTCGCCCTGACATTCTGTGCCGAGAATTACGCCAAAAGCGTTTGCCTCAGCCTAAAGACCGCAGATTGCGTTTTCTCTGACAACTGGTTCGATATCCACGGAAAAGAGCCTGTTACCATAATGATAGACAAAGCCTCCCTCAGCAGAAAAATGACAGCGCAGGAGCTGTCCGGGGAGCTTGAGATAATGCACAATTAGGGCTGTGATTTCAAAGGCTCTGCCTTGTCACCAGCAGTGAAAAGTCGATGCGATCATTAGCAAAACAAAAGCAATGCGGGCGAACGCTGTTCGCCACTACATAAAAAAGTTATATCACACATTTTGTATGGGCTGGCGTCCTTGACAGCCCACGGCTCTGCATTTGCTATCTTCCGTCAATGTTCCCCTGCGTATAAGTAGCCTGAAATAAAATTTTAGGAGGAACTGCTTTGAAAGTAAAACTAAGCAAATACTTGAAGCCCTATGCACTGTTTGCGGTGCTGACACCTCTATCCATGGTGGGAGAAGTGCTGGGCGACCTGCTTCAGCCAAAGCTTATGTCAAAAATAGTTGACGATGGCGTGCTGGGTCAGGATATGGATCTTATCATAAGAACGGGACTTCTCATGCTCCTTGTTCTTATAGGTGGCGGAGCTTGTGGAATTGCGGCTTCTGCATTCGGTGGGATAGCTTCCCAAAGCTTTTCAAGAGATCTGCGTGTGGACGTTTTCAAGCGTGTCATGGGTCTTTCTTTTGAACAGACCGACAAGTTCACAACAGGCTCATTGGTAACACGTCTTACAGCGGATATAACCGCTATCCAGCAAATGGTAGACTTCATGCTGAGAATGTTGGTGCGTGACAGCCTGCTGTTCTTTGGCGGAATAATCATGATGCTCACTCTGAACGTTCGCTTTGGAATAATAATCCTATGTGCCTTGCCTGTCGAGATAATCATGATGATAGTAATTCTCAAAAAGGCAAACCCATACTATTTTATTGTTGCAAAACGTCTTGACAGCGTAAACTCTGTGGTTCAGGAGAACGTCACAGGCGCAAGAGTAGTAAAAGCCTATGTGAGAGAGGATACAGAAGAAAAGCGTTTTGACGATGCAAATATAAGCCTTATGGAATCAAACCTCCGTGTTCAGACCCTTATGGCTATCCTTCAGCCGCTTCTTATGATAATACTCAATCTGTCTGTTATTGCCGTTATAGTTATAGGCGGCTGGCAGGTGCAGGCACAAGCTATGAAGGTCGGCGAGGTCATGGCGGCTATCACATATCTTACTCAGGTCTTGCATGGCGTAATGATGATGTCTATGATGTTCCAGACCCTCGCAAAGGCTTCCGCATCTGCAAACAGATTGAGAGAAGTCCTTGAAACTGACCCTGTTATAAAAAGCGGCAGCGTTTCCCTTTCAGATAAAACAGGGGGCACAGTGAGCTTTAAAAACGTTTCATTTTCCTATCCTGAAACCAAGGGCAGACCTGTTATCTCAGACCTTACCCTTGATATAAAGTCAGGCGAGAGTGTCGCCATACTAGGTGCAACTGGTTCGGGAAAATCCTCCCTTGTGAACCTTATCCCAAGATTTTACGATTGCACAGCAGGGGAAGTCCTTGTTGACGGCGTAAACGTCAAGGACTGCAAGCTTGACGAGCTTAGAAAGAAAGTTGGAATAGTCCTGCAAAAGAGCGAGCTTTTCTCAGGCACAGTTGAGGACAACATAAAGTGGGGCGACAAAAACGCTACCCATGAGGAGGTCATCTCCGCCGCACAGGCAGCTCAGGCTGACGAGTTCATTCAGAAGATACCTGCAGGCTATGAGGGTATTATAGCCGAAAAGGGTGCTTCACTGTCAGGCGGTCAGAAGCAAAGACTTTCTATCTCAAGAGCGGTACTTAAAAAACCTGAGATCCTCATTCTTGATGATTCCACCTCCGCCCTCGACCTTGGCACAGAAGCGAAGCTCCGTGCGGAGATAGACCGCAAAATGAACGGCACTACCCTTATCATAATTGCACAGCGTATCCAGAGCGTAAAATCATGCGATAGGATAGCCGTCCTTGACCACGGCAAGCTTTGTGCCTGCGATACTCATGAAAATCTGCTAAAGACCTGCGAAGTATATCAGGATATCTACGCCTCACAGGTAAAAACGTCAGGAGGTGAAGTGTAATGCCTCCAATGCCTCCAATGGGACCCGGCGGAAGAAAACCGGGCGGACCTCACGGTGCAAGGCTCACAATGGAAAAGCCTAAGGACGCCAAGAACACCCTTAAAAAGCTCATAGGCTACATAGGCAGAAACAGATATCTGTTTTTCGCTCTTATCGGTGTAATGCTCATCATAACTCTGCTCAATCTTGCCGCACCGTCAATACAGCAGATAGCTATCGACTGCATTACTCTCACCAAAAAGAAAACAAGCGTTGACTTCGGTGCGCTTGGCAAAACGCTCATAGGTCTTGGGACAGTTTATCTCCTGTCCTCTGTTTTCACCTATATGCAGGGAATATTCTCCGCAAAGCTTTCACAGTACACAGTAAAGACCATGCGTAAAGACTTGTTCTCAAGCCTTGTAAGACTTCCTATAAAATATCTCGATACCCATAGCCATGGCGATATAATGAGCCGTATGACAAACGACGTCGAGAATATCTCCACAACTATCTCTCAGTCTATAGGCTCGCTCATCTCAGGCGTGCTGACCATAGTGGGAACAGTTGTCATAATGCTTCTGTATTCACCGCTTCTTACCCTTATCTCACTGTCTACGGTGTTCCTTACCATATTCGTTTCAGGCGTACTCACAAAGTATATGAAGAAATACTTCATCAAACAGCAGGTGCTTCTTGGCGAGATAAACGGCGAAGTGGAAGAAATGGTCGTTGGCTATAGAACGGTCGTTTCCTATGGCAAAGAGCAGGACGCTGTTGACAAGTTCGAGAAAATGAGCAACAATCTGAAAAAATGTGGCATAAAAGATCAGATATTCGGTGGTGTAATGGGTCCTTGCATGAACTTAATATCCAATTTCGGCTTTATCCTTATCGCTGCATTTGGCGGCTGGTTCGCAATAAAAGGCTTTATAACAGTGGGAACTATTCAGGCTTTCATACTCTATTCAAAACAGTTCTCACGTCCTATCAATGAGATTGCAAATCAGTTTGCGAATATCCAGACCGCAATAGCAGGCGCAGAGCGTATCTTTGAAGTCATGGACGCCGATAAGGAAACTGACGAGGGCAAGGCTGACTTTGAGGTGGAAAACGTCAAAGGCGATATCGACTTCAAGCATATAGATTTCTCGTATGTTCCTGAAAAGCAGGTGCTAAAAGACCTCGATCTTGAAGTAAAAGCAGGTCAGAAAATAGCCATAGTCGGTGCAACAGGCTCAGGCAAGACCACCATAGTGAACCTCCTCACAAGATTTTATCCCGTTGACAGCGGTGAGATAACTATAGACGGTCAGAGCATTTACGATATCCCGAAAGACAAGCTCAGACGTTCCATAGCCATAGTTTTGCAGGATACAGTGCTTTTTAAGGACACCATAGAGGAGAATATCCGCTACGGCAGAGAAAACGCCACCCTTGATGAAATAAAGGCGGCGGCAAAGTTTGCGAACGCAGACGAGTTCATAGAAAGACTTTCCGAGGGTTACGACACAGTGCTTGCCGAGGGCGGCTCAAACCTTTCACAAGGTCAGCGTCAGCTTCTCTCCATAGCAAGAGCAGTGCTTGCCGACCCGAAGATACTTATTCTTGACGAAGCCACTTCCTCAGTTGATACCAGAACTGAGATGCACATTCAGTCCGCAATGGTGGCTCTTATGAAAAACAGAACGTCCCTTATCATCGCTCACCGACTTTCCACTATCCGTGACGCCGATAAGATAGTCGTTATCGACGGTGGACGTGTTGCAGAGCAGGGTAGTCATGAGGAGCTTATCGCCGCCAAGGGCTGTTACTACAGACTTTATCAGACGCAGTTCTCAGGCGTTAAGACCTGATACAATGGTGTTTGGAAAACGTATATAGCCAATATCGTACATTCAAACAAATATGTAGTGGAGCGACGCAATTTCTGCTTTGCATAAATACGACGTCCCACTTCTTGATATTTCGTCAACCCATAAAACTTCGTGATAATTCAAACTTTTACACTCTCAAAATCGGGCTGTCGAGGGCGCTAGCCCCTACATGAAAATTGGCGGTCTTATCAAACAAATCAAGGCACAGGAAAACCTCTCCTGTGCCTTTTTTATGCGCAAAAAAAGGACGGCTCTCATAAGAAAGCCGTCCTTAATGTTATCTGAAATATTACTTTGTAACAAGTGCCAGAGTATCTCTTGCAATGAGAAGCTCTTCGTTTGTTGGGATAACGTAAACCTTTGTCTTAGAATCGTCTGTGGATATCTCCTTGAGTATTCCACGGCAGAGATTCTTCTCAGCGTCAATGTGGATACCGAGAATATCGAGATTTGAGCAAGCAGCCGCTCTTACCTCAGGTGCGTTCTCACCGATACCGCCTGTGAAGATAACAGCGTCAAGGCCGTTCATTGCAGCAGCGTATGAACCTATGAACTTCTTGATCTGATAAGCAAATATCTCGCTTACGATAAGCGCTCTCTCGTTGCCCTCGCTTGCAGCAGCCTGAATATCTCTGTTGTCAGAGCCGATACCAGAAAGACCAAGGAAGCCTGACTTCTTGTTCATGTATTCTGTCATCTGGTCAGGTGTGAAGCCCATTTTCTTCTCAACATAGTCAACAGCAGAAGGGTCAACAGAACCGCAGCGTGTGCCCATTACAAGACCGTCAAGAGGAGTGAAGCCCATTGATGTGTCAACAGACTTGCCGCCGTTGATAGCTGTGATAGATGAGCCGTTGCCAAGGTGGCATGAAACTATCTTAAGCTCCTCAATAGGCTTGCCCATTACTCTTGCAAGCTCGCCTGAAACAAATCTGTGTGATGTTCCGTGGAAGCCGTATTTTCTTACATGAAGATCAGTGTAGCACTCGTATGGCAGACCGTAGAGATAAGCCTTTCTTGGCATTGTTGAGTGGAAAGCAGTGTCGAATACGACTACCTGTGGTGTGCCTGCTGGGATAACTGCCTTGCAGGCTCTCAGTGCAAGAGCGTGTGGGTGGTTATGTACAGGTGCAAGCTCAGCCAGTGAGTCGATCTGGTCGATAACTTCGTCTGTTACAAGGCAGGTCTCCTTGAATATCTCAGCACCCTGAACTATTCTGTGACCAACGGCTGATATCTCAGACATAGAGTCGATGACCTTTGTTTCGCCTGATGTGAGTACCTCAACGAGCTTTTCAAAAGCCTCAGTGTGAGTAGGGAAATTGCAATCCTCCTCGATGTGTCTGCCGTCGCCTGTCTTTGCGCTCACATGGCCGTCGATACCGATACGGTCGCAGTTGCCCTTTGCGATAACAGACTCGTCCTTCATATCCAGAAGCTGATATTTAAGTGATGATGAACCTGCGTTTACAACTAAGATTTTCATTGGAAAAAATCTCCTCCCAATTATAATATGTCAGATAACGGGCTTGACTTTAAGCCCATAATATCATATACTTATAGTATATCAATATTAATGATAAATTTCAAGAGCTTTTTTCATAAATATACATATTGCACAATTTTTTTACTAGGGCTTAACATATTAGTATCATAATTCGCAGTAAGCTTTTGAAAGACGGAATAAAATAAGCATAGGGTAGAAAGAGGAGTAAAAAATGAAAATTGCGGGAATAGTTGCGGAATATAATCCGTTTCATAACGGACACAAATATCAGATACAAGCCACAAGACAGGCTGGCGCAGAGGGTATCGTCGCAGTAATGAGCGGTGATTGCGTGCAGCGTGGCTCAGCGGCTGTTTTCTCAAAATATGACAGAGCGCAGGCTGCTATAAGAAACGGTGCAGACCTTGTTATAGAACTGCCATGCCCGTTCTCGTGTTCAAACAGTGAGGTCTTTGCAAGAAGTGCAGTAAGGCTTCTTGCAGGTCTTGGGGAGGACGTGGTAACGACCTTGTCTTTCGGCTGTGAAAGCGGTGATAGGAACGCCCTTGAACAGGCGGCTGAAATATCCGCAATGCTTGAAAATTCACAGCAGGTAAGAGAACTTTTATCTCAGGGAAAGACCTACCCGCAGGCTATGTATGAAGCCTCCATAGGTCTTTATGGCAGAACCGCCGAAGAGATATTCTCCACACCAAATAACGTTCTTGCAGTGGAGTATATAAAGGCGGCAAAGCGTATAGCCCCATGGCTAGTGCCTTATGCCGTAAAGCGTGAAGCTGTTGCACATGATTCTCAGGCAGAGTCTGGTGATTTTGCTTCGGCTTCTCATATAAGAGAGCTTATAAAAGAGGGCGGTGAGTGGCAGAAATTTGTTCCATATGATTTTGAGGGCTGTAAGCCGTCCTTTACCCGGCAGGCAGGCAGAGAAATGCTTTTCAAGCTCTGCACAGCTTCAAGAGAAGATTTTCTAGCCCTACCTGACTGCGACGAACACCTTGCCAACAGATTTATGTCTGTCGTAAGCTCCTGCCCTGAAACTATGGATATCTTTGAACAGCGTATAAAGTCAAAGAATATCACCATGGCAAGAGTAAGAAGAATGGTCCTGCACCTTGTTCTCGGCATCAGAAAGGACGATATCAGACAAGTGCCATACGGCAGGATACTTGCCTTTAACCGCACAGGCACACGCATACTTGCGCAGGCTGAGAACAGAACTCTTGAGTATGATACCTCGCTGAAAAAGCTTGAGGATATCTCCGACTATGCAAAGCGTGTTGCTTTCCTTGAAAAGAACGCAGTAAGACTTAGAGAAACAGCGGCATACGGAAGATGTATTTCAAACGAGTATACAAGAAAGATAACCATAACCTGAGATAAACAGGAGGGCGGAACATGAGAAGAATGAAAGGTGCGGCGGGGCTTTTGACAGCTTTGCTCTTGGCTTTTCAGCTTTCGGCGCAGACTTTTGCACTTGCCAACGAGGATAACGGCATAAAAGTCGTTCCCGTAAACTTTACCCATAACGGCTATAGCTATGAGATAGAGGGCGTGGCCAAAAGCACAGACGGCGACTATCAGATAAAGTCCCCTGCAAGACTAGCCGCCCGAAAGCTCCCATCCACCTATGACCCAAGAAGCTCAGGAGAGATCACAACAGTAAAAGATCAGGCTTCAACAGGTGCTTGCTGGGCATTTTCAGCCCTTGCCTGTGCAGAACAGGATCTTATCAAAAAGGGGCTTGAAAACCCCTCCGCAGAATTTTCCGTGCCTGCCTTGGTCCTGTCCTCAAATTCAGGCACAGCCACAGGTAAAGACGATTTCTCATCAGGAGGAAACTGGCTCTTTGCGGCCTCCGCCCTTGCAAATGGTCAGGGACTATGCTATGAGGATTACGAGCCGTTTTTAGAATCCGGCACAGAGAATATGATAGTTTCCGAAAATAAGAAAAGCGTCAGCGAATACAGGCTGAATTATGTCATGGAGCTTTCAAGCACCACGCAGGTGAAGCGTAAAATAATGGAGCTTGGAGCAGTTTCCGCAAGCTATTTTGCAGGAAATGGCTATATGAATCATAACAATACTGCCTACTATGATCCCGACGCCTCAAAAAACACTATCATAAATCATTCCGTCACAGTGGTGGGCTGGGACGATAACTACAGTAAGGATAATTTCAGATATAAGCCTGCCAATAACGGTGCATGGCTTGTGAAAGGCTCGTGGGGCGCAGATCAGGACAATGACGGCTTCTATTGGGTGTCCTATGATGAAGCAGAGTTCGGACAGTTTTGCTGCTATGACTTTGAAGAAAGCTGTGATAATACATATCACTACAGCAAAATGACAGGCTATGTTGTGAACGCCAGCAACGACGGCTCTGTTTACGGTGCAAATGTTTTCACCGCTAAAGCCGATGAAAAGCTTGATAAAGCAGGCTTTATGTATGTGGGCAAAACGGGCAGTGCGGATTACACCCTGAGCGTCTATACCAACGTTTCCGACAGCGACCCTATAGGCGTCCTTGAAACGCAGATAAGCGACTCAGTGTCCGCAAACGGCTTTTATACAGTTGACTTTCCCGAGGATATCCTCCTTGAAGAGGGCGAGAAATATTCCATTTCAGTAAAATTCAGCGGTGACAGCGGCAGGGGATATCTCCTTGCAGAAAGCGACCGAACATCAAAGGCGCAGTCAGGGCAAAGCTATGTTTCTCTTAACGGCAAATATTGGTCTGACGTTGGAGCAGATAAGACCGACTCCATAGGAAGTCTTTTTATCTATGCTTATACTGACGATACTGCAAAGCCCGATAAAAGTTCACTTGAAACCACCCTTGCGAAGTACGGCACCCTTGCAGGCTGTGAAAGGGAAGCAAACAACGCCCGAACGGTGCTTGCAGACGAGAATGCTTCTAAAAATGATATCTCAAACGCACAAAAGCTCCTTATCTCCGCCGCAGAAGAACAGGACGAAGCCCTTGTTATAACCACAGAAGCCCAGTGGGAAAGCTTTGCAAAGCGTGTCAGCAGTGGCGAAAGCTTCGAGGGCAAGCTAGTCACCCTTGAAGCTGACCTTGACTTTGACGGAAAAACTATCTCACCCGTAGGTGATTCTGAAAACCCATTCATGGGCTATTTTGACGGCAACGGACATCTTATAAAAAACGCAGTTATCTCCTCAGGGGAGTATTCAGGGCTTTTCGCATACATAAAAAATGGTGCGGAGATAAATAACATTTCCCTGAAAAACTGTATAGTGAAAGGCGATTACGCAGGTGGAATAGTGGGCTTTTATCAAGGAACAGCCATAAAAGCCTGCACCTTTGACGGCACAGTGTCAGGAGAAGTCTATTCAGGCGGCGTCATAGGAAGACAATCCTGCGGTATCATAACAGAGTGTTCTTCAAACCTAAGGGAAAACAGCTCCGCCATTACAAATGCCTTTATAGGAGGCAGGGATATTGCCGTTTCCGTTGTGAACGCATACGGCTGTTACAGCAATGACAGCGACAGCCTGGTTTCAAGCCTTTCTGCAAAAAATGCACTTTCTCAAGGGGCATATGCAATGAACACCTACGGTGAAAAGTTCAAAGACAGCGCAAAGTGGACAATGGACGGCACTCTTGTGCGCCAGACCTCGTATAGCGAGCAGGCTTCCCATAAGATAACATTCTCCGCTGTGGCACAGACCATAGAAGTCTGCACCGACTATGCAGGCAAAGCCGTGTTCCCGAATGTGAACGTTCAGCAGGGCTACACTCTCGGCTGGTATCGTAAAGGTGAACCTGTGAACAGCAACACAGTTTTCACAGAAAACACCACAGTTTCCGCAAAAGTCACCCCAAGTGACAAAGCAAAGATAGATTATATCTTGAACGGTGGCGAAAACAGCCCCCTCAACCATGATGAGCTTGGTGAGGGCGAAACCGCACAGCTTTCCGCCCCCACAAAAGAGGGCGCACAGTTCACAGGCTGGTATGCCGATTCACAGCTTGAGAGCGAGCCTATAACGTCCGTGAGCTTTTCAGACGGCTCAAAGACGCTTTATGCAGGCTGGAAAGCCAATACCTGCAAGGTCGATTTCACCGATATAAACGGCACAGTTTTGTCATCTCAGACCGTAGAATACGGCAAAAGTGCCGATCCGCCCAAAGCACCGACCATAAAAGGCAAACGCTTTACAGGCTGGGATAAAGACTTTTCAAAAGTCACAGCCCATATGACAGTGCAGGCGGTCTATACCGACAGAAAGCTTATAAAAGACTGCGAGATATCAGGCTTTAAAACATATATGACATTCACAGGCTATGAGCTTGCTCAAAGCAGTATAACGCTTTCCTATGGCGATACCACTTTGACAAATAATAAAGACTATACCATTGACTATGCTGATAATATAGCCGCAGGCAAGGGCAAAATGATAATAACAGGCATTGGCGGATACAGCGGCGCTATAGCCAAAGCATTCGACATTCTTCCAAAGTCCGCCCAATTGACAAGCGTCTATTATGTTGATGCGCTCTCCTACACAGGCAAGCCTATAAGACCTGACGTTATGGTAACAGACGGAGGAAAATTTCTTCTTCCTGAACATGATTATACTGTTTCCTATAGCTCAAATACAAAAATAGGCGTTGGAAAAATAACCATAAGCTTCATGGGCAACTATCATGGTACGATAACAAAAACTTTTACAATTTATCCTGCAAAACAGGAGATACAATCTCTGCAAACAAGATATAAAGGCTTTTTTATCGACTTTGCTCAGAAAGGCTCAGCCACAGGATATGAACTGCAGTACAGTACACGCTCTGACTTTACAGGTGCAAAAACCTTGATCATATCCTCAAACAAAACGGATAAAAAGACAGTTTCAAACCTAACGGCAGGAAAGAAATATTATGTAAGAGTGCGTTCGTATACAATAGTCGGCGGCAAGCGTTATAACGGCGCATGGTCTGATACAAAGAGCGTGACCACCGCAAAATATGATATTGCCAAAGCTAAGGTCGCAGGCATAAAAAACAAGTCCTTCACAGGCAAGAACATCACCCAAAGCATAACGGTCACATATTCGGGCAAGACCCTTAAAAACGGCACAGACTATACAGTGAAATATTCCTGCAATAAGAATATAGGCACAGCTAAGGTAACAGTAACAGGAAAAGGTTCGTATGGCGGAGTGATAACGAAGTCTTTTGTCATCACCCCTGCAAAGCAGACCATACAAAAGCTCATGCCAGTGAAAAAAGGCTTTTATATAGACTATGCACAGAAAGGCTCTGCTACAGGCTATGTGATATCCTACGCTGAATATATATCTTTCAGCGATGCAAAGACAGTTAAGGTGACCTCAAATAAGACCGACAAAAAGACCGTAACAAATCTTAAAAGCCAAAAGACATATTTCGTCCGTGTGAGAAGCTATACAGCCACAGGGGCCAAGACCTATTTCGGACAGTGGTCTGATATAGCCAAAGTTTATACCAAATAATTATCCATGTTATCGGGAGGGATAGCAATGATCACAAAAACAAAGCTTGTAAAAAGAATATTCTCATCGCTCTTGACAGCCGCACTTGCAGTTCCAATGACGGCTCTCACTGCCCATGCAACAGGGGAGGCTTTCTTCTATCCGCCTAAAAACCCCGTCATGACCGATCAGCAGTTTGAAGTGTCCGTGACATTTTCTGCAGATTCAGAGATAGGAAGCGTTCAGGCAAATATCGCCTATGACGATTCCGTTATAGAATTTGTGTCAAGCGACAACGCCTCAGGCGGCGGAGGAGTTCTTACAGTAAACGGATTTCCTGATACCCCCTCTTCAGAAGTGGATCTCAGCTTTGCGTTCAAAGGTCTGTCAGCAGGAAATGCAAATATAAGCCTGCAAAGCTGTCAGATATATTCCCCTGATTCAGAGCTTATTGGCTCGCCTACCGCCTATTGTGTCATAACAGTTGGAGGCGATAAGGTGGAAACCAAGACCGAAACAGAAACCACGACCACCACCGAAAAGACCACTACCACCACCACTACCACTAAGACCGCACCTTCAAACGGCATACCCGATAAAGGCGTTCTTACAGCCCTGACAGTGGATAACGGCGAGCTTTCTCCTGCCTTTGCCTATAATGTCTATAACTATACAGTGAACGTTGACAATTCCGTTACCAATGTTGAGATAGAGGGAACAACAGCAAGCCCCTCTGATTACATATGGTATACAGGCACAAGCGAGTGTCAGGTGGGCGAAAATGTACGAACCATAACTGTCACAGACGTTGACGGCAATGCCGCCACCTATACTGTCACCATAATAAGAGCCGCAGGCGGAGATGAACAGCAGACCCAGACCGTCCAAAAGAAAGACAGCTCCGATACTTCATCTGCCGTGTCCAAAAACGCAAATGTTATGGACCAGTATAAAAAGATGCTCAATACAGCCCTTGCTATCGTCCTTATTGTCCTTGTTATCGCACTTGTCGTAATAATTATCTGGATAAGAGGAAAGATCAAAGGCGGCAAAAAGGATAAATAAGTTCTGTGTAAAGAGATGATAAACAGCCAAAAGTGACGTATCAACGTGCTTTTGGCTGTTTGTGACAGCATTTGTCACCCTGTTTACACGAATACACATTTTTTTTACAAAAATCACACAAAAACAAGTATAATTTCGACACCTGCCAGAGTATAATGTGAGTATGCTGATGGTGATTCAGTTTAGAGAGTGGCTCCAATAGGGGCTGCTTTTTTTTATGCTCCAAAAACTTTTTCCATAAATTCTTCTGTGGAGATGATCCCGCTGCGATTGTATCTGTAAAGACCAAAAAGGCAGCGCTCATCTTCTTTTTTTATTATATTGATTTTTTCCTCTACTCCAAGACTAGCCTCAAACCCCATGTTCTTTACGAGCCGACTTGCACTTTCGCAGGTTATGCCGAAAGGATAGGTGTAAACATTTGGCTGAAAACCACAGTGTTCATCGCAAAGCGTTTGAAGCTTCGTGGTGTCGTTAAGAAATATCTTTCGGTAATCCTCGTAGCTTTCCCCCTCTAGCTGACCGACTCCACGCCTGCCCTCAAGATTGTGCATATCGTAAGAGTGATTGCATATCTCCACATGACCGCTGTCACGAAGCACCGAAACGTCCTGCCAGTCAAGATAAGAGTAAGCAGGATCAGGCTCAGCCTCCTCGCAGGCAGCGTCAGTGTAAGCCCCCACAATAGATACAGTGGCTTTCATATCGTATTTTTCAAGAAGCGGCAGAAGATATTCTCTGTAGTTGTAAGTGCCGTCATCAAAGGACAGTATAATAGGCTTCTCAGGCAGCTCGCCCCCACGCTTCACATATCTTATAACGTCATTTACAAAAACAGTAGTGTAGCCGTTCTGCTTCAGATAAAGCAGATCCTTTTCAAGCTCGATAGGCGTTATGACATACTCACCGCTGCGATCTTCGTTTTTTACAATGCTGTGATACATTATGATCGGAAGCTTTATCCCATCTGTTTTTTCTTCTTTTGCAAAGGTTGGCATAACAGCCACCGCCGCCATCATAGAAAGCACAGCTATAACACAAAGCATCACCCTTTTTCTTATCCTTAGACTTATGTACATATTTTATTTACCCCCTTTTTACCTATTTTTATTCACCTCCATATCATTAATTGCATCATAAGTTCACAAAAAATATGCTTGTGGTACTTGAAATAATTGTGCAATTATGATATAATAAACACGTAATATCGCAGTGTTGTGTGCTGCGTTAAAAACAAGTTCATAAGGGGGAACTGTATATGAAAACGTTGCGTTCAAAGCTGCTTTTGGCAATGCTTTCAATCGCACTTATAATCACGGTGCTGCTTAGCTTGGTTTCCGTGTATTTTATAAACGTTTCTGCAAAGGATACGCTCAAAAGCACCGCTGAACCACTGGCTGTTCAGGCGGCTAAGAATTTTGACTCGACGATCAGCTCTTATACGAATAATATAGTTTCGACCGTAAAGTCTGATTCTTTTTTAGGGGCAAAAACTGACGCTGACAGACTGAAGGCGGTAAAAAGTGGCTTTGCAGACAACACAGGCTTTTATCTGAATTTTACAGTTTATGACGGCAATGGCATTGTGCTTGCAACAGATAATGAAATGGTATCGTCATCAGTTGAAAAGGAGCACATCATAAGCGCTTGCGAAAGAAGCTCGGCTTATATAACCGATATATATACCTTTGGCGGTAAGAATTATTTTTCTATACTTGCTTCAACAAAGTCTGGCAACACAGAACAAAAAGTCGCTTGTATTACCATTCAGAGCGATATGCTTGTCAATGCTCTTAATGAATATACCTTCGGAAAATCCGGCTATGTTTATCTTGTTGGTAAAGACGGAGAGATCCTTCTTCATAAGGATACAGATCAGATAGGTAAAAATGCCCTTGAGATCGGTAAGAAAGATGAAGAATATACGGAAGTGACAAATGCCGTTGAGAAAATACTTGCAAATAATAGCGGTACAACAGAGTATAAATTTAAGGATAACAATTATATCGTGGGCTATTATGGTTCGTCATATTTTGACGGTACTGTCGTCATGGTTACAAATGTTGCCGACTTCACCACTGCAAGCTCCAGCGCACTTACTAATATCATTGTAATGGGCGTTGTGCTTATGTGCCTGACGGTGCTGTTCTCTCTGCTTTTTGCAAAGAGGATAACAAAGCCTATCATTTCTACCACAAACAGACTTCGTTCTCTCGCACAGGGCAACCTTACCGACCCTGTTGACGTTTGGTATTCAAAGGACGAGCTTGGCGTCCTTTCAAACTCTCTGGAAGAAACTATCGTCTGCCTCAGACAGTATATCAACCTTATCACAGTGGCTCTTACCCAGATATCCGAGGGCAACCTTTGCCATAGAATGGAAGGTACTTTCAAGGGCGACTTCTATAAGATAAAGAGTACGTTTAACGAGATACTCGACTCTCTGTCTGATACCTTTGCTTCTATCAATATGTCAGCCGAGCAGGTGAACTCAGGAGCGGTTCAGGTGTCAAATATCGCACAGTCTGTATCACAGGGTTCTACACAGCAGGCTTCCGCGATCGAGGAGCTTTCCGCTACCCTCAGTGATGTTTCAAAGCAGATAACTCAGAACTCTGAGGACTCTAAGAACGCTTATAATATCGTACTTAAGAATACCGAAGCCGTTGACAACTGCAACAGCGATATGGGCAACATGGTAAATGCCATGAATGCTATCCATACTGCTTCCGATGAGATCTCAAAGATAATCAAGGTCATTGACGAGATCGCATTCCAAACAAATATCCTTGCCCTTAACGCCGCCGTAGAGGCCGCAAGAGAGGGTTCAAAGGGCTTTGGCGTGGTAGCAGACGAGGTAAGACGTCTGGCATCAAGATCAGCCGAAGCCGCAAAGCAGACCGCTTCACTTATCGAAAACCAGTCTGCCGCTGTTTCAAAGGGTTCTAAGATAGCCGAAGAAACTGCTGATTCGCTGAACAATATCGTAAGCAATTCAAATACTATAAAGGATCTCGTAAAGAATATCTCAGACGCTTCTGAGGCGCAGGCAGAAGCTATCGTTCAGGTAAATACGGGAGTAGACCAAATATCAGCCGTTGTATCAGCCAATACCTCGACTGCAGTCGGTTCAGCTTCCGCAAGCGAAGAGCTTTCAAGCCAGTCGCTTATACTAAAGAATATGATAGCACGTTTCAAACTTAGCGAGAACAGTGAAAAGGATAAGAAAGAGCATCAGACTTCAAGGTTCACATATATTGACGATGAGCCGGAAAGCGAGGCCACCCCTGAGGAAACTCAGCAGGATATCACTCCTTCCGACGAAGCCGATATAGAAGATTTCAGCACAAGCGATAAGTATTGATATCGTTGATAATGATAGAATTTCATTGAAAGGACTTGGTAAAATGAAGAAAAGAATAGGCATACTCACAAGCGGAGGAGATTGTCCGGGACTTAACGCAACAATCAGAGGCGTTGCAAAGGCTTGCTATGAAAAGTTCGGCGAAGACGTTCAGATAGTAGGTATCGAGGACGGCTATTACGGACTTATCAATAATATGTGCAAAGAAATGAAGCAGTCTGACTTTTCTGGTATCCTTACCACAGGCGGAACTATTTTCGGCACAAAGAGAACGCCTTTCAAGAAAATGCAGGTCATCGAAGAAGATAACGTGGATAAAGTAAAGGCTATGAAAGAAACCTATAAAAAGCAGAAGCTCGATTGCCTGCTCACCTTGGGCGGCAACGGCACTCATAAGACCGCTAACCTCCTTTCAACCGAGGGACTTAACGTTATCGGCCTGCCTAAAACTATCGACAACGATATCTGGGGCACAAGCGTAACGTTCGGCTTCCATACCGCTGTTGACACAGCCACAGACGTTATCGACAGACTTCATTCCACAGCCAATTCCCACGGAAGAATACTTGTTGCAGAAATAATGGGCAATAAAGCCGGCTGGCTCACCCTCTATTCAGGTATCGCAGGCGGTGCAGATATGATAGTCATTCCTGAAATACCATATGATATCGAAAAGCTTGCCGCTGCCTGCGAAAAGAGAGAATCAAAGGGATTTTCTATCCTCGCCGTAGCTGAGGGTGCTTTTGATAAAGAAGAGGCAAAGCTTAAAAAGAAGGAAAGAGCAAGACTCCGTGCAGAGCAGGGTCTTACAACTGCTACCCCTAGAATTGCAAAGCAGATAGAAGAGCTTACAGGCAGAGAAACAAGAGTTTGCGTTCCTGGTCATATGCTCAGAGGCGGCAGTCCGTCAGCCTATGACAGAGTGCTTGCCACAAAGTTCGGCGTTCATGCCGCAGAGCTTATCGCAGCCGATAAATATGGCTATGCAGTGGCAATGATAAATGAAGTTGTGTCAGAAAACCCACTTTCAGAAGTCGCAGGCAAAACAAAATTCGTCCCTGCCGACCACCAGCTCGTCAAGACCGCAAAGGCTCTGGGCGTCGCTTTCGGTGACTGATAAATGCAAAACAAAAGCGGTGCAGCCTAAACTGTGCCGCTTTTTATGTTTGTTTCCGTAGCGGCGATCTGAGGTCGCCCACCTGATCTCCAACAAATTATATGCTTGCCACAAAACCTATAACATAAAAAAAAGCTCCGCCTTCCTGCGGAGCTTTTCTTGTATCTATCTTAGCCTATAAGCCAGTCATACATTTCCTGATACTTGTTAGCAGAAGCCTGCCATGAGAAATCCTGTGCCATTGCAGATTTGATAAGTCCGTTCCATTCGTCACGTCTGTCATCAAATATGTACTTTGCAAACATAACAGTGTTGTACATCTCGTGTGCATTGTAGTTTGCAAAGCTGAAACCAGTGCCGGTCCTCTCAAACTGATTGAATGGCTGAACAGTATCTCTCAAACCGCCAGTTTCACGAACGATAGGCAGCGTGCCGTAACGCAGTGACATAAGCTGTGAAAGTCCGCATGGCTCGAAAAGTGACGGCATAAGAAATGCGTCAGCTGATGCGTAAATGCGGTGGCTCATTTCCTCACTGTAGTAAATGTTAGCGGAAACCCTGTCAGGATACTTGCCTGCAAACCAGCGGAACATATCCTCATATTTCTGCTCGCCCGTGCCAAGCACAACGAACTGTATGCCCTGTTCGCACATTCTCTCCATCATGTATGCAATAAGGTCAAAGCCCTTCTGATCTGTCAAACGGCTAACAATGCCTATCATAAAGCGATTGTCGTCCTGCGCAAGACCAAGCTCAGCCTGAATTGCTCTCTTGTTGTGTATCTTCTTCTCAAGCACGTTGTCATAATTGTATCTTACAACAATGTTCTTGTCAGTGTCAGGGTTGTAATCAACGTAGTCGATACCATTTATGATACCACGAAGATCGTTAGCCCTTGCCCTCATAAGTCCGTCAAGACCCTCGCCGTAGAACTGCGTCTTTATCTCCTCTGCGTATGTGTTGCTGACAGTTGTGATAGCGTCAGCATAAACAAGACCGCCCTTGAGCATATTTCCGTCAACGCCCGTTCTCAGCTTGTCGATAGTGAAGTAGTAGTCAGACAGACCGGATATCCTCTTGAACTGCTCAACGCCGTCATTTCCCTGGAATTTCAGATTGTGTATAGTCATAACGGTCTTTATGCCGCGGAAGAAATCGCCACCTGCAAAGCTGTCATGAAGATATACAGGTATAAGACCCGTCTGCCAGTCGTGACAGTGTATAACGTCAGGACGGAAATCAAGAAGCGGCAGAGCAGAAAGCACAGCTCTGTCAAAGTACATGAACTTTTCTATATCCCAGTGATGCTCAGTGTAAGGCTTGTCACCGGTGAAATAATGTTCGTTGTCGATAAAATAGAACGTAACGCCATCATAAACGCATTCAAGCACGCCCACATATTGGCTCTGACCTGCAAAGTCCATGTAGAAATGCGTTTTGTACTGCATCATGTCTTTCCACTGCTGTTTCATGCAGGAATATTTAGGAAGAATTACTCTGACATCATAATACCTCTTGTCAAAGCACTTAGGCAGAGAGCCAACAACGTCAGCCAGACCGCCTGTCTTGATAAACGGAACACACTCCGAAGAAGCAAACAAAACTTTTTTCATATTCAAGTTATCCTTTCCAACTTAATTTCTTGAATTTTCAGGGCAATAATTATCGCTATTGCCAATGTGAACATAACAATTATAACACTTTTTGTTGAAAACGTCAAGAGCAAAACCTCGTTTGCACCATAAAAGCGCAGTGATGAAAAATTAATAATTAAAAGTAGACATAAGCCGCTTTGTGTGGTATAATAAAGTGTCAAAGTATAATTATCAGATATAGGAGAGTTAAAATGATAACAGTATCAAACGTAAGCCTTTCATTCGGTGGTCAGCTTCTTTTCAAGGACGTTGACCTTAAATTTACAAACGGCAACTGCTATGGCATAATCGGTGCAAACGGTGCAGGAAAGTCAACATTTCTGAAGATCCTCTGCGGTGAGATAGAGCCTACCACAGGCGAGGTAGTGATCTCAAAAGAGGACAGACTTTCAGTGCTTCGTCAGGATCACTTTGCATTTGACGAGTATACAGTTCTCGAAACTGTAATAATGGGCAATAAGCGACTTTATGAGATAATGAAAGAAAAGGACGAGCTTTATGCCAAGGAGGACTTCACCGAGGAGGACGGCGACAGAGCAGGTCAGCTTGAAAGCGAGTTCGCAGAATTAAACGGCTGGGAAGCCGAGTCTGACGCTTCAAAGCTCATTCAGGGTCTTGGTCTTTCCGAGGATATCCTCTATTCACAGATGTCCACCCTCTCAGGTAACGAAAAAGTCAAGGTGCTTCTTGCACAGGCACTTTTCGGCAATCCTGATATTATCATGCTGGACGAGCCTACAAACCACCTTGATATCGACGCTATAAGCTGGCTTGAGGACTTCCTCGCAGACTATTTCGGAACAGTCCTCGTCGTATCCCATGACAGACACTTCCTTAATAATGTTTGTACCCATATCGTGGATATCGACTATACAAAGATAAAAATGTATGTTGGTAACTACGAGTTCTGGTATGAGTCCTCACAGCTTATGCAGAGAATGATAAAGAACCAGAACAAGAAAGCCGAGGAAAAGATCAAGGAACTCCAGGAGTTCATCAACCGCTTCTCAGCAAACAAATCAAAGTCCAAGCAGGCTACCGCAAGAAGAAAGCTTCTTGATAAGCTCACAGTCGAAGAAATGCCTGCCTCATCAAGAAAATATCCTTTCATAGGCTTTAATATGGATAGAGAGCTTGGAAAAGACGTCCTCAAAGTCAACGGCATATCCAAAACAGTTGACGGAGTAAAGCTCCTCAATAATGTTTCCTTTACCCTCAGTCGTACCGATAAGGTCGCTTTCATCGGCGAGTCCGAGCAGGCTATCACAATGCTTTTCAAGATACTTGCAGAGGAAGAAGAGCCTGACGAGGGTACGATAAAATGGGGCGTTTCCACATCACGCTCCTATTTCCCTATCGACAACTCAGCCTACTTTAACGACAATGACGAAAGCATCGTGGATTGGATAAGAAAATATTCCACTTCTGAGGTAACAGACACCTACCTCAGAGGTTTCCTTGGCAAAATGCTCTTCTCAGGGGACGAGATATATAAGCCTGTAAAAGTTCTCTCAGGCGGTGAAAAGGTAAGATGTATGTTCAGCCGTATGATGCTCTTCGGCTCAAACGTTATAATGCTCGACAGACCTACCAACCACCTCGATCTTGAGTCTATCACAGCCGTAAATAACGGACTTAGAGATTTCAAAGGCGTCGTAATTTTCGCATCTCATG
Organism: Hominimerdicola aceti; assembly: GCF_025567495.1. NCBI lineage: Bacteria > Bacillati > Bacillota > Clostridia > Eubacteriales > Oscillospiraceae > Hominimerdicola > Hominimerdicola aceti. The sequence goes on along the minus strand of NZ_JAOQJZ010000003.1, from coordinate 220,247 downwards.
ACCATGAAATAGTTCAGACAGTTGCAAACAGAATAATTGAGATAACCCCCGACGGCTGTATCGACAGACAGGGAACTTATGAGGAGTTCCTTGATTGGCGACGTGAGCGTGGCATGAAGTCATTTATAGAGTAATTTTATTATGGAGAAGTATCCAAAATGGCAAAAATGAAAAACGTGACCGTAAGAGGTTACAATATTGATGACGTTCCTGAAATGGCAGAGATATGGAACGAAGTTGTAAAAGAGGGCAATGCCTTCCCACAGAAAGAGACCCTCGACTATGAGGGTGCGAAAAAGTTTTTTGCATCACAAACATTCTGCGGCGTTGCAGAGTATGAGGGCGAAACTGTAGGAATGTATATCCTCCACCCTAATAACGTTGGCAGATGCGGACATATCGCAAACGCAAGCTATGCCGTAAAAAGCACCTGCCGTGGAAAAGGAGCAGGAAAGGTCATAGTCGAGCATTGTCTTTTCATAGCAAAGCAGAAAGGCTTTAAGGTGCTCCAGTTCAATGCCGTTGTTGCGTCAAATGTCAAGGCAATAAAGCTTTACGAGGCATTGGGCTTTGTCCGCCTCGGCACTGTACCGAAGGGCTTTGAAAACAAAGAGGGCGTCTTTGAGGATATCATTCTGTTCTACCACACTCTTTGATTAGTTAGGAGTGAGGAATTAAGGTATCGCCTGCGGCGATGATATTTTTTGAATTTTTATAGATATTGAAAGGAGAAAGAAGTATGTTAAAAGTAGCAAATATATTTTCAAACGATATGGTTCTCCAGCGTGGTAAGAACATAACAGTCTGGGGACTTGGAGACGAGGAAAGAACTGTCACAGTTACTCTTAACGGCGTGTCAGTCCAGACGCAGGTCTGCGACGGCAGGTGGACAGCCGTTCTCCCTCCAATGAGTGCAGGCGGAGAGTATGAAATGACAGTTTCAGACGGCTGTACAGAAAAAAAATTCTGCCGTATCATGATAGGCGAAGTGTGGTTCTGCGGTGGCCAGTCAAATATGGAGCTTGAACTTCAAAACGCAAAGGGCGGCAAAGAAGTCCTCGAAAACCTCACCCCTGATTGCAACGTAAGATTTTATTACACTCAAAAGCGTGGCACTCTTGACGAAATGTTCTATGAGGACGAAAACAATACCGCATGGTCGCAGGCTTCAAAGGATAATTCAAGGGCATGGAGTGCAGTCGGCTTCTTCTTTGGAAGAAAGCTTGCCAAAGACCTTGGCGTAACAGTAGGACTTATCGGCTGTAACTGGGGCGGAACATCAGCCTCCGCATGGGTAGACAGACCGACCCTTGAAAACAACGCTGAAATAAGAAGCTACATAGACGAGTATGAAAAACGTATTGAGGGCAAAACTGTCGAGGAGCAGATAAAAGAATACAGAGATTATCAGAAATTTGAGCGTGTGTGGGATAAAAAATACGGCGAGCTTCTGCAAAAAGACCCAACAATGAGCTGGGAGAAAGCCAACGAGATCCTTGGCGATAAGAATTGGCCGGGTCCAATAAACTGCGTAAACCCATTCCGCCCAACAGGACTTTTTGAGACCATGGTGTCAAGAGTTTGTCCTTATACAATAAAAGGCTTCCTCTATTATCAGGGCGAGTCTGACGACCATAAGCCGGACAGCTATTACACCCTCCTCACATCTCTTATCAGGCTTTGGAGAGAGAAGTGGGGCGACGATGAGCTTCCGTTCATAATCGTCCAGCTCCCAATGTTCAAATATGCCGCCGACCCTGATTATAAGCATTGGTGTAAAATAAGAGAAGCACAAATGAGAGCATATAAGACAGTGAAAAATACAGGAATAGCTGTTATCTCAGATTGCGGCGAGTTCAACGAGATCCACCCAAAGAATAAAGTACCCGTTGGCGAAAGACTTTGTTTGCAGGCAGAAAAGCTTTTCTACGGCATGGACGTAAAAGCATTCGGACCTATCTATAAGTCGCTGGAGTATAAAAACGGTGGTATAGAGCTTAGCTTTGACCATGCCGAAAATGGCTTTGTAGTAAAAGGCGAAGCACAGGGCTTTGAGATAGCAGGCAAGGACGAAGAGTTCGTAAAAGCCGATATCACCATAAATGGCAGTAAAATATTCATAAAATCAGACGCCGTTGAAAAACCTCTCTATGCAAGATATAACTGGTTCAACTATTGCGAGGTAACTATCTTCAACGAAACAGGCATACCACTCGCACCATTCAGAACAGAAAAATAATACAAGAACGTCCCCTAAATGGGGGCGTTTTTTGTAGGGGACGGCGCCCTCGACGTCCTGCTCATCAAACTTTTTTTGCAGAAATCTGACACACCACTTTTTTTGCACTTCAACGTTTTTGATTTTTTTTACGAATTTTTTTGTAATTCGTACAAATATGGGTAGGGGCGAGCATCATTCGCCCGACTACCTTGATTGTCGCCCCATAAAACGCATTCCCAACGTTAATAAAATATTTATAATTAAAACTCTTGGCAAAATCTCCGCTGTGTGGTATAATAGAAGATATATAAATGAATTTGGAAAGGCTGGTCTTATTAATGAGAGCTGTTGTTACGGTTATAGGTAAGGACGCTGTAGGTATCCTTGCAAAGGTAAGCACAAAGTGTGCAGAATATAATGCGAATGTTATCGAGGTCACTCAGTCAGTTTTGCAGGACCTCTTTGCTATGATAATGCTTGTTGACATCACAAAGCTCAACTCCGATTTTGCTACCATGGCAGACGGACTTACAGAGCTTGGTCAGACAATGGGTGTAAAGATCCATACCATGCACGAGGATATTTTTAACTGTATGCACCATATCTAAAGAGGAGATTTCTGTAAAATGATTAATACATATGACGTGTTGGAAACGATACGAATGATACAGGACGATTGTCTTGATATTCGTACTATCACAATGGGCATTTCTCTGCTTGATTGTATCGACAGCGATATAAACGTTGCCTGCGAGAATGTCTATAAGAAGATAACCGCAAAAGCCGCAAGGCTTGTTGAGGTGGGCGAGCAGATAGAAAAGGAGCTTGGAATCCCGATCATAAATAAGAGAATTTCCGTTACCCCTATCGCTATCGTGTCTGCTGCCTGCAAGTGTTCACCTGTTCCATTCGCACACGCTATGGACAGAGCCGCAAAGGACGTTGGCGTAAACCTTATCGGTGGATATACAGCCCTCGTTCCAAAGGGCTTCTCCGCAGGCGATATCGAGCTTATCAAGTCTATCCCAGAGGCACTCGCTACTACTGAGAGAGTATGTTCCTCTGTAAATATCGGTTCAACAAAAACAGGTATCAATCTGGACGCCTGCAAAATGATGGGTGGCGTTGTAAGAGAGTGTGCAGAAAGAACAGTTGACTCTGCCTGCTTTGGCGCAGCAAAACTCGTTGTTTTCTGTAACGCAGTTGAAGATAACCCGTTCATGGCAGGTGCTTTCCATGGCGTTGGCGAACCTGATTGCATGATAAACGTGGGCGTATCAGGTCCTGGCGTTGTAAGAGCCGCTTTGAGAAAATATCCTGACGCTGATATCACAAAGATATCCGACGTTATCAAGGAGATTTCATATAAGATAACAAGAGTAGGTCAGCTCGTTGGAACTATCGCTTCCAAGCGTCTTGGCGTTCCATTCGGTATCGTTGACCTTTCACTCGCACCAACTCCGGCCGTAGGCGACTCTGTTGCCCATATTCTCGAGGAAATAGGTCTTGAAAAGTGCGGTACACATGGCACAACAGCAGCCCTCGCCCTGCTCAATGACGCAGTTAAAAAGGGCGGCGTAATGGCTTGCTCAAGAATAGGCGGACTTTCAGGTGCATTTATCCCTGTTTCTGAGGACGCAGGCATGATCGATGCCGCAAAGAGCGGTGCGCTCTGCATTGAAAAACTTGAAGCTATGACTGCTGTATGCTCAGTTGGTCTTGATATGATATGTATTCCTGGCGATACCCCAGCCGATACTATTTCTGCTATCATTGCAGACGAAGCTGCTATCGGTATGGTAAACAACAAGACCACCGCCGTAAGAGTTATCCCTGCTATTGGCAAGGGCGTTGGCGAAGAACTTGATTGGGGCGGACTTTTTGGCTGCGGACCTGTTATGCCGCTCAAAAAAGAGTCACCTTCCAAGTTCATCAATCGTGGCGGACAGATCCCTGCACCACTCCATTCTCTCAAAAACTAAATTTTCACGGCGGCAGAGCAATTCTGCCGCTGTTTTTGGTAAGGAGGAAAACAGATTGAAACGCTGTATGTTTGCAGACTTCACCTTTAAAATACCCTTTGAGGAGCGTATAAGACTTATAAAAGAGAACGGCTTTGACGGTGTAATGCTTGGCTTTTCTGACGGACTAAAATACACACAGTATGATATTGTACGAAATTTTGGACTGGAAATAGAAAACGTCCATTCACAGTTCGATCGCATGAACGCCCTTTGGACAATATGCCCAGAGAGCGAATATATCCTCCAACGAACACTTGAATGTGTCAGAGTGTGCGGTGAAAACGGCATAAAAACCATGATATGCCACCCCACTGACGGGCTTGTTCCGCCCGAAGTATCTCGTTTCGGTATAGAGAATTTCGCCAAGATAATACAGTGCGGAGAAGAAAACGGCGTCGATATCGTCTTTGAGAATATCCAGCTCCCGCAGTTTCTTGACGTGCTGTTTGATCAGTTCGGCAGCCTCGATAACGTGAAATTTTGCTATGACACAGGTCATGAGAATTGCTTCTCAAAGAATACCGATTGCCTGACGAAGTTTGGAAGCAAGCTTGCCTGCCTGCATATCCACGATAACGACGGCAACACCGACGGCCACATGATACCGTTTGACGGCAACCTGAACTTTGAGAAATTTCTCAGAAAGCTCAAAAACCTCGACCACCAGCCACCATTGTCATTAGAGCTTTATATGTCAAAGTCCACCATGTACCGAAATGCTGCACCTGACAGCTTTGTAAGACGTGCGGCAGAAGCGGCAAAACAGCTTGAAAAGCTTTACAATTCTATATAAGTACAAATTTCTGTACAGATAGGAGAACCTATGAAAACTCTTATAGATATGCACACCCACACAGGCTTTTCCCCAGATGGTGAGGGAACTGTAGAACAGTCTTTAGCAAAAGCCAAAGAGCTTGGCTTGGCGGCATTTGCCATAACTGACCATTGCGATTGCAATTTCCGCTATAAAGCCGACCATTACGGTGATCCTGAAGCCCTGAAAGACGGCATGATGTACGGCTCGGGGGAGTATGCCCCCGCAAGCATAGTCGCCCAGTATGAAGCTTCACAGCATCTGGAGGGTTTAAATTTTCTCTGCGGAATAGAGCTTGGCCAGCCTTTGCAGGATATAGAATTTGCCGAAGAGATAGCCTCCGACAAACGACTTGATTTTATCATCGGCTCACATCATCAGAATAAAGGCAAGGACGATTTCTATTGGATAGAGTACAAAAATATGGACTTGTCGCAAATCTATGCTCTCCTTGACGACTATTTCAAAGAAATGCTTGAAATGTGCAAATGGGGCAAGTTAGACGTTTTAGGACACCTCACATATCCTCTGCGATATATCCAAGGAGATTGCGGTATTCAAATAGACCTCGCCCCTTATGATGAGATAATAAGAGAAATTTTTTGTACACTTATTCAAAAAGGCAAGGGCATAGAGATAAATGTGTCGGGATTAAGGCAAAAATACGGCAAGCCCCTCCCGGACCTTGGCTATGTGAAGCTCTACAAAGCCCTCGGTGGCGAGATATTGACCATAGGCTCAGACGCCCACTGCACCGCAGATATCGGCAGGGATATTTCCGCAGGCGTAGAAATGGCGCAGGCGGCAGGCTTTAAGTATCTGACCTATTTCAAAAAGCACGAGCCGAAGTTTATCAAGATAGAAATATGATATCATATCAAAGCGCCGCAATTCTTGCTTTGCAGGGATAGGGCGTTTTGTTTTGCCGGTAACATTTAGCCCACCGATACATATAATTATATATAACTCTATCAGGCATAGTCCCATAGGAGGTATCCATATGAAAAAAACAGTTTTCCTCTGCGTCGGCGGTGACGCAAGACAAACATATACAGCTCAGACTCTCACTAAAATCGGCAGGGTCTATACTTACGGCATGGACGATAAAGGCGAGGACACTATCCCCCTCGCTCATCTCGATCAGCTCACCGAAAAGGCGGACGTTCTCGTACTTCCTCTCATGAAAGCTGACGGGCTGGATATCTCTTCTAGCCGTAATGTAAAGGTATCATGCAGTGACGTTTCAACGCATTTAAAGAAAAATGCACTCGTGGCAGGCGGTCTGCTCCGCCGTGATCAAATAGAATATTTCTCCTCTCTCGGCTTCGATGTTAAGGATTACTATAAGCGAGAGGAGCTTGTTATAAGAAATTGTATCCCCACGGCGGAGGGCGCTTTGCAAATAGCCATGCAGGAGCTTGCTGTTACCGTGAACGGTTCGACCGTCCTGGTTATTGGCTATGGCAGAGTAGCAAAAGCCTGCGCTAAGCTTTTTCGGGCTGTCGGCGCAGATGTGACTATATCCGCAAGAAAGCTTTCTGCGCTTGCAGAAGCTGAGGGCGCAGGCTATAAAGCAGAACTTATCACAGCTCTTGCGGAAAACATTTCGGGGTATACTATAATAATAAACACCGTCCCTGCCATGATACTTGATGAAAAGCTTTTGGGCGTAATGGATAAAAACTCTCTTATCATAGACCTTGCCTCCCGACCTGGCGGAGTAGATCATGAAACTGCCGCAAAGCTGAACAGGCGTGTGGTATGGGCATTGGGACTTCCAGCCAAAGCCGCACCTATGACTGCAGGAGAGATAATCGCCCGAACAGTCACGGACATTTTGAATGAAAGGGGAACAAAGAATGTCACTTGACGGCATACGAATAGGCTTTTGCATGACCGGCTCCTTCTGCACCTTTGAAAAGGCATTTGCCGCCGCAGAACGGCTTGTGCAGCAGGGCGCAAAGCTTGTGCCAATAATGTCTTTCAACGCCGCATCTATATCTACACGTTTTGGCACAGCGGAAGAAAACATCAAACGCCTTGAAACCATAGCAGGCCGCAAGGTCATATGCACCATAGAAGAAGCCGAGCCGATCGGACCGAAAAAGATGTGTGATATCATGGTAGTAGCACCCTGCACCTCAAACACGGCAGCAAAGCTTGCTCTTGGCTTGACGGACACTCCAGCCACCATGGCGGTAAAAAGTCACCTGAGAAATGCTCGTCCCGTGGTCATCGCCATATCGACAAATGACGCACTGGCAGGGTGTGCTAAAAACATAGGTTATCTGCAAAATCTGAGAAACTACTATTTCGTACCATATGCGCAAGACAACTGCGAAAAGAAGCCAAACTCCATAGTGGCTGAGTTTGAACTCATACCCGAAACTATTCAGTCGGCTCTTGATGGGATACAGCTTCAGCCTATCATAAGGGTAAAATAATCAAAAGCTCTCCGATACGCTCGGAGGGCTTTTTTTGCATTCACACATCTCTGATAACCGCACCCCTACAGATATTCGGGCAAGTCCTGCCGCCGCAAAATCGCTTCGCTCGGCGCTTGAGGGCAGCTTTGCTCATTCCTAATTTCTAATTCCTAATTCCTCATTCCTCACTCCTCACTTCTTTCGCCCTTGTGCAATCTGCTTTATAACAAGTCTAAACTTTGTTCACATTCACGAAAGAAATTTTTCTTTCCGCTCTTGCTATTTATGTGAAAATAGTATATAATTATCTTATGCGGTTGATATATTTTGTGTAAATGATACATATAATTATACTGCATATCACATTAAGCCGTCCAACGGCATAGATTGGAGCGATCAACTTGAAAAAATACGACAGCACAAAAATAAAAAATATTGCTATTGCAGGTCAGGCAGGTTCTGGAAAGACCTCTCTGACTGAGGCACTGCTATATAAAAGCGGAGCTACTGACAGGCTCGGCAAGATAACTGACGGAAACACTGTTTCTGATTATACCCCTGATGAGATAAAGAGAAAATGTTCTGTTTACACATCTCTTTCTTCTTTGGAAACTGGCGAGTTCAAGGTAAATCTTCTTGATACTCCCGGTATGTTCGATTATGAGGGCGAAGCTGTTGAGGGCATTGCCGCAAGCGGTTGCGTACTCATCACTGTATCAGGTAAATCAGGCGTTCGTGTAGGTACTCACAAGGCTTATGACCTTGCAAAGAAAATGGGCAAGCCTACAATGTTCGTTGTAACAAAGCTTGATGACGATAACGCAAACTTCAATAACGTTCTTACTCAGCTCAAAGCAGAGTTCGGACCTACAGTTTGCCCTGTTGTTGTGCCTGTTATCGCAGACAGAAAGATAGTTTCTTATGTAAATCTCATTGAGATGAAAGCATATAAGTATGAAGACGGCAAGGCAGTTGAAACTGATATGCCTACAGCTGAGGTATCAGAGAAAATGGGCTATCGTATCGACGGACTTATCGAAGCCGTGTCCGAAGCCGTTGCAGAAACTGACGAGGCGCTTTTTGAAAAGTTCTTCTCAGGCGAAGCATTCACACAGAAAGAGCTTACCGACGGAATACATAGCGGCATGAACTCAGGCATTATAACTCCTGTTACCTGCGTTTCTTCCACAGATCTCTCAGGTGTTGATATGCTCCTTAAGGAGATAGACCTACTGCTCCCTCCTCCGTCAGAAAAGGACGCTATGATAGGCGAAACAGCAGACGGCGAAGCTGTTGAGGTCGCTTGCGTTGAAAGCGACCCTATGAGCGCATTTGTATTCAAGACAGTTGCTGACCCATTTGTTGGCAAGATGTCATATATAAAGGTATTTTCAGGAAAGCTTACACCTAACAAGGAGGTTGTGAACGCTACCACAGGAAGCACCGAAAAGGTCGGAAAGCTTGTTACGCTTCAGGGCAAAAAGCAGATAGACGTTGCCGAAGCAGGCTGTGGAGATATCGTTGTTGCAATGAAGATGAACGTGAACACCAACGATACTATCTGTGACTCCACGAGAGTTGTTAAGTTTGCACCTATGACCTTCCCTAAGCCGTGCTACAAAATGGCAGTAAGAGCTAAAAAGCAGGGCGATGAAAGCAAGATATCCGCCGCAATGACAAGACTTATGGAAGAAGACCTTACTATAGATTACAAGCTCGACCCGTCAACAAACGAAATGATACTCAGCACCTTGGGCGGACTTCACCTTGATTCTGTTGTGGGCAGACTTGCGGGAACATTCGGCGTTGAAGTAGAAACTTCTGTGCCTAAGATCTCCTATCGTGAAACAATCAGAAAGAAAGTCAAGGTGCAGGGCAGACATAAGAAGCAGTCAGGCGGTCACGGTCAGTATGGCGACGTTTGGATAGAATTTGAGCCATGCGTATCTGACGACCTTGTATTTGAAGAAAAGGTGTTTGGCGGAGCAGTTCCAAAGAACTTCTTCCCAGCCGTAGAAAAGGGCTTGCAGGAAAGCGTAAAGAAAGGCGTTCTCGCAGGTTTCCCTGTAGTAGGTCTGAAAGCTATCCTTGTGGACGGCTCATATCACCCCGTTGACAGCTCAGAAATGGCATTTAAAATGGCAGCTTCTATCGCATACAAAGAGGGTATGCGTCAGGCAGAGCCTGTTCTCCTCGAACCGATCGGCTCCTTGAGCGTTTTCGTACCTGACGATAACACTGGCGACATGATGGGCGAGCTTAATAAGAGAAGAGGCAGAGTTCTGGGCATGAATCCTGCGGAAAAGAAGGGCATGACAGAAATAGTTGCGGAAGTTCCAATGGCTGAAATGGCAGACTTCACGTTGCTTCTGAGACAAATGACACAGGGTCAGGGCGTGTTCACATTTGAAAAAGCACGTTACGAGCCGCTTCCTGCAAATCTTGTTGCAGACGTTATCGCAAAGAACGCAGTGGCAGATTGATTTTTTTGGAATAGAATTTTTAAGGGATAATTATAGAATTGTGATAAGGACAGTACGGGAATGTTTCGGGCGTTCCCGTACTTTTTTGCACAAAAAAACAGACGGAATAAAAACCGTCTGCAATTATCATATGTATTGAATACGCCATAGTAGGGGCGAACAGTGTTCGCCCGTTTCCTGTCAGCTTTTATGTGACGCACATATCACCCATTCCAGTATTTTCTGTCAAGGCTTCGATACTGAACAGCCATTGCGATATGCTTTTTGTCTATGACCTCTGCACCGTCCATATCCGCAACAGTTCGTGCGACTTTAAGTATGCGGTCATAGGCTCTTGCTGAAAGACCCAGCCTGTCAAAAACGTTCTCCAAAAGCTTCGAAGCCTCATCTGTCACAGGGCAGACCTCGTGAAGAATATCAGAAGTTATTCGTGCGTTGCAGGTTATGCTAGTGCCTTTGAAACGCTCGTTTTGTATGTCACGGGCTTTTTGAACACGCTCTCTTATGGACGCTGATGACTCCTCTTTGGCAGTGGAAGAAAGATCTGCAAACTCAACAGGTGCGACCTCCAAATGAATGTCGAAACGGTCGAGAAGTGGTCCGCTGACTTTGGAAAGATAGCTTGAAACTTGTTTCGGAGAGCATATGCACTTTCTTGTGGGGTGACCAAAATATCCGCATGGACATGGATTCATTGCAGCAATAAGCATGAACGAACATGGGTATGTTATCGACCCTGACACTCTGGATATGGTCACCTGCCTGTCCTCCAAAGGCTGACGTAAGATCTCAAGGGCAGGGCGTGAAAACTCTGCAAGCTCGTCAAGAAAAAGCAAGCCGTTATGTGCAAGGGATATCTCGCCGGGCTTTGGCACAGAGCCTCCGCCTGAAAGTCCTGCTGGTGAAACTGTATGATGCGGTGAACGGAAAGGTCTGGCGGTGATAAGAGGACTGTTGCTGTCCAAAAGTCCTGCCACAGAATGGATATTTGTGGTTTCTATGGACTCCTCAAAGGTCATGGCAGGAAGTATCGACGGCATACGTTTTGCAAGCATTGATTTTCCTGAGCCAGGCGAACCTATCATAAGAACGTTGTGACCGCCTGCCGCTGCGACCTCTAATGCTTTTTTTGCCGCTGATTGTCCTTTTACGTCGGCAAAATCAAGACTTCCGAAATAGCTTTCAGCGGTGGGCTTATAATGTGCCGCAGGAACTATTGCCGCCTTTTTCTCAAAGTGAAAAACAAGCTCACGTAAAGACCTTACGCCATAGGCTTTTATACCCTCCACAACGGAAGCTTCACGAACATTGTCGGTAGGAACATATATCTCAGAAAGTCCCATTTTCTGCGCCATTATGGTCATAGGCAAAACGCCCTGAACAGGTCTTACTTCTCCGCTGAGAGAAAGCTCACCGATAAAAGCGGAGGTGGAAAGCATACTGTCATCAACAAGGTCAGCCATTCGCAAGAGTGCAACTGCCACGGCTAAGTCATAGACCGAGCCTGTTTTTCTCACATCGGCAGGTGCAAGATTTATGATTATTTTTCTCAGAGGCAATGTTATCTCGCTTGAACGCAGTGCAGAACGCACACGTTCACGGCTTTCTTTTACAGATGCGTCTGCAAGCCCCACGATATCGAAAGAGGGCAGACCCTTTGAAGCTTCTATCTCCACCTTGACCGCAAAGGCATTAAGCCCCAGCAGACCTACACTGTTTATTACAGCAAACACGTTGACTTCTCTCCCTTACAGCTTAATCTGAACACATTTCAGAGCTTATGATATCGAGCAGAAAATCTGCAATATCATTATACACTTCGCGGCGGTTGGTTTCGTTCACAAGCTCGTGACGTGCATTTTCGTATATCTTCATCTCAACGTCACAGCCGTTGAGGGACAGCCTGTTGAACACGTTTAGTACGCCTTTTCCGTAGTTTCCCACAGGGTCGGCACTGCCTGCTATAAGATAGGTAGGCAAAGTTTTCGGATAGGTGGAGAACCACTTTTCATTTGAAACATACCACAAAAGCTTTGCAAGATTTTCAAAGCCGTTTAGGGTGAAAATAAAGTTGCATTTAGGGTCTTTTTCGTAGGTGGAAACTATTTCAGGGTCACGGGATATCCAATCATATTCGCTGACCTTATCGGTTATTTTTCTTGTATAAGCACCGAAAGCAAGCTTATTTACAGCGTTGCTCCTATATTTATCACCATGGAGTATTTTGAGGCTGTCAACAAGGGTGAGCAAAGCAGGGATACCCGCCATGCCGCCGCTTGTTCCACAGAAGATAGCCGCTGTGAGGTTTCTGCCATGCTTGGTGACAAAAGCTCTTGCAAGGAAGCTTCCCATGCTGTGACCGAGAAGAAAATACGGCTTGTCAGGGTAGTTGTGTTTCATCATTTTTGTGAGAGTATACATATCCTCGACAGCGTTTTCCCAGCCATGTTCAGGGGAGAAGTAGCCAAGCTCGGAGCTATCGTTCACACTGTCGCCATGACCGAGGTGGTCGTTTCCGCAGACAGCAAAGCCCAATCCTGTGAGGAACTCAGCGAGGTCGTCATAGCGTCTGAAATATTCGCACATACCATGGGATATCTGAACGACACCTCTTACTGTGCCGATAGGGAAACGAACGTAATACGCGATCTTATGAAGTCCGTCAGAGGACGGATAGTAGCTTTTGAAATGGGTACAATTCATAGAAATTTACCTCCTTAGGGTTAGGATTTCATGCAATTTTACTTATCAATAGTATAGCACTTTTTGGGGGAATAATCAAGGGGAAGTTTTTTAATAGGAGCGGAGTTTAATGTAGTGCTACAATAGATATTGGACAAAATTAAGAAAAAAGAAAAGAGAGATAGGCAAAAATCTGATAAAATAAAGTTACCACACCAAATACAAATCAGAAAGGAAGCCTATCTCTCATGAATAGTATAACACAAGATATGAAGTTTCGTCAATCCTTAATGAATTACGCAAAGAAATATGGAGTGAGCCGAGCGAGCAGAAAATACAATAAATCACGTTCATATATATATTTCTGGCTGAAACGCTGGGACGGAAGTGTGGAGTCCCTTGCAGTTAAATCACGCCGACCGCATCATCATCCCAACGAGCATACCAAGGAAGAAATAGATCTTATCAAAAGGTATCACAAACGAAACCCAACGCTTGAGCTTCCCGAACTATGGCATCGTCTCAGGAAACAAGGGTATACACGCTGTCTTGAAAGTCTTTACAGGGTTATGAAAAAATTAGGAATGCTTCCGAAAAAGCCGAAGAAAGCGACGTATAAACCAAAGCCATACGAGCAGATGACATACCCCGGAGAACGTGTTCAAGTGGACGTAAAGGTAGTTCCGAGAAAGTGTATAGCTGACCCAGAGATGAAGCTGTACCAATACACGGCGATCGATGAGTATACCAGGATAAGATTTTTATACGGATATGAGGAGCAAAGCACCTATTCTTCAGCAGACTTTGTAAAAAGGCTGGTGAAATGGTACAAACGCAGAGGAATAACGGTGAAATGTATTCAGACCGACAATGGATTTGAATTTACTAACCGCTTTTCGCCAAGCAAAAGAGACAAGAAAACGCTGTTTGAGAATACGCTCTCACAACTTGGCATTGAACACAAACTCATTCGTCCATATACGCCTAGGCACAATGGCAAAGTAGAGCGCAGTCACCGAGAAGATCACAACAAATTCTATTCGTGCCATAGGTTTTATTCCTGCGACGACTTAAACGTGCAGCTAGCTGCACGTTTAAGTCGAACAAACAACCGTCCTATGCGTCCCCTCAAATGGTTTTCGCCTATCGAATTTCTTAATAATAGTGTCCAATATGATTGACAAACCTACACCATGGCTTGCCGGCAATATTTTTTTCACTATATTTTTTCATATTGTTCATATCAATATAATATGATTTATGTGCTCTATGAAAAGCAACAAAAAAGCGCCATTTTTCGCACTTTTTAGGCTAGCACCTACAAAATTCATCATGATAATTTGTACAAATTTAGTCTTGCAAAAACGTTTAAAATAGTATATAATATATCTGTTAAAGTAAAGTGTTTTTGTTTATAACATTAAACCAAATATCAAAGAAAGAAACAAATGTATGAAAATAAAAAAAGAAATAAACCTCTTTGCAGGAATGTTCACCGCAGAGGAAATATATCGCTATGGTGATATCATACTGCTGTTAGGTCATATAATATATCTTGTGCTGTTTTATCGGTTCGGAGTATACCAAATGGTATATTACAACTATTTCAGCGTAGCATTCTATGCAGCGATGTATTTCCTGCTTCATTTTAAGAAGATAGGCAAAATGTCATTTACTTACCTTGTGCTTGGCGAGATAATAGTACACGCCTGCATGGGTGCTTATTACATAGGCTGGTCAGCAGGATTTACGCAGATAATGCTGTGTATAATACCTATTCCATTTTTCATTGTACAAAACAGGAAAGCGATACCATATATACTTTCGTCCTTTGATGTTGTTGTGTTCATAGTCATGCGTATCATAGTCACAAACAGGGTCGCACCTTACAGCTTTGATACCAACAGAGAGAATATCTTATACATTTACAATACTCTATGCAGCTTTATTATAATTATCTATGTATCTTCCATATACATTTTCACAAATGAGCATAACAAGCGTGAAGCAAAAGCACAGAACGAAAAGCTTCAAAAGCTCGCTACTATCGACCCACTCACTCAGCTTTTCAACCGCCGTGCCATGATGGATTTTATCAAAAAGATAGAAAGCAACAGCCGCAGGACAAACAGCGTATATTCTATGTGTTTGGGCGATATCGATGATTTCAAGCACGTTAATGATACATATGGTCACGAAGTCGGTGACAAGGTACTTAGAGCGGTATCAGATGTTATAGCTGGAAACGTGCCTAGCGAGGGCTATGTGTGCCGTTGGGGCGGTGAGGAAATACTATTCGTTGTGCCAAATACAGACACAGAAAGCTGTGAGAAGATAGCAAAGAGCATTTGCCAGAAAATACATGAGTGTACATTTAAGGAAAATTCTCGAAGTTTCAATATATCCATGACTTTTGGAGTTTACTCAGTGACTCCGAACGAAAACTATGACGAGGGTATCTCAAAAGTGGATAAGTTGCTATACAAGGGCAAAAATCAGGGCAAAAACTGCGTTGTATCTAAATAAAATCAAGGCAGCCGTGTAGGAAAAACTCCACGGCTGCCATTTTCATGCCTATTTTGCAGAGAGATATCCTCTCATGTCTACAGAAAGGCGTTCCTCAAGACATATAAGCTCCTTGGCAATGTTCTTGGACTTCTCGTCTGCCGCCTTATAATTGTTGAGATATCCAGACAGGGACTTCACGCCCATATTACAGCCGTCTGTTATAAAATCTGCCACAGCGTCGTCACTGCTCTCTGCCGCAAGCTTGAAGTTGGTTTTAAGCCATGCCATGCCCTTTGCCATAGCAGGCGGTTCTTTTCCGCTGTCATGATATGAATTTAAAAGTCCCTGAAGCTTCTCCTGTATCTCCACATGCCCTGCAAGATTTTTCTCTAACGTTCGCTTTAGCTCTCCGTTTGAAGTGTATTTCAGCGAATCCTCAATAGACTGCACGCCCATTTTTATTCCTGCATCGCACTCCCTGAGAAGCTTTATTGTATCCTTTTCTATCATCTAAGTTCGCTCCTTTCATAATTGCAAATAGTTTTCCACAAAAATTTCTCTTTATGCCTGCATAAATTCAGCAAAACTATTGAAAAATCTTTAAATTTGTGATATAATTTCTTCATGGCTTATGCCTGAAGTATATAAGGGGGTATTTTAAATGGGAGAACACAAACATTACAAAGAGTCGGGCAAATTCAGCCCAGTTGGAGCAGTGCTCATGGTGCTTGCAACGGCAGTATGCGGCGGATTGCTTTTCTGGCTCTATCTGCTTTTTGAGGGCTGGTGCACTATCATCTATCTCAATGTTATCGCTGCGATAGCGGTGTCATGCGCACTTGGCTTTGTGGGAGGAAAGATAGTCAGAGCATTCAAAATGCGAAACACAGTTGTGGCAGTTGCCTGTGCAGTAGTAGGCTTTTTATTTGCCTCATATTTTAAATGGGCGCTGTATGATTACAACGATCTGAAAAAATATGGCTATGAGCTTATGGAAGAATACACAGCCTATGATTATTATGACGAGCTGAATATGCTTTTCGATGAAAACACAGACGGCTTCGGTGATTATTATGACTTTTATCACCAGACCAAGGCATATGATCTTTTCAGCAACGATTCAACAGGCGATTTCTCAGACGAGGACATTGCCACGATGCAGAAAAAGTCTGTATGGCAGTTTTTCGAGCTTGACAAACTCCTTGGCAAGGATAAAAAATCCGCACAGAAAAGCCTTGAAAAGTCATACACCATGAACGCATACGACTACACTTATGATTACAGAGATTATGATAAAACAGGACTTTTTGACATAATCGCACACCCTTCCGACCTTTGGAATGATATAAAGTCTATCAACAAGGAGGGTCGCTGGTCTTACAAGTCATCACATTCATCAAGAGATAACGGCTCGCTTGTGAACGGCACGATCCTGTGGATAGTATGGGGCAGTGAATTTATCCTTCTGCTGGCTTTCCTTGTGGGCGGTGTGAGAATCAAGTCAAAAGAGCCTTTTATCGAGTCTGAGGACGATTGGGCAGAATACAAAAACCTCAAGGATGCATACAAATTCATGGTGCCTGAGGACATAAAGTCATTTAAGGTTTCAATGGAGCAAAGCCCTTACACGCTTTTTGATTATCAGACGGCTGTTACTCAATTCCTGCCTACATATATGGTGATAGATTGCTATGTGAGCAAGTCAGGCAATGAGAATTATCTAACAGTTTATCAGCAGACGATCAACCCTAAGAACAAAAATCCTGACACAAAGGTGCTTGTGAAAAACCTCTTTGTTGACGGTGATTTCATGAACAGGCTCTATTCCCTTGCAAATTTTGCTCCGCAAATGCAGGACGTTCAGCAGACACCACAGTAAGGAAAGAATAAAGACATACAAAAAAACACGGCTGAAAAAAGTATCAGCCGTGTTTTATTATGCCAATTTTTATATTTTACAGCCAAGCGCCGTAAATAGTTTCCCCTGTAAGCTCACGATATGAGCGCACTCTAAGATCCAACATATCTGCTCTCGCCTTTGCAATGACCTGTGAAGGTGAATTGTAGTTCACCACTATGGCAGGCTCGCTGTGTGATGTGTGGTCAAGCTTATCCTTGACAGCTTCTGCTACCTCATAGCCCTGTGCTTTCATTGTAGGCTTGCCCGTAACGATAGACTTGCTGTTAAGCTCCTGCGGCTTTATGACCATCACATTGTCAGACTTTAGTGTTATGTCAAACTGAAAATCAGCCGAGTCGCAATACTGACCAATGCCTATAACCGTCACCTTTGCAGTTCCAATGTTCACGTTGTCAGAGTAAACTGTTCTGTAATCAACGTCAGGAATAAGCGTTTCTCCGCCTACAAAAACGTCAAATATCTGTGTTCTCTCCTTGCCAGTGTATGACATAGAGCCACGCATATTTGTGGTACAGCCCACAACAGTGAGCTTTGTTTTTATGCTCATATCCGCACTGTCGCTTCCCTCTTGGACACTGTCAACAGTGTCAAGAAAAGCTTTCACTTTATAAACATATCTTGTTTTTGGAACAAGTCCATAGTCTGTAAATGAAGTGCCGTCGGTTACAGTTGCTATCTGCTCAAACTCTGCGTCCTCAGCGTCGGTCTTTCTGTAAACATAATAGCCGTCAGCCTGCGACACCTCGTCCCATGTTAAAGTTAGCTTATCAGAGCAGATATCCTGCGACTTTACGTTATCAGGTGCGTTCAGAAGCACTGCCGCACCGCCTGTGACGTAAACATCGCCCTTGCTGTTGTCAGCAAAGCTGTTTCCGCTTATTTTAACCTGAGATTTCTTATTAGCTTTTATTCCGTAGCCTTTATTTTTATTGCAGGTGTTGTTGAAAAACTCCACAGAAGCGCTGTTATCAGCCATAAAACCGCTAAGACCGTTTTCTTCAAGGATATTGTCAGAAGCCTTACCGCTTCCGCCAGTGAATATAAGTCCGTGATTTTTAGACTTCTTAACCGTGTTTTTTCTCACATCTGCCTTAGCTTCTTTGGTTATCTTTATGCCGTTGGAGCCTGCGGAGGTTATAGTATTGCCTGATATGGTATTTTTATCAGAACCGCCTGAAATATAAACTCCCGACACGCCTGGCTTTTTAATGGTATTTGAGCTTACCTCATTGCCTGAACCACCGCTTATATAAACGCTGTTCTGCTTTGTGCCTGTAAGCTTATTTTTGGTCACAGTCACCTGTGACGATTCACTGAGCCATATAAGATCCATGGAATAATTATATCTGTCATAGTCATAGCTTATATCGTTAGAACCTATGAAAATTCCCGAAACGTCCGTGAGCCTTACTGCCGAACCAACTGTTTTTATAGTGTTGTCTACTATCTTCACGCCCTTTACAGTGTAATTGTAATCTGGGTGTGAATTTGACTTTTCAAGCTCCTTGCCGAATATCTGGATAGCATACGGCTGGGGATAATAATATGTACCCACTACAGTTATGTCGTTGTTTCTTATTATGGTGTTGGCATTATCGTCAAGACGATCCTTTATGCCTGCATATCCTGAATTAGGCACATGGAAATTTGCATTTTCATAATCGGTCATGTACTTGAAATCTATGGCACAGCCAACGTTTTTCATAGTATTGTTTTCGATTATACATTTTTTATGATTAATAAGTACGATAGCTGTTCCGCTCATATTATAAAATGAGTTGCCTGATATAAGTGTATTAGTATAATATACACCAAGACAAGCTGAATGTGAGCCAAGACCTCTTATAAGGTCATGGAATTTGTTGTTCTTTATTACAGCATTGTCGCAAGGGGTATCATCAAAAGGCTCATACGCCGGGAAAACATCACTGTTACTTATGGTATCCAGCTGTATAGCCTCTTTCTGAAATGTTCCCGTATAACCATGAAAATCGCAATCCTCGATAGTGATGCCCTTTACACCGCCTATCTCAACATGATGACCATTGTAATTGTTTTTTATCTCAACGTTCTTTATCCAAAGGTTTTTCATGTGACCAAATCTCATATTAGAAAATGGTCTTGAAGTAGGCGAAGGGTTGCCGTCCCAACAGCCTCCTTCGATAACGATATTTCTCTCGCTGCCATATCCGCCCGCACCATTTGCCTGAGCGTTCTTTATCATACAGCCCTTGTCAAAATTTCTAACGATAGTCGCTCCGTCCTCAAGATACAGCCAAGTGTTTGAATATATCTCCAAAAGCTTGTCTATCCTGTATTTTCCTTTCGGCACAACGACCTTTATCTGCACAGAGTTGGAGCCGTTGTCAATGGCATAGTCAAGGGCTTTCTGTATCGCCTTTGAGGAGTCTTTCTTTCCCTTTTTGTCTGCGCCGAAGTCAACAACATTCACTTCAAGCGCTCCCGAATATCCGCTTATTTCCGCTCCACTGGCTTTTGTGCCGGTGATAGTGGAATAATCATAAGCAAAGCACCTTACTGTCATAAGCATAATGGCGAGTAAACACGCCGTTGCAAAGGCAATAAAGGTGCGAGTGATCTTTGTCAATTCTCATCTGTCCTTTCGTTGTCTTAGGGTTATCGCTGCTCTCTTTTTGTTCTTTTTATCTTTTTAGCAGAACATATTTTACACATATTCAATTATACCAAATCATGCCCCGTTTGTCAACCGAAAAACGTCAAAAAGACCAAAGCAATAACTCACAAAGTCAACACATGATACTTGTGCGTTATCACAACAAAAAAAACTGCGGTGAAAAATTCCACCACAGTTTTTAACAAATATGCCTTTTTATCCTAATGCCACATCAAGTATCATCATAAGCAAGAAGCCTAGCATTACGCCAACTGTTCCCATGTGACCTTCCCCAAGATGTGCTTCGGGGATAAGCTCCTCCACCACCACATAGAGCATTGCTCCTGCGGCAAAGGCAAGAAGCCACGGAAGAAGTGGTTGGATAGCACCTGCGGCAAGAACGGTGAGAAGTCCGAAAACAGGCTCAACAATTCCTGAAAGAGTGCCAAGGCCGAATGCTTTCGCCCTGCTCATGCCCGATTGCCTCAGTGGCAGTGCGATAGCCGCACCCTCCGGAAAGTTCTGTATTCCCATGCCTATGGCAAGTGCGATAGCAGAAGCCAGCAGTACCGAGCTGTCATTATGTGCCGCCAGTGCAAAGGCAAGACCCACTGCCATGCCCTCCGGGATATTGTGCAGTGTGATAGCGAAAATAAGCATTCCCGAACGCTTTAGCCCCCTGCGGACGCCCTCTTCCCTTTCAGGCTCAGGTAAAAAATAAGGCATTGCCTTGTCAAGCCCCATAAGAAACAGCACGCCTAGCGCAAAGCCGCCTGCGGCAGGTATCCAGCCTATCCTGCCGAGAGCTTCCGCCTCGTTTATGGCAGGGATAAGCAAGCTCCACACGCTTGCGGCTATCATAACGCCTGCGGCAAAGCCTAAAAAGGCTTTCTGCACCTTTTCGCTCTGCCCCTCTTTTCTCATGAAAAAGACCACAGCCGCACCTAATGTCGTCATAGAGAATGTAAAGCCCGTGCCTGCCGCAGCCCAAAGTAGACCATTCATACTATTATGTTTCCTTTCAGACAGTATTATGTCAGATACAATGACATATCTTAGTCTATGAAAAGCCTTTACGCTGTGTGAAAAAGCCTCTGACGACAAAATACATTAAATTTGTCTGAGATTTTCAGAATATGACCCGTCCCAAGTGAATATAATGTTCTCAGCAGGGCATTACAAGCCCTTTACGATCGTATGATCAGTTTATTTTTAGGAGGAAACAGACAAGATGAACACTATGGATCTTAAGCTTAACAGAGAGATGCTGTCAATGACACGGACTATCCTTGACGCCTCCTGCGAGCAGGCTGTGGAAAAGGATTTTCTGCTGCCCGACTATTATCCTGATATTTTCAGGGTACTAAAATGCGTTATCACACCAACAGTACAGAGCCATTCCATAAACGGCGGAAAGCTCAGCTTTGACATGGCAGTGCTCATAAGAGTGCTTTACATCAGCCAGAACGACAAGCGGATAAACTGCATCGAGCAGAAAATGAACTACACAAAGTCTTTCGACCTGCAAGGGGATTGCGGCGATCCTATGATATGGCTCACGCCAAAATGCGATTATGTCAACTGCCGTGTGGTAAATCAGCGCAGACTTGATATCAGGGGTGCTGTGACTATCCACGCAAATGTGACGGGCGAAGTAACTGTGCCTATAGTCACAGACGCATTCGGCTGCGGCATTCAGCTTAAAAAAGTTGCTGTTACATACCCTGCAAAACGTCTTACCGCTGCAAAGCGTATCACACTAATAGAGGAATTGCAGCTTTCTGCGGCAAAAGCCCCTGTTGGCACTATCCTGCGGACAGATTGCCGCATTATCCCACAGGAACACAAAATGATAGCAGGCAAGCTTGTGACAAAGGGCGACGCTGAGATAATGATGCTTTACTCCTGCGTAACTACCGATGGAGAAGAAACCGCTGAAACAATGCGGTTTACTCTGCCGTTCTCACAGATAATCGACATAGACGGCATTGACGATACTTTCACCGCTGACGTGAGGATAACCCCTGCGGGGTGTGATATCATACCAAAGTCTGACGATTCTGGCACACTTGAATGTGAGCTTGTGCTTCTTGTGAACTGCGTTGCCAAAAAGCTTTCCACCTGTGAGATCGTCACAGACGCATACTCCACCTGCTTTGAGTGCGAGGCTGAAAGGTGTGAAAGCAAGCTTGACAGCGAAAGCATAAAGTTATCTGACAGCCACAGTGTTACTGCAAAGCTTTCCTGCCAGGAGGGTGAGATACGCTGTGTTCACGACAGTTGGGCGACCCTTTCCAATGTGACATCAAGGCTTGACGAGGAAAAGAAAGCCTTTATCATTTCAGGAAGCGTGACGTTCTGTATTATCGGCAGAAACGAGGACGGCACTCCCCTTTATCTTGAAAACGATTCGCCTTTTGAGCATGAGATACCCATTCCGGAGAATGTCAATGGTGAGATATCCATATCCCCTGACCTGTGCATAGAAAACTGCACATACTATCTTGCAGACGAAACAACAGCGGAGCTTAAAGCCGATATCAAGATAGACGGCGAAATGACTATTCAACAGACAGGGACTATGATATCAGAGCTTAGGGTACTCACAGATAAGCCGAAAGAGAAAAATGACAAATACGCTCTGAAAATATGCTACTGCAATGAGAGCGACGATATCTGGGAGATAGCGAAAAAGTATTCAACTTCCATAACAGCCATACTTGAAGAAAACGAGCTTACCGACGATAAAATATCAAAACAGGGAATGTTGCTTATCCCATTAATGAACTAGGAGGACAGACACATGAAAAACGATATTTACACCGACATTGCCACACGGACGGGGGGCGATATCTATATAGGCGTGGTAGGCCCTGTCCGCACTGGAAAATCCACCTTTATAAAGCAATTCATGGAGCAGTTCGTTATACCGAACATTGAAAGCGACTACCGCAAGGAACGTGCCATTGACGAGCTGCCCCAGTCCTCCGCAGGCAAGACTATCATGACCACCGAGCCTAAGTTCATTCCTGAGGAAGCTGTGAACATCACCCTGGAGGGTGGAGCAAGCTTCAACGTGCGAATGATAGACTGTGTGGGCTACATAATCCCAAGCGCCATAGGCTACATAGAGAATGAAGCCCCGAGAATGGTGGTCACACCGTGGTTTGACACGGAAGTACCTTTCAACATGGCGGCTGAGGTGGGAACGCAAAAGGTCATAACAGAACATTCTACCATAGGTCTTGTGGTGACAACAGACGGCAGTATCACCGACCTGCCCCGTGAAGAATACGAGGAATGTGAGGAGCGTATAATCGACGAGCTGAAGCAGATAGGCAAGCCGTTTGTGGTGCTTATGAACACCACCGAGCCTTACTCTCAGCAGACAAAAGACCTTTGCGAACAGCTTTCCGACAAATACGGCACTACAGTTATGCCTATAAACTGTTTAGAGCTTTCGGAAAAAGAGATAAAAGAGATACTTACGCTTCTGCTATACTCTTTCCCTGTGAAAGAGATAAACATTTCAATGCCCTCATGGATAAACTCTCTTGACAAGGGTCACTGGCTGAAAGAAGCGGTTTTCGGACATATCAAGGAAGCGGCTTCGGCTGTGACAAATCTTCGTGACATTTCAGACTGTGCCGAAAAGATATGCTGCTGTGAGCAGGTATCATCTGGTTCGGTGGCTGAGATAGACCTTGGAAAAGGCTCGGCTGTCATAAAGGTGGAGCTTGACCCTGCGCTGTTTTTCAGGATAATAGGCGAAGCCACAGGGCTTGAGATAAAGGACGAAAACGACCTTATGCCGAGAATTTTGGAGCTTGTGAAGATAAAAGAGCGTTTCTCGAAATTCAGCTCTGCCCTTGATGAAATGGAAAAAACAGGCTACGGAATAGTTATGCCTGAAATGAACGAGCTGACCCTTGATGAGCCTGAGATAATAAAGCAGGGTGGAAAATACGGCGTAAGGCTCAAAGCCGCCGCACCAGCTATTCACCTGCTGAAAACCACTATCAACACTGAGGTCGCACCTATCGTCGGCTCAGAAAGGCAATCTGAGGAGCTTGTGCTTTATATGCTCAACGACTTTGAGGAATCACCTGAAAAGATATGGGAGTCAAACATTTTCGGCAAGTCACTCCACGAGCTTGTGAGCGAGGGTCTGCACACAAAGCTTTCAAAGCTTCCAGAGGACGCACGCATGAAGATAAAGGAAACTATCGAGCGCATGATAAACGAGGGCTGTTCGGGACTTATCTGTTTTATTCTCTAAGAGTTTCATAAATGAAAATAAACTGATCCACCAAAAAAGCGTTACACTGTGAAAAGTGCAACGCTTTTTATCTTGTATAAAGTGTTAATTTACACCCTCTGCAAAGCTGATCGGCACACCGAAAAGCACGCCTGCGTTAGGCTGTGAAAGGTCGCCTGTAACATCAGTTATCGCCTTTCTTGCAACATCTACCTGATCGTCTGCAACGGCAACGAAAATTGTCTTGCCCTTTTGTGCAGCGTCCTCGCCGCTGAGAATAGATCTCAGAACGCCGATCATAGGCAGATTATCCATTGTAGAAATAGATTTCGCCATTCCCACGCTGTCAATGACCGTTCCTCCTCTTATGCCTGCCTGTGCTAGCGAACGCATGATTTCGTCTACTAACTCGATTCTCTTGATAACCAAAAACAATAACTGCATTTTGATCCGTCCTTTCATCTCTTATTTCCTGAATGACGCAGCCACCCAGTCTTCTTTTTCTCTTATCTCAATAAGCTCAAAGCCCTCTGCTTTAAGCCTGTCAAGCACCTCATCTTTTCTCTGGTCGATTATACCTGAAACTATGAGCGTTCCGCCGTCTTTGATAAATCCGCCGAAAATCCCGCTCATGCCTATAAGAACATCTGCCACGATATTTGCACAAAGCAGGTCATAGCCTGTGCCTATCTGCTCCACCAGAGCCTTATCGTCTATGATATTTCCGCAGTAAGCTGTATACTTTTCTGCGCTTATATGGTTTTTCTCTGCATTTTCCTTTGCTATCTTAACAGAATTTTCGTCAACGTCCACCGCTGTTGCACTTTCAGCACCAAGGAGCAATGCGCCGATAGAAAGTATTCCGCTTCCGCACCCAAGGTCAAGTATCCTGTCGCCCTCATGGAGATTTTTCTCCACAAGCTCCAGACAAAGCTGGGTTGTGTTATGCTGACCTGTGCCGAAAGATGAGGCAGGGTCTATTTCCAGTATCTTTCTCTTTTCACCCTCAGCGACCTTTTCCCATGACGGCTTTATAAGAAGCTTTTCGCCAACGCAAAGGGGCTTGAAATACTGCTTCCAGTTGTTTGCCCAGTCCTCTTCCTTGACGTTTTTAAGCTCATATTCAAGTCTGCCGAACTCATTGTTCACGTCACGCATTTTGAGTGCTTTAAGCTCCAGCTTCATAGCTTCAAGATTTTCAAGACCCTGAGCGTTCTCAGGGAGATAAACTGTCACCGTAGTTTCACAGTTTTTTAGACCCATAAGGTCATCATCTATATAATCCCAGTTGCCGTCCTTATCATCAAGAAAGTCCTGAAAATCCTTTGCGTCCTTGATAACAAAGCCGTTTATACCCATTCCAAGCAGACTTCCCGTTACGGCTTCGATGCCTTCTGTTGTGGTATATATATCCATTTCAACCCAGTTCATAATATCAATTCCTTTCGATAATATCTTATTATAACACATTTTTGCGATTTTGTAAAGCTTTTTGACTATGATTTATTATACAAAATTAAATATTGATAATTGTATATACTTATCAAACATCAACTATAACAAGTGTAAACAAAAAGCTTCCCGTCAAAAAACGAAAAGCTTTCATGATCATTTTTTCTTATCGTAAGCGTCAAAGGCTTCCTCAACAGTGCCGTCCACCTGCACCTTGCCGTCTTTTAGGAATATCGCCCTTGTGCAAGTTTCCTCGATAGCCTTGCGTGAGTGGGAAACGAACAGTACCGTTACACCAGTGGCGATAACATCATTTATCTTGTCACGGCACTTCTTCTGAAAGTCTGCATCGCCAACGCTCAGTGCCTCGTCAACAACGAGGATATCAGGCTTGATATTTATATTGATAGCAAAGCCAAGACGCATTTTCATTCCGCTTGAATATGTTCTTACAGGTTGGTCGATATACTCTCCAAGATCTGCAAAATCAATTATATCCTGCTCTATCTCCTTTATCTGATCGTCATTAAGACCGAGTAGATAGCCCTTTAGATAGATATTTTCCATACCCGTCATATCCAGTGAAAAGCCTGCTGTAAGCTCAAGCAATGCGGCAACCTTTCCTCTTACAGTGATAGTGCCGCTGTTTGGAAAGCTTACGCCTGTTATCATTTTCAGAATGGTCGATTTTCCTGCACCGTTCTTTCCGATAATTCCCACAGACTCGCCTGGGTATATCTTGAAGCTCACACCTTTAAGGGCAGGGTGCTTCTTTACTCCCCTGTTTTTTGTGAAAATAGCCTTAAAGCGTGCCTTTTCGTTTTTATATAAAAAGTATTCTTTTTTTACGTCCAAAAATTCAATAATTGGCTCAGTCGCTTGATTTTCCATTTAAAAGTCAGTTCCTTTCAGCCTTTGTTACAGAACGTCAGGAAGTATCTTCCTGAACTTCTTATAGGTGTGCGCTCCGAGGAATATCATAAAGATAAACTCCGCATAGAACACTATCGTTTCGGTGGTATAGTTAGAATCAAAAATAAACGTGTCTGTAAGGAAGCTCTTTCTATAGCCGTTTACAAAATAGTTTATAGGGTTGAAATACATGAGTTTTCTCAGCCACAAAGGTGAGATATCATATGTGTTCCAGAATATACCTGAAAGCCAAAAAAGTCCTGTTATAACAGAGTTTATAAGATTTTCAAAATCCTTGCTGAACGCACTGAGAGGAGCAGTCATCCACGAAAGCACAAGGAAGAAAAAATACATCATCAGCGCATAATAGATAAACTGAAGATTGTAAATACTCGGTCCAAAGCCCAGACACAGCAACACCACATACATTATAGCACACAGCAAAATGTGGATATAAAGTCCCGAAAGTGAGGTAAAGGTCATGATATTTGAAACAGGGAAGGACAGCTTTGTTACAAACTGCTTGTTGCTTCTTATTGACCTCGATCCTCCAACGATACATTCTGAAATATAAAACCACGGCACATAGCCAGTGAGCATGAAAACGAACTGAGTATACTTTCCGTTAATGAAATGCACTCCACCGTTTCTTTTTAGACCTATCTCAAAGGCAAACCACAGTATAAAAAGCGTAAAGGTCGGCTTTATAAGCGCCCACAATGGGCCAAGCGCTGCGCCCTTATACTTCTTTTTCAGCTCGTTCACCGACAACATTCTTATCTGTCTGAGCTTTCCCTTATGCTCCTTCAATATCTGGGTAAGCCCGAACCAATCAAACTTTTTTCCTTCTATTTTTATCATCTCCGTCAAAAACGCTCTTTTTCCAAAGCGCTGTCGATTATTCTTTCCGTTGACCTGCCGTCGCAGGCAGACATATATTTTTCCGTGAAACGCTCCACGCCCTCATGGTCAAAGCTCTTTTCACTGTCAAGCACAGCCTGTGCAAGCTTCTCTCCCTCCGTCACCAAAGGTGCAGGCATATCTGCTTTATAATCAAGATAAAAGCTCCTGCCCTTGCTGTAGCTCTCAATATCAGGGGCAAATATCACCCACGGCTTTTTATACAGTGCATACTCGAACACAAGCGACGAATAGTCCGTCACAAGCACGTCTGCCACAGGCATGAGCCTGTTTGTAGCAATATCGCAGTTAGTCAGCCCGCTGTGAAGTCTGGGGTGCATTTTTATAATGACTTTCCAAGCCTCCCCAAGCTTTTTTTCAAGCTCTGCGGCATACTCCTCGCCCACGCAATGACAATCCAAAGCATTCCCCCTGAACGTCGGCGCATAAAGCACTATCTTCTTGCCCTTATAGTCGGGATATCTCTCAAAGAACTCACGTCTGCACTGCTCGTTGTAGCTTTCATCAAAGAACACGTCCGTACGACTGACGCCAAGGGGCTTTACGATATCTTCTTTCAGCCTGAACGCAGACACAAAAGCCTTTACGCACTCTTTACTGCTCACAGTGATAAGGTCAAAATTTCTTGTAACAGAGCCTTTGAAATGGGAAGATATATCCTCCTCGCTGTCATAGCCGAACTTTTTCAATGCTCCGCAGGAATGCCAAAGCTGAACCACTGTGGTTTCCTCACGCTTTTTGCAAGAAGTCACAGGCACAAAATAGTTGCATATGAACACAGCCCTTGCATTTGCGTAAGCTTTCATAAAGCTCATCATATATTTAAGCCCCGAGACCATTCCACAGCTTGAAAGGTCACAGTACATCTCCCTGACCTTATAGCCACGGCTTTGAAGCTCCGCTTTTATAAGTTCCATGCTCTCAGGAGTAGAAACGCTGTTAAGGTCTGCAAGGATAACGAGCTTTTTGTCTATATCCTTTTTCTTTGACAGCTTGTAGCACAGCGGCAAAAGCGTTTTTTGCAGTGCTGATTTTATGTGCTGTCTTATTATACGTTTGCGGCTCTCCATTATCCCCTAAGAAACCTCTTATATATCTTGCCTGTCAGCGATTTCGGCATTATGAAAATGAAAAACTGAAAAGTGCATGGAACAATAAAGTCCCACAGGTTTGAATATCCCATACGGAATATCTTCCACCTGACATTCACAAAGGACTTTGTGTTCGCCCAGTTTCTTCTTCTCTCATAATTGTTCGCCGTAACTCTGTACATCACAAGCGTTTTGTCAAGATTTATTCCCCTTGCGCCGTCCGCAAGCATTTTCACCACGAACTCATAGTCCTCACAGCGTTTTATATTGCTGTAACCTCCCACGCTCAAAGCACGGGATTTCTTATAAACAAGGGTCTGATTATTGAACGGATTTCTCCGCCTTGCATATTTGTGTATCTCTTTATTGGTCAGTGGTGTTTTCTTTGTGGCTATCACTTCGCCCGTCTGACTGTCGAACTCGTCTATATAAGCCCCAAGCATATCTATCTCAGGGTGCTTCGCCATAGCATAAAGCGACCTTTCACAGCGGTCAGGCTTAGCGATATCGTCAGAGTCCATTTTGACTATATACTCATTTTTGCAGGCGTCTATACCCCTGTTAGCGCATCTTCCTGTGCCAACATTCTCCTTGAGCCTTATGGGGTGAAAGCACTCGTAATTCTCCTCATAGTAGTCTACTACCTCGTCAAGCTCCTTTGTGAGCTTTCCATCGCACACAAGCACAAAATCGTTCGTCACATAGGTCTGTGACAGCATACTCTCGATACTTGTCCTGAGATGTTCAGGCTTCTCTCCTGCATAAACAGACATAAGCACGCTGTATTCAGGCAACTCCACATTTTTCACTACCATAGCGCACCGTCCTTTTTTCATTCTGTCAAAATTATCCCCACAAATCTGTAAGCTATTCCATTATACCATTAAAACCGCTGTTTGTCAACGCAGGCGGGGCTTAACTTTCCCCAAAATCAACAATAAAATGTTGAAAAAATAGCGCATTTAAGCAACAAAAGGCAAATAAAAAATGAAAGAAGGAGCGTATTGCACTAAGATCGATTATAGCACACTTAATAGTAATTTGAAAAGAGGCATTTTATCAAAAATAAGTTGGAGCCTTAACGATCGCAATAAATACTATGGATATTTCATAGGTCATAACGAGAAATGCTATTGTCAATATAGCTTTATACATTTCTCTCAAATATTTTAAGTGAAATTATATAAAACAACTCCTGAAAGAGCTTATCAAAATTTAAAGAACCAGAAGATTTTTCCTCCATATGGATTTTTCTTGCTGATCAACATTGCAGAAACTGCATGAACTAATAAAAACATACCGCTTATGATCGTCATTACTAATTCAAACTGTGATAAGACTGACATAGAATTATCATTATAACCTATATAAACGTTCTTGCTACCCAGAATAATGCAATTTCCCTCGTACCAGAACACATCGGTGCCATTTACCGGCGAATTCGCCTTGATCTGCAACACCGTATAGGTTGACCGAATGCCTTTCCCATAATGTGATTTGTAATTTCTGACACCGTTTCCGCTATGTACCTTGACATGCTGGGAGCTCTGTCGAGAATTTTGATATGTTACATTTCCTGTTGTATGATTTTTCTCACAGGCATATCCAACCACTTGCGTCATACCAGCCACAAAGAAAATCAAAGCAACTACAAGTGCTAAGATCTCAGCCGTATAAAGTGCATTCACCAATTTGTTCCTAGTGGCTATCTCCTCATCACTACTCCACGGTTTATTATGGAAATTGCGAATTGCAGATGGTAACAGGCAAATTGCACCAACCACCCCCAGCAAGGATAAAATCAAACATATAAGTACTGGCATCCTTGTTCCGATAACCAAGTCTGCGTTCACACCCTGTTTTGTCGATTCATCCATAAACATGATGTTACCACTTACCAACACACTTTCATCTGGTTTTAGATGAGACTTGTTTCCTGGATAATAATAATGGAAAAATATCGTTCCTCCATCCTCTCTGGCTCCATCTACCTTTAATACTGCATAACCGCCAGTCCCATGCTTGTCCGCATCCACAACCGTTGCTGACACTGCATTCGACGAAAGCAAAGAGAATCTCGGCACACAATAAAACGCAGTCATAGCAAACAAAATGACACAAACGATGGCAATCACCATTTTTGAAACATTCTTTTTATAAGTCATATACATTCCTCCTGTTTCTCTGTTTCTTTGTCACTGCTATTATTTTCCACATCAGCATTTTCCATATCCTTCGTTTTTATTCTATTATAATGTTAAGTGAATGTTTCCACGATTCCTAGAGAATCATATTATTTATGTTTTATTATAGCATAAAATTGTTAAAAATCAAAGCAGAAAAGAGCAAGTTTTGCAAAAAAAGGACGGCATTTTACTGCCGTCCTTTGTAACAAGACCTTATCCGTCACTTTATGACCTTAGCGCATATCTTTTCGTAATTGTCTATCTTATAGTTGAGTCTGTCGATAGTCGCAGCTATCTCAGTCTGCTTTTCAAGGAGATCTTTTCTCTGCTCGATAAGCAGATTTTTTCTTGCCTCGATAGTGCTGTCGCCCTGCTGATACAAAGCAACATACTCGATAAGGGCTTCTATTTGCAGACCTGCGCCTCTCATGCACTTTATGAACTCTATCCAATTGCATGAGCTTTCATCATAGTCCCTAAGACCGCTTTTCGTTCTTGGCACAGGCGGAATAAGTCCTATACGCTCATAGTATCTCAGTGTATCGGGTGTAAGCCCGTATTTCTCACTAACTTCAGAAATAGTCATAGCTTTACCTCTCTATTAAAGTGCATTATACTGCTCGTCTGAAACAGGCTCGCACCACTCGTTCGATGCACCCTCGGCAGGTATCTCAAGAGCAACGTGCGTGAACCACTCGTCCTTTGTTGCACCGTGCCAATGCTTTATCTCCGGAGCAATGTAAACAACATCACCAGGGTGTAGCTTTCTTGCAGGCTGACCCCATTCCTGATACCAGCCCTCGCCATCTGTACAAAGAATTATCTGTCCGCCCTTGTGGTGGATATGCCAGTTATTTCTGCACTTTGGCTCAAAGGTAACGTTAAAAACGCCTACGCCCTTGACATTCAGCGGTTTAAGATAGCTGTTACCTATAAAATACTGAGCAAAGTTCACATTTGGCTCGCCAAGACCAAAAAGCGAGTCTGAACAGCCGTCCTTTTCCTCAGCATACGCTTCCCTTACCATTGGAAAGACAGCCCAAGCGTTAGGCCAGCCAACATAAAATGCGGCGTGAGTGATGATCTCCACCATTTCTGTCTTTGTTACTCCGTGATTTTTAGCGTTCTCTATATGATATTTGATAGAATTGTCTGTAATGCCCTTTGCCATAAGAGCTGTTACCGTAACGATACAACGGTCTCTCAGTGAGAGCTTGTCCTCTCTTGACCATACCTCGCCGAAAAGAACGTCATCATTAAGCTCTGCGAATTTAGGTGCAAGGTCGCCAAGACTATTTCTGCCTGCTGTCTGTTTTACTGCCATGGTAATTACCTCCTGGAGTTTTATTTATTGATTACATTTTACCACCTGGAGTTAGCTCCAAGTCAAGACCTTTTCTATAAAATCGTCGATATGCACAAATCGTCATGCAAAATTTGTTATCACCGACAATAGCTTAACGCTAGTCCGACACATTAAGAAAATCTTATGAAACAGTTAAGATAATACTCGTGCGAAAGCTTCTTTAATATGGTATCATTGATACAGCAAAAGCAAAGGAGCGGTCATTATGACAAATAAAAACAAAAAGCATATCGTAATTGCCACCACAATTATTATTTTGGTTGTGGCATTACTTATATACAGATATTACATTCCTGATATGAAGTCCAAGAAGCAGTTCACCCCTGCCGCAGTGGAATACACCTATGACGACAGCGTGACCTCATCTCAGCTTGCGGAGTATAATGCCCGGCAGGACTGGCAGCTCACATTGGTGAACAATGACACGCCTATATGCGAGAATTGCTCAGTGATACTCACCGCCCTTGACAATGGTCAGGCAGTGGACTGCCGCATTTACCCACAGCTTCAGAAAATGTTTGATGACGCACGCTCGCAGGGGATATATCCAACTATCACATCATCGTTCCGCACCGCAGAGGATCAGCAGGACATACTTAAGAGCAAATATGAACACTATCAGAAAATAGGCTACAGCGACAAAAAGGCGAAAGCCTATGCGGAAGAATGGGTGGCGATGCCCGGCACAAGCGAACACGAGCTTGGTCTGTGTGTCGATATCGCAAGCGGTGACAGTAGAGTTACAAATCAGGAAGTATGGGATTGGCTCGCCAAAAACAGCTACAAATATGGCTTTATAGAGCGTTACACAGCCGAAAAGCAGGATATTACCGGCATTATTCCAGAAGAATGGCACTACAGATATGTTGGCGAAAAGGCGGCAAAGGAAATGTATGAAAATGACCTCTGCCTTGAAGAATATTTACAGAATGTGTCATAAAAATGAAATTATGTACCCATTGTTTGATATGTAATACTGCGGGCGAACGCTGTTCGCCCCTACCACTTATTGATATGCGATTTTATGTATGGGCGACCTGAGGTCGCCCACTAATTATTTTCTTTGCAACATTCACAGCACTGTATCACCCACCGATACAGTGCTTTTATTTTGCAAACTGATTTTTGAGTATCCTAAGCATATCCTTTGCCTGCTGTTCAAGCTGCGACCTGAGATAATAAACACCGAAAGATATATCTTTCACACCTTTTATTGGTATCGCTTTTAGCGGACCTTTGTAAGCGTCCCCTATGGCGGGGAAAATCATAAACCCCAGCCCCGCTTCCGCCATTGCAACTGCGCTTTCATAATCTCCACAGAATATTATCTTATCCACCTTGCCGTTCGCAAGTATCCTGTGCTGCAAGGCAAATATCTCGTCAGGACAGGTGTGGCGCTCTATAAAAATAGGTCTGCCTGAGATATCGTCCACATCAAGGCTATCCGCCTTTGCAAGAGGGTGATCTTTCTGGCAAAGGCACATAAACTGACAGCGGCAAAGCTCCACATAGTCAAAAGGCTGTTTATGAGGACTTTTAAAAGACAGCAAAAGCTGTATTTTCTGATCTTTGAGCTGATTGTCTATAGACTTGAACGGAGTAAGATCTATATACGGCAAAAGATCATCATAAAGCCTGGACATTTCTCTTAGGGCAGGAGTCAAAACGTTCAGCTCCGCCTGATTGTGACAGCCTATGCTTATCCTTACAGGTTCGTCCTCAAGCTTTTCTGACAGCCTGAATTTTGCTGAGCCTGCTATTTTAAGTATCTGCTCTGCGTCTGAAATAAACATTATACCCTCTCTTGTGAGCGAAACGCTCTTGCTCGTTCGCACGAAAAGCTTCACCCCTAGCTCGTCCTCCAAAGAACCTATCTGGTGGCTCACCGCAGGCTGAGTGATGCTCACAGATTCCGCCGCCTTGGAAAAGTTAAGATACTGCGCCACAGCCAAAAAGCACTCCAATTGTACAGTATTCACAAAAACCGCCCCTTTATGTTTGTTTATTTCCGCAAATTGTTTCGTTTGGTAAACAATTCTTAATAAAAATTAAATTTGATAGCAATCTATAAAATTCTTTTATTAATTATAACATATTTGTATTTCACTTTCAAGTAAAAGTGTGATATTATTAATTAAAGCAAAATGTTAGGCGCAAAAATGTAAGGAGGCGAACAATTTGGCGGATAACAGAAAAAAGAACATTCTGCGGTATTCCAAATACATTCATCTGAAAATAGAATGCGAGATAAACACCATGCTCGCAGGCAAGGGTATAACCGCCGCTCAGAGCCATGTGCTTATGTACATAATGGAACATAATGGCGAGCCTGTTTTCTCAACGGCGATACACCACGATCTGAATATTTCCCGTGCGACGGTATCAGGGCTTATAAAAAAGCTCCGTGCAGGAGGATATCTCTCCTATGAGGGCAGTGATGATGACGAGCGTCACAAGAAGATAATAGCAACCGAGAAAGCCTATACCCTCCAGCAGGACATTTGCGACTGTCTTAAAAAGATAGAAACAATGGCTTTCCGTAATTTTACAGATCAGGAGCTTGACGAAATGGAACGGCTCCAGAAAAAAATGATAGACAATACAATATAAAAATAAGCGAGAGGAGGGATCTGGCTTGAAAGAAATACTAGCACAGATCAAACAGTACAAGAAGGACTCCATTCTGACCCCTGTCTTTACCGCACTTGAGGTCTTTATGGAAATGCTTCTGCCTTTTATAATGGCGAAGATAATCGACGACGGCATTGAAAAAGGCAACATGACAAACGTTTATATTTTCGGTGGCGTAATGGTAGTGGCGGCAATGGTCAGCCTGCTTTCGGGCTTTCTTGCAGGAAAATATGCGGCTTCGGCTTCATCAGGCTTTGCCTGCAATCTTCGTGAAGCTATCTACCGCAAGGTGCAGACCTATTCGTTCTCAAACATCGACAAATTCAGCACCGCAGGTCTTGTAACAAGAATGACAACTGACGTTACAAACGTTCAGAACGCATACCAAATGATAATCCGTATCGCAGTGAGAGCGCCGCTGATGCTCATCTGCTCAATGGCAATGTGCTTTGCAGTAAGCGGCTCAATGAGCACCATATTCCTTGCAGCTATCGTTCTTCTTGGCATAGTTCTTGGAATCATCGTTAAAAAGACGATGAAAGTTTTCACAGAGGCTTTCAAAAAGTATGACGACCTTAACGCAAGCATACAGGAAAACGTATCGGCTATCAGAGTTGTAAAGGCATATGTAAGAGAGGACTTCGAGCAGAAGAAATTCAAGAAAGCCTCAGGCAATCTCTATAAGATGTTCGTAAAGGCTGAGAGCCTTATCGCACTGAACAGCCCTGTTATGATGTTCGTTATCTACTCCTGCATAATGCTCATAAGCTGGCTTGGCGCAAAGAATGTTGTTGCAGGCACTATGAAAACAGGCGAGCTTTCATCTGTTTTTACATATGTTATCTCCGCCATGATGTCACTTATGATGCTCTCTACGATATTCGTTATGATATCAATGAGTACAGCAAGTATCAGACGTATCTCAGAGATACTCAAGGAAACACCTGATCTTCACAACGGTGAGAACCCAGCAAAGGATATGAAAGACGGCTCTGTTGACTTCAACAATGTAAGCTTCTCATACAAGCATGGAAGCGGAAAAATGGTGCTTAACAATATCGACCTGCACATCAAGTCCGGCGAAACTATCGGCATCATAGGCTCAACAGGCTGCGGAAAAACAAGCCTTGTAAATCTTATCAGCCGTCTTTATGACGTTGACGACGGTTCTGTGTGCGTTGGCGGCAAGGACGTAAGAGATTACGATATGGAATATCTGAGAAATCAGGTTTCTGTAGTATTGCAGAAAAACGTGCTTTTCTCAGGCACTATCCTTGACAACCTACGCTGGGGCAGCGAAAACGCCACAGACGCCGAGTGTATCGAAGCCTGTGAGGCTGCCTGCGCTGACGAGTTCATTGAACGCTTTCCTGAAAAGTATGAAACTTATATCGAACAGGGCGGCACAAACGTATCAGGCGGACAGAAGCAGCGACTTTGTATTGCAAGAGCGCTTCTGAAAAAGCCAAAGGTTCTTATCCTTGACGACTCCACAAGCGCAGTAGACACTGCAACAGACGCAAAGATAAGAGCGGCATTCGCAAAGTCTATCCCAGGCACAACAAAGTTCATTATCGCACAGAGGATCTCAAGCGTCCAGGACGCCGACAGGATAATAGTTCTTGACGGTGGCAGAGTAAACGGCTTTGACACACACGAAAAGCTTGTTGAAACAAACGAGATATACCGTGAGATATATGAATCTCAGGTAAAGGGCGGCGGAGATTTCGACGTTCAGTCAGCAGGAAAGGAGGAAGCTTAAATGCCTAAGCCAATGAATAAAGAAATGGGCGGCAAGCCTAAAATGTCAGGCGACCAGATGAAAGTCCTCGGCAGAGTAATGAAATATATGCTCAAAAACTATAAATTCTCATTTATAATAGTTGTGGCGTGCATACTTATTCAGGCTGTCACCACACTTGCGGGAATGATGTTCATGCAGTCACTTGTTGATGACTACATCACACCGATGCTAAAGACCTCCAGCCATGATTTTTCACCTCTTGCAAAGGCTCTCGGCGGTCTTGCAGTAGTATACGTTGTGGGCATTGCGGCTTCATACGCATACAACAGGATAATGGTAAACATCGGTCAGGGTACGCTGAGAAACATAAGAGATGATCTGTTTCTCAACATGGAAACACTTCCTATCAAGTATTTTGACACACACCCGCATGGCGACATCATGTCAGTATACACAAATGACGTTGATACTCTCAGACAGTTTATCAGCCAGAGCATACCTCAGCTTATAAACTCTCTTGCAACACTTATATCCACCCTCGTTTCCATGATAATCCTCAACATTCCTCTTACCATACTCTCTATCGCAATGGCATTTGTAATGGTAAAGGTGACCAACGATCTCGCTTCAAAGTCAGGAGCGCACTTTGCGGCTCAGCAGCGTGACCTTGGCGCAGTTGACGGCTTTATCGAAGAAATGCTTGACGGACAGAAAGTAGTAAAGGTGTTCTGTCACGAGGATAAGGCAATAGAAGACTTTGTAAAGATAAATGACAAGCTGAGAGTCAGTGCAAACGAAGCTAACAAGTACGCTAATATCATGATGCCGATAAACGCAAATATCGGAAACCTCAGCTATGTGCTTTGTGCCATTGTGGGAGCTATCCTTGCCATAAACGGCTATGCAGGTCTTACCCTCGGCACTATCGTAACATTTGTATCCCTTAACAAGAACTTCACACAGCCTATCACACAGATAAGCCAGCAAATGGCATTCGTTGTTCAGGCTACCGCAGGCGCAGGCAGAGTGTTTGACCTCCTCGACCAGAAGCCTGAAACAGACGAGGGCTATGTTGAGTTCGTTAATGCAAAATACAACCAGAATGGTGAGCTTGAAGAATGCAAAGAGCGTACAGGCATATGGGCTTGGAAGCATCGTCATCAGGCTGACGGCACTGTTGACTACAAGAAAATGGAGGGCGAGGTCGTATTTGACGGTGTTGACTTCGGATATGACGACAGCAAGATCGTTCTTCATGACGTAAAGCTTTTTGCAAAGCCTGGTCAGAAGATAGCTTTTGTTGGCTCAACAGGCGCAGGAAAGACAACTATCACAAATCTTATCAACCGCTTTTATGACATTCAGGACGGCAAGATACGCTATGACGGAATAAACATTACAAAGATAAAGAAGCCTGCTCTGAGAAAAACTCTCGGCATAGTTTTGCAGGACACACACCTTTTCACAGGCACAGTAATGGAAAATATCCGCTACGGCAACCTTGACGCCACCGACGAGGAATGTATGGCAGCCGCAAGGCTTGCAAACGCAAACGGCTTTATAGAAAGACTTCCTGACGGCTACAACACTGTTCTCACAGGTGACGGCTCTAACCTTTCACAGGGTCAGCGTCAGCTCATAGCCATTGCAAGAGCGGCAGTCGGCGATCCTCCTGTTCTTATCCTTGACGAGGCTACCTCCTCTATCGACACAAGAACAGAGAGTCTTGTTCAGGCAGGCATGGACGCTCTCATGCAGGGCAGAACAACATTCGTTATCGCCCACAGACTTTCAACTGTCAGAAACTCAGACTGCATAATGGTACTTGAGCAGGGCAGGATAATCGAGCGTGGCACACATGACGAGCTTATTGCCAAAAAGGGCAAGTATTATCAGCTCTACACAGGAAACTTCGCAGAAGAAACAGCATAAAAGGGGCTATTCCGCCCAAAGAAAAACGCCACGGAGAGAATATCTCCGTGGCGTTTTTGTGCAATAAAAATGCGGCTGACAAAAGCCAACCGCAATAAATCTTATTCTTCTTCCTCTTCGTCCTCATCGAAATCTTCTTCATCGATGCCCATTGGACGAGGCATATCATCTGTCATAGGCTCATCTGCTCTTCTGAAATATGAGTCGAAATCAAAACGTCCCATGCAGATACGCTCCCAGTATGGTTTACCCGGCTCAAGCACCATAACATTATGCTCATGAACTTCGATAACATCATAGATCTTGCCGTATGAATCCTTTACCTGATCGCCCTTTACAACATTGGTCATTATATTCACCTTCCTTGTCATATCTTGAATTATACCACATTATAAGAGCCTTGTCAATCGGCTTGGAAAATTTTTTGCCCTAAATACTTACCTTCTTCACAGCCGACCACTTGCCGTACACTTTGGTCTTGCCAATTGTCTTATAATCTCTTGCCTTGACGTAATATGTCTTTTTGCTTTTAAGACCTTTTATTGTGCCTTTGTTCTTTGAGTTTCCGCTGAGCCACAAGGACTTGCTGTTCTTAAAGCCGCTGTTGTCGGCATATGACACTTGATAGCCTGAATTTGAGCTGTGCTTTGCAAGAGTTACCGCTATCTTCTTTCCGCTCTTGTCGCCCTTGGCAGAAATGCTCTGTCCCTGTGGGTTTATCTTGAAAGTCTTTGTTATCTTACCTGTGTAGCTTCCCTTCCCTGTGACAGTCACCTTAGCAGTGCCTATGCCCTTGTTTGCGGAGTAACTTACAGTATAGTCCATGTCCTTTTTGAGGGTGACATTTCCGTCCTTTACAGTGACAGCAGGCTTCAGCGCCTTACCTGTCCACACCTGATCTGACACCTTGACAGA
Organism: Hominimerdicola aceti; assembly: GCF_025567495.1. Taxonomy (NCBI): domain Bacteria; kingdom Bacillati; phylum Bacillota; class Clostridia; order Eubacteriales; family Oscillospiraceae; genus Hominimerdicola; species Hominimerdicola aceti. Next base: position 181,125 of record NZ_JAOQJZ010000003.1, on the reverse strand, counting down.
CGCCTTCCCGACAGATCTTTTCGTTGCTGATCTTACCTTTATCTCGGCGGAATATCCACCGTATACCCTCTTGCCTGACACAGTTTCATAACAGCGTACTTTGTAATAATAATCTGTGTTCGCCTTGAAAAATCCATCTGCAAACTTTCCTTTTGCAGTCGTCCCCACGGCAGAATATTTTCCCTTTGCGCCTGTTTTCCTGTATATCTCATAACCGCATTTGTTAGTTGATCTGCCAGAAAAGCTGATCTGTATATCCGTATTATTCACAGAATTAACAGACAATCCTGATACTTTCGGCAGGATGATAGAAGAATCAGCGCTCTTTGACACTGCCGCAGACTTTGAGCCGTTCACAGCGTTGTCTTTCAGCGAAGCCTTGCTGTGAGAGCTTACGCTTATGCCGCTTTTTCCTGAGCCACTTATGCTGTTTGAATTTACACTCACAGAACTGCTGTAATTTGACACGCAAATGCCGTTCTGCTTGCTGTTTGATATCTTATTTGAGCTTAGAGCCACACTGCCGCAGTGATCTGTAACAAGCACGCCATGCTTGCCTGCGCCAGAAACAGTGTTTGAAGCCGCCTTGCCAGAAGCGTTCTTGCTGAACACGATACCATGCCCCACGGCATTTTTAACTTTGTTGCCTGAGCACTCGCCCTTTGATCCGTTATAAATAAGAATGCCCGTGTCCCCCGCCTTTGAAATGCTGTTGGACTTTATCACAGCGGAAGAATTTGCAGCCACTGCTATACCATGCTTTTTCGCTGAATTTACGCTGTTTGAGCTTGCAATATTGTTCTCAGAGCCGTTGTAGATATTTATTCCGTTCATTCCAACGTTCTCTATGGTATTGTTCTCAAGGGTATTCCCTGAGCTGTCAGTAACGGAAGCACCGTTTCTGGCTGAGCCTGAAATATAGTTATCTGTTATCTTTATATTGTCGCACTCGTTGAGAGTAAGACCATTTTTATCCTTGTAATTAACACCGTCCTGCTTTGTAACGAGAATATTTGATTCGATACTGCAATTCTCAGCGTCATTAAGTGCGATAGTGGTTCCGTTGCTCTCGATTCGATTTTCAAGGATCTTTACTCCTGCCACTCTGAAATTATAGTCAGGGATAACACCATTGTCCTTGACCTCATACCCTGTCAGGCGTATGCCGCTTGTAATGCCATATTTGTCATCACCGCTTACAGAGATAGTGTTAGATGAAATAACAGAGTTTGCGTCGTCCTCAAAGCCGTCAACTGCTTCCTCCATAGACTTTACCACAGGGGGATTGAAATTGTTGTTAGGCAGGCTGGACATTGCCTTGAACTCTATACCGCTTGCGCAGTTTGTGATAGTGTTATTCGTTATGGTACAATTCTTATAATTGTACATTATCATTGCCACATCGTCGAGGTTCTCAAAAACGTTGCCCTCAATAAGGATATCTGTATAATAGATACCCAGAGTGGCGGAATGAGAACCAAGACCTCTGCAAACGCCTGAGAAAAGATTATTCTTTATGACCACATTTTCGCATGATGTATCATCAAAAGGCGCATAGCCTGCAAAAACTCTGCTGTTGTTCATGCAATCAAGCTGAATGGCTTCTTTTTTCCTGTAGCCTGTATATCCTGTAAAAGTACAGCCCTCTATGGTGACGTCAGCCGCACCGCCTATCTCCATATGATGACCATTCTCGTTATTTTTGACGTGCATATCTTTCAGAAGAATATTTCTGCAATGTGCAAATCTGATATTTGAAAAATCTGCGGTATTTGGCCACTGGTCTGTGTTTCCGTTCCAAAGCCCGCCCTCAACGATAACATTTTTAACGCCGTCATAGCCGCCGACACCATTATTATCGCACCTGAGCATAGGTCCATAGGAAATGCACCTTTTTATCTCAACGCCCTCTTCACAGTATATCCAAGTACCGCTGTATACCACAAGTGCAGAAGAAATAAGATACGTTCCCTTTGGTATCACGACCTTTGTGAAAATGCCCTGTCCTGAATTTTCCTGTGCAGCGTCAAGTGCCTGCTGTATCTGCTTTTCGGTCATAGCGTTTCCTGTGTTGTCTGCACCGAAGTCATTAACCACGTTATAAGTGACGATTTCCATGCCGTCTGTATCAAAATACGCACCTGTCACAGCCGTATCTGCCGCTTCTGCCACCGATGTTATAGCCGTAGAGAAGCCCTCGGGAATCGCTGTGATAACGAGCAAGAGCGTTGTCAAAAGTGCCGCTATCCGTCTGAAAACGTTTTTTTCACTGATAATTCTGTTGCCTTTAATGTTCATTCTGCTGTGTTCTCCTTAAAGTTCGGCTATATTTTTCTTGCCGCTGACAATTATTCGTACAAATAGTATTATAAATCATTTATAAGTATATGTCAACAAATGCTAAACTTTTCGTGAACACTGCACAAATTTGGCTGTGTATTTTTGGCACAAAAAAAGCTCCCCTGACGTATAAACGTCAAGAGAGCCTTTAAAGCAAAATATTTTACTGCACTTCCACTTTTTCGCCCATGATAGACCTGATAGCGTGAACACGGCACACCTCTGCACACTTTCCGCAGTTTGTACACTTGTCATAGTCGATAACAGCGTGGTTGTTCTGCACTGTAACGGCACCTGACGGACAGTTTTTCTCGCACAGCTTACAGCCTATACAGCCGTTAGGACAAACAGACCTTGTCACTCTGCCCACATCTCTTGATGAGCAGCAGATATCCACAGCCTGAGAGATCCTTCTCACTGCGATAAGACCATTTGGACAGGCTTTTGCGCAAAGCCCACAGCCCATGCACTTTGCTTTGTCGATAACGGCAATGCCGTCAACGATAGATATTGCCCCCTGAGAGCAGACCTTGATACAATCGCCGTAGCCTAAACAGCCGCTTGTGCAAAGCTTGCTTCCGTCATAAAATCTGTTGCACGCCGCACAGCTCTGAATGCCGTCAAAATCGTATTTATGCGGTGTATGAGAGCAATCTCCCGAACAGCGCACGAAAGCCACCTGTGGCTCCGCTGCAGTCACTTCAACGCCCATTATCTCGGCTATCTTCTTTGCAGCAGCCTCGCCTCCAGGACGGCAAAGGTTACATTCCGCACCCTTGTTCACGATAGCGTCGGCATAGTCTGCACAGCCTGAAAAGCCACAAGCACCACAGTTTGCCTGCGGAAGAGCTTCTGCGATAGCATCAACACGCTCATCCACCTCAACGGCAAAAACTTTTGAAGCCACCGTCAGCAGGACGCCTGCCAATATGCCCAAAGCGGCAAATATAGCCAAAGGGATCAAATATTCCATATCATTCTCCTCTTTCAGAATTTCAGTTTTTGTTGTGTTTCATTATATTATTATCCATAAAATCAAGGGTCATCTTAATGCGGTTTTTGATATTAACGTCCGCTGTTCCCGAATCGTGATCGACCGCCGTTATGATGCTGTCTGGGTAGAGCTTTTTTATACGCTTTATTATGCCTCTTGCACAGGTGTGGCTCACAAGGCAGCCAAACGGCAACAGCATCACAACACCTTTGCAGCCGTTCTTCAACGCTGAACACATTTCTGCACCGATAAGCCAGCCGTCCCCCATTGTTTCGCCAAGGCAGCCAAAGTTTTCACCGTAGCTTTTCAAGGATCTATAGTCTTCCATAGGCTCGAAACCGTTTTGTACAAGTGCAGAATTCATTTTGCACCAAAGCGTTTTCATATAGGCAATAAGGACTTTTGCTCCCACACCTGCCAAGGTTTTTCTTCCGTAAATGTTATCATCATTTGTACAGGAATCGGCAAGGTACATTATGTATGGAACAAAACCGCTCATATATATCTGACAACCGAGATCACGGAGGTATTTCTCCGTTTCGCCGTTGCCGAGAGCACAGAATTTTATGTAAAGCTCCCCTGTTACGGCGACCTTTTTGACCAATCTGCTTTTATCACAATTTATTGTAGCAAAGCTTTCGCATATCTTGCGGAATATGACGCACATTGAGATCGGATCGGCTGCTTTGCCATGTTCAAAGAGCCGTGACAGCCTGCTGTTCCATAGGCGGACTTTATCAAGCGTTTCACCCTTTTTTAGTTCATATGGTGAAAGCTCATTATAAAGATACAAAAGCAAGTCACTGTAATAGATCGCTGCACAAGCCGTCAGCACCATTTTAGGCGTTATGGAAAATCCGCTGTGTTTCTCAACACCGCTGACATTAAGTGACACCACAGGAACATTTTGCAGACCGGCTTTCAAAAGAGCTTTTCGCAGCAGCATAATGTAATTGCACGCTCTGCACCCTCCTCCTGTTTGAGGCAGCAGCAAGGCTGTTTTTGCGGTGTCATATTTGCCGCTTTTCAATGCACATATGAACTGTCCTATTATGAGGTTGCAGGGAAAGCAGACATCATTATTTGAATATTCCCAGCCTGCGTTTATCATTTGTGACCGACTGTATTCGTTCACCCCGATAACGTCGCACTTATATCCGCCGCTAAGAAATGCATATTTAAGCAGCGGAAAGTGGAAGTCAAGCATTGATGGTATCAATATAGTGTGGGTCTTTTTCATCGGCTTTGTAAATTCAACCCTTGATCGTTTCATATCGATAAATTATTATCAGATTATTCCCGAAAAGCCCATAAAGCTTAGCGAAACGATAGACGCCGCAATGAGCGTTGCAGGCACGCCCTTGAAAGTTTCAGGAAAATCGCAGTTTTCTATCCTTGCTCTTACTCCGCTGAAAAGCAAGAGGGCAAGAGTAAACGCAAGTCCTGTTCCAAGTGCGTTTGTAAGGGACTGAAGAAAATTATAGCCGTTGTCTATGTTTCCGATAGTAACACCCAGCACCGCACAGTTGGTTGTGATAAGAGGCAGATAAACGCCCAGTGCCTTATAGAGAGGCGGCATCATCTTTTTCATGACTATCTCAACAAGCTGAACGAACATTGCTATAACAAGTATGAATGCCACTGTTTTTAGATACTCTATACCGAAATGCTCAAGCAGTCTGTATACAGGATACGTGATAGCTGTTGCACAAATCATAACGAATATTACCGCTGCACCCATTCCCACAGATGATTTCATCTGCTTTGATACGCCAAGGAAAGGACATATTCCCATGAACTGAGAAAGCACAACGTTATTTACGAACACACAGCCGATAAGTATAAGTATGTAGCTCATTTTTATGCCTCCTCACTCTCTGTTCTGCACTGACCCTTGCACAAAGCCGCATTTGGGCAGCCTGAGCAGGAAATCTCCTTTGGCGGCTTCTTGTTCGCTATCTTGTTCACAAGTGCGATAAGACAGCCAAGCACGAAAAATCCGCCTGCCGGCATGATGAACACTGTCATAGGATCGTCGCACAGGAAAGGTATCTTGAAGCCGAACCATGAGCCTGTTCCAAGTATCTCTCTTATAGATCCCATTGTGAAAAGTGAGAGAGTAAAGCCAAGACCCATTCCAAGTCCGTCAAGTATGGACGGGAATATCTTGTTCTTGCTGGCAAAAGCCTCCGCTCTGCCAAGGATAATACAGTTTACCGTGATAAGGGACAGGAATACGCCTAATGCACTGTAAAGCTCAGGTATATAGCCTTTCATAAGAAACTCGATAAGAGTAACGAAGCCTGCGATTATTACGATAAAACAAGGCAGTCTTACAGCCTTTGGGATAACGTTTTTCAAAAGGGATATAACAAAGTTTGAGCAGACAAGCACGAACGTTGTGGCAAGTCCCATGCCGATACCGTTTTTCGCCATTGTTGTGACCGCAAGCGTCGGACACATACCAAGAAGCGTAACAAGAGTCGGGTTTTGCTTTATGATACCCTTTGTAAATTCATACAGATTAGAATTTTTCTCAGCCATTGAGTATCTCCTCCTTATGCTCGTCAAAAAGCTTCACAGCCTTTTTGCACGCAGATTTCATTCCCTTTGAAGAATAGGTGGCAGCGGTAACATTGTCGATAGAATTTTCATCAGTGTCAACACCAAAGCCCTTTAGCTTTAAAAGAAAACTATCGTCCTGCACCTTTGTGCCAAGACCCGGAGTTTCGCCTATAGAGAGAAATTCTATCCCCTCGACAGTTCCCTCGCTGTTTATACCAATAAGCAGATGAAGTCCACCCTTTGAATAGCCGTCCTCAGTTATCTCGATAACGCATCTGCCGTTATCCTTGTCTGTGATAATGGAGTTCACGCCCTCTGTGTCGAACGTAACAGGCGTCTTGCTGTCACCCTCGCCGTCAAGCATTATCTCATAATCGCCCTTGCCGAATATCTCCTCACAGCCCTTTTTCATATCGTCTGTAAGAACACCTGTATTGTCAACATATGTGGCATTATAGGCAAGCACCAAAAGTCCGCTGACAACTATACATATTATAGTCAGCACCAATGGAGGCATTATTTTATCTTTCATTCAGACTTCGCCTCCTTCTTCTTTGATATAGCCCCTAAAGGCTTTGTTTTTGTTATCATGTGGATATATGGTGTAAGTATATTCATAAGCAGTATGGAGAATGAAACGCCCTCAGGATAAGAGCCGAAGAAACGAATCACACAAGTGATGATACCACAGCCGATACCGAATATCACCTTGCCTGTTTTTGTAACAGGAGTTGTAACATAGTCAGTTGCCATGAAGAATGCACCGAGCATTACGCCGCCTGCAAGTATCTGATAGATGCCGTCCTCGCCGCAAAGATATGAGAACACGAAAACTGTGCCGATAAATGCAAGAGGTGTATGTACTGAGATTATCTTCATCATTATAAGGTATATGCCGCCAATGAGCAAAGCCGCCGCAGACACCTCGCCAAGACAGCCGCCTACTTTTCCAAGGAAAAGATCGAGATAATCGGCAGGGGCGGAATGTGCCGCCGCAAGAGGTGTTGCACCTGTTACGATATTGTCAGGGTCATAGAAAGGCACTACCCAATGGGTCATGTTGCCTGTGAAAGCAAGCATAAGAACTATTCTTCCCACGATAGCAGGGTTGGCAAAATTCTGTCCCAGACCGCCGAAAAGCTGCTTTACTATAACGATAGCAACGAATGTGCCGATAGCAGCCTGCCAATAAGGCATTGTCACAGGGAGATTGAACGCCAAAAGCATACCGGTCACAAGTGCCGAAACGTCCTTTGTGGAATCAGGCCTTTTCATTATAAGATTGCAAAGCCTTTCCCATATGAGTGCCGTTATCATGCAGAAGCCTGTGAGCATAAGTGCACGTCCGCCGAAAACATAGGCAGACATTGCAAGTGCAGGGCAAAGCGCCACAAGCACATGGGTCATCACCTTAGAGGTAGAAATATTATCCCTTATCTGAGGCGAAGGGCTGACAAGCATTTTTTCCATATTTTCTTACCTCCTTATGTTCTTATGAAAGCTTTTGCAAGCTGATTTTTCTCTGCAAGATCTCTCTTTGCAGGACAGACGTATGAACACGAACCGCAGTTCATGCAAAGACCCACCTTGAGCTTCATAAGAGCTTCCTTATCACGCCTGTCATAAGCCTTTTCAAGCTCTGTAGGCATAAGATTGAGAGGACAAGCAGAGATACATCTTCCGCACTTTATGCAGTTTGTCTGTGCGCACCTGTCCTCGATGCCCTTTTTCTTATCAGCCTTTTCACCAAATGCAAGAATGGCGTTTGTGGTCTTTGTCACAGGGGTGTCAAGCTCATAAAGGCACATTCCCATCATAGGACCGCCAAAAAGGGCTTTTCTAACCTTTTCTTTATCGCAGTCACCGAATTTCAGTATATCCTCCGCAGAAGTTCCTATAGGTACTTTCACATTGCATGGAGTAGATACCACGTCACCGTCAACAGTTATACGCTTTGATATGAGTGGCATACCTGTTTTGGAATACTCGCCGATAAAGCCTGCTGTGGTAACGTTCATTACGATAACGCCCTGATCTGACGGAAGCTGACCCTCGCCAACTACACGTCCCGTGGCATTGAATATTATCACCTTTTCTGCACCCTGAGGATAGCATGACTTCAGCACCTTTACTTCGATACTTTCATCATCAGCCGACTTTTCACGCATAAGCTTTATAGCCTGTGGCTTATTGTCCTCGATACCGATAACGACCTTTTTAAGCCCCAGCATATCACGCACGAGCTTTATTCCGCACATAACATCGTCAGCGTTCTCCATCATCTCACGGTAGTCGCTTGTTATATAAGGCTCACATTCGGCGGCGTTTATAACAAGGGTATCAACCTTGTATTTGTTCTCGTCAAAGTTGAGCTTTATGTGCGTCGGGAAGCCTGCGCCGCCCATTCCGCAGCAGCCTGACTGCCTTACGGCTTCGCAAAGGCTCGCTTTGTCTGTTATAACAGGCGGCTTTACGTCAGGTGATACCTCCTGCTCTCCGTCGGTGTCGATCTCCACCATTTTGCACACCTTTCCGCCTGCTGTGAGCAGTTCGGATATCGCCGCCACTGTGCCTGACACAGACGAGTGAACAGGACATGACATAAAAGCGTTGCTTTCGCCTATGACCTGTCCCACAAGCACTCTGTCACCCTTGGCAACTGTCGGCTCGCAAGGTGCTCCCATGTGCTGTGACATGGATATCTTCACTCTTGCAGGCAGCGGCATGGCGATAGTTTCGCTGTTTTCCGTCCCCTTTTTGTGGGAAAGAAAAATGCTGTTGAGTTTCATAAATTTCCCCCTTATCATACTTTATGACTATTCAAACCTGAATTTATCATCACTTATACTTATCCTGCTCTTTATACTGTCAGAGCAATAAACTACGCCATTTTCATCAATGGCAATAACTTCTATATCTTCATCACTGAGCCACCTGTCAAGCTCACCGCTTCCGCCAATAAAAATGCAGGTAGACAGAAAATCGGTTTCAATGCCGCCCTGCCCTATCACAGTGACTGAAGCAAGGTCTGTTTCGCATGGATAGCCTGTTGTCAGGTCAAAAATATGGCTCCACTTTTTGCCCTGTGCTTCAAAATAACGCTCATATCCACCAGAAGTGGAAACAAATCCGCCGCCGCTTGTGAAGCTAAGGCAGATGTTATCGTCATCAAAAGGATCTGTGACCGCAACCTTGAAATCTGTTTTATCCGGCTTCTGCCCGTAAAGAAGCGTTGACGAGCCAAAGCTCACCACCGCACAATCGGCTTTTTCACTATCCAAAAGCTTTTTCACTTCGTCAAGGGCAAAGCCCTTTCCGTCACATCCCACGTCTATCTGTGTGCCGTTTTCAAGGACACATTCGCTCCCCGAAAGCTTTATATTCTCATATCCCACAGCGGAAAGAGCAGTCTGTATCTCACTTTGCTCAGGCACTCTCGGCTCATCGCCAGTAACGTTCCAAAGTTCCGTCACTGCCCCTGCGGAAATATCCGCTCCGCCGTATTTTTTTGTAAGCTCTATGCTCTTTTCTATAAGCTGTGCAGTTTCCTCAGAAAGCTCAAGCCTGCCGCTCTCATTGAGCCGTGATATCTCCGAGCCTTCCTCATAAGGCGAATAAAGCTTTTCCAAAGCCTTTATCCTGTCCTTCACCTTCTCTGCCTCACCTCCGTAAACAGCGGCTGTGCAGGGACAGTCCATGGCGAAAAATGTCGCCTCGTCAGGCTTTTTATCTAAGTGCATCAACACCGCTCCGCACACCATAAGAGCCGCCGCACACGCTACCGATACAAACAGCCGCCTTTCAGGCTTTTTCATTTTTATACCTCACTTGAAATTAGTTGAAAAGTGTGTTATAATATCCGAAGTATGATAACATCGGTATCAAAATTTTTATGTGCAAGCGAGCAAAATGTGTTCGCACTCTTTGATAAACGCCCTCAGTTCGGGATTTTTCCCCACTGAAACCTCGAGCCTGTTCACCTTTTTTCCTGCCATACCAAGGATCCTGTCAAGGTCTTCAGGCTGAGCGGAAAGATATTTTACACAGCGTTCCATAGTTTCCTCAGTGTCAAGCTCAAAAAGCTTGTGGGAGTTGTGAGGATTTTCAGAGTAAAGCTTTCTCAAAAGCATATAGGTGCATATTTTCACCGCCATGTCCGTCTGAGTTTCAAGACCCTTTATGCCGCTGTCTTTTATAAGCTCCCTCAGCAGCTCGCTTCCCTCGTCCGGACAGCCTAACGCAGAGTTTTTTTCTCTGACCTTGACTAAACCGAACACATCTTCATAGGAAGCACCGTAAAGCTTTATAAGAGCAATGATGATATTGACGTTCTGCTTTTTGCCGTGTTCAACGGCTGATATGCAAGACTGGCTGGTGCCGACTGCTCTGGCCGCACGGCTTTGTGTATAGCCGCTTTCTATCCTCGCGGCGGTAAGCTTCTCACCTATCCTGAGAGTCAGCTCATCTTTGCTGTCATTGCTCATGTAATATCTCCCATATATAAAATCATATTGGCTTTTCAACCATTATTCTATTATACTATAAATTTATGTATTTGTAAATATAAAATCTATAAAATGACGTATTTAAGTGAAAAAAATTTGTGCAGGTTTTAAAGCACTTATCATAAAAGAAAAAGAAAGCAGGTATTTTAAATATGAAAGGCTACAGAATAGCATTTATCCGTCACGGAATGACGCAGGCAAATCTTGACGGACGTTATATCGGTACTACCGACTTGCCGCTGTGCAGAGAGGGTGCTGACCAGCTTTATGAAAAGATAGAAAAGTATGATTACCCTTCGGTGCAGAAGGTCTACACCTCGCCTTTAAAAAGGTGCAAACAGACTATATCTATACTCCAGCCTAACAGGCTTGTGGCTGAGATGCCCGAGCTTCGTGAAATGGACTTCGGCAAGTTTGAGAACAAGACCGCTGATGAGCTTATGAACGACCCTGATTATGAGCAGTTCATAAAAGGAGGACTTGACAATCCTCCGCCGGACGGCGAATCAACAAGAGATGTCATAAACCGCTGTTATGAAGCTCTGAACATCATCATTTCCGATATGATGTACGAGGGTCTTACAAATGTTGCGGTATGCACCCACGGAGGTCTTATAATGAATATGCTGGCAGGCTTCGGCGTGCCGAAAAGAAAGCCTATGGACTACGCCTGTGATTTCGGCGAGGGCTTTGAAGTCATGGTGACAGCTTCCATGTGGCAGCGTTCAAACGCTTTCGAGGTAATAGGAACATATCCACCAAAATATGAGGAAATGCCTGATTACACTGTTGAGGATTATTATACCGAATAAGAGGATAAGTAAACAGTAAAAACAGAAACGAGGGGGGAAAAGACTTGACAAACAAAGAGATAAAACTGTCGGCAAGAAAAAATATAAGCCAGAACATGGGAAACTGCGTATCGCTCACGGCATTTTTGTTTGCGGTGTTTGTATTTCTTGGTCTGTGCGAGCTTGCCCTTTTTATGCTTTTCAAACGCATCGGCTGGGAGTACTTTTTCTCATGGCAGGGAATAAAAGATCATGTTTCCGTAAGGCTATTCTGGTTTCTTGACCTCATTGTCATTATACCTTTTGCATCTTTTGAAATGTGGACTGTCCGCAGATTTTTTGTTGATATTGCAAGAGCAGACAGCTATGTGGGATCGAGGCAGTATATAAACTCACATTCTTATGTATATTATTCCCACACCATGTTTTCTTCCATTATAATTAATTCACTGAAATTATTTTCCGCAGTACCTTTCGCTATCTCAACCTACAGCGTGTATTATTGGGGCTGGGTATGCAAGCTCAGTGAGCTTACCTCCGCAGGTCTTCTTTGTTTCATGTTCTCACTCGGTCTGTCTGTTGTGTTTTTCGGACTTATGGTGCATTACTGGATATCCCTTGCCCTTGCGCCATATATAATGACTCTAAACCCACGCACCAACATTTTTGACGCCTGCGATCTTTCTGTAAGGCTCATGGACGGTCAGCACGGCAGATATATCTCGTTCCTGCTGAGCTTTGTTATGTATATCCCCGCACTTCTGTTAGTATATCCTGTTTTTATCATCTATCCATATTTCAGACTAAGCTATATAGTGTTTTTGCAGGATATAATGGGAAGCTACTGGCAGGACAAAATGCCGTCAATGATAAAGCGCTGGAGGAAATACAGCAAATGACTGTGACAATAACAAAAGAAGAAAATGAAAAAGCCCTTGAATGTGTACTGCGTTCAAGGGGCTTTTCAAAAAGGCTCATAACAAGGCTCAAACGCACTGAAAACGGCATGACAAGAAAGGGCGTCCTTATCCGCACTGTTGACCTTGTATATGAAAATGACATCATCATGATAAACGAGGGTGACGGTGAATCTCTTGACCCTAATCCTGACCTGAAAGCTGATATCCTCTATGAGGACAGCGAGGTGGTAGTGTTCTCAAAGCCGCCTTTTATGCCCTGCCACCCGTCAATAAAGCATCGTGACGATACGCTGGGAAATCTTTTTGCCGCACTTTATCCAAGCCTCGCTTTTAGGCCTGTCAACCGCCTTGACCGCAACACGAGCGGCTGTGTGCTTGTGGCAAAAAGTCAGCGAAGCGCCGCAATGCTCCAAAAAAGCTTTGAAAAGACCTATGTTGGAATAATAAAAGACCTGCCCCACTGCGGTGGGCGTATCTGTGCGCCTATCGCAAGGGAGCAGGAAACTATAATAAAACGCTGTGTGAGGGCTGACGGACAATATTCCGCAACGGATTATCTTGTACGCAAAAGGCTGGGAGATCTTTCTCTTGTGGACTTCTTTCTTGAAACCGGCAGAACGCACCAAATAAGAGTACACTCGGCTTTTATGGGCTATCCTCTCCTGGGTGATGACCTTTATGGCGAGGCAAGCCCTCTTATAAGCCGTCAGGCTCTCCACTGCGAGAAAATGACTTTTCAAAGCCCCGAAAACGGCAGGATAGTGACTGTTACCGCACCGCTTCCCGAGGATATGCTCTGTCTTATGACACCCGACAGGTGATATCCGTTTCAAGCTCCACCGAGCCTAGCACTTCATCAAGGCGGTCGGCATACTTTAGATAGCTTTGCGGATATTTGTGACGGAAAAGCCGCCACACATCAAAAATATCCGTCCTGTTCTCATACAGGGCTTTGTTCCACACCCCTGTGATGTTTTCTTCAAGGCGCTGTTTCACAAGTGCCGCCACCTGGTCTGAGCTTTTCTCGTCACGGATATCAAGAGAAGTGTGTGCAAGAACAGAGAGCTTCAATCTGCATACGAGCCTGCCGTTCTCGTTATCAAGCTTCAGGCTGTGGCTGTCAGAGGTTATCCTAACGTCCATGGGGCTTCCATTATATTCGATAATATCAGAATACTGCTCTGCCTTTCCCGTGAGCCACAGACAGCCTGATGCGTCAGCGTGGGAAAGATAGCTCTCAAGCACCGTACCTTTTCGTATAAGGGCGGTCTTTTTTATTTCCAAAAGCGGCTCCTGCTGTTCCGCTGACTTTTCCTCATGGCTCTCCGCAAAATCTCCCAGCGGTTGTTTGATAGAGATAACTGGCATAGCGATATACTGCGGTGATCTTATGCAGGAAAGCAGATCAATAAGGCGGCACTCCACCGTTATGCCGTTTTTCACACCCATTTTTATGACCTGTGTGAAGTTTTCTGAGGACATCGTTCCCCTTGTTAGCTGAACGTTCATAAGCTCCTCTGCGGTATTTTCCGCCAAGCAAAGCTCCACTCCAAGAAAAACATTTTTGTCCTTTATAGCAAAAGAGAACAGCTCCTCCGGAGAGGAAAGATCTATATTTTTATTAAAGCATATTATTTGAAGATGGCCAAAAAAGATCTCCCTGCCTAGCTGATACTGACAGCCCTCAATGGCGTCTCGGATACTCCTGCCTTTGCAATTGACAGTCTGTATATTGGACTGGCTCACATCAAGAGGAGTGTCAGAACCCATGCTCTGGGTCTTAAAGACCTGCAATGACACATTGTATTCCCCGTTTTCATAGTCAACGCCCATGGCGTGGCAAAGAACACGCTCCTCGATATCCACCTGCCTGCCGAAAGAAGAAGACAACAGCGTCACTGCTGCGATAAAAAGCACAACAGCTACCTGTATCTTACGCTTTTTCATCAGATCTCGCCCCCTTTTTCACAAATGTCAGGCATAGAAGCGGTATTACGCCTCCGAGAAATATGAGTGGGATAGGGCTGAGCCCTGCGTATGCGATGCTCTCCCACTTGTGAGGCAAAAGCCAGAAAAGCGTTGCCACCGCAGGAATCGCCGCTGTTATTATCACGCCCGATCCAGAACCGAGCTTAGGAAAAACATATCTCAGGCATCTGCCTGAACAATGGAAATATACTCCCAGCTTATATACCGAGAGCATTACCCACACGCCCATAACAGCGGCGTCATAGCGTTCTATTATGGCAGTGCGTGAAAATGCCGCAAGTGCGAAGAATGGCAGTTTTGCAAGAAGAGTGTAATCTCCAAGTATCATTGTGATAAAGCCTAAGACTATTTCAACAAGGGCAAGCCTTGTGAGCAGAAAATACACAGACGTTTTTGCTGCATTGCCCTTTGTTGAGGGTAAAAGAAAAACTATCACTGCAAGATAAGAGCTTCTTGCAAGCTCGCTGACAGCAGAATGAAAAATGCCTTTTCCAACGTTTCTTTCCGCAAGGTGAAAATCAACGAATGTGAAATCTTCAAGAGAGCTTATAACAAGGATAGATGTCACAAAGAGAAAAAGTACAAAAAGCACTGTCCCCGTTTTTCCTATGACCCCAAGGCCTGACATTGCAACATATATCCCGCAGGCGGCAACGCTGAGAACTATCATGAGCCGTGGAATATAATCAGAAAAATAATAATCCATATAATATGTGAAGGTGCCGATAACATAAAATGACACTGTAAGAAAATATGCAAGATACATTGTACAAACTCCCCTGCCTGCCCACTTTGAACGGCTCACCACAAGGGTGCATGGGTCATCATTAGGAAAGCGCTTGTGGAAAGCCGCCATACCGCATATCATAACTATCTGAAAAACTGTAGACAGCACTGTTCCAAGCATAAGCTCCAAAGCGTTTGCGGTGCTTTCAGGGAGAAATGTCATCATTGAAAAGGCTCTTGTACAAATAAGCATTGCAAAAAACTGCATTGGCGTAAGCTTTTTCATTGGCTTCCCCCCTTTTCGTCAAGCTTGTATTCTTTAATGGTGCTGTGAGTTTTCTCATATGACCGAAAGCTCCGCCTTGAAATAACGTCCTTTATACCTTTTGAGAAAAATGGCGTAACAGGCGCGGTGTAAGATACTGCAAGGTCGTCCATGGAGTTTATATTTATCATCAAAAGCACAGTGCAAAGTGCAATGCCATAAAGCCCCGAGCCACCGCCCACCAGGATATACACTAACCTTAATATAGCCGTCTGCTGATAAAGGCTCGGTATAACGAACGATGATGTTGTGGTTATCCCCACCACTATAAGCAGAGGGGCGGACACAAGTCCGCTTTTTACGGCAGCGTCGCCTATGATAAGACCGCCCACTATAGAAACAGTGCTTCCCACAGGCTTTGGAAGCCGCAAGCCTGCTTCTTTCATTATCTCAAATAGAAGCATTAGCACAAGCACCTCCACTGTCAACGGATAAGGCGTTGACTCCTCTGAAACTGCAAGATTCAGAAGAAGCTTCAATGTGAAGACCTCAGGGTGAAAGCTCGCCAGTGCAACATACAGACCCGGAAACGCCACCGCTAGAAAGAACGCAATATATTTCAGCCACCGCATAAAGGTGACGTAAAAAGGCTTTTCCGTAAAATCGTCCATGGTCTGAAAATTTTCCGCAAAAAGCGATGGGCAGATAAGCACAAATGGCGTGCCGTCCACAAAAACACATATCCTGCCCTGATTTAGCCTTGTGCATATCATATCAGGTCTTTCGGAATAAGCCATTTGTGAAAACACTGACGAACCGAAGCCTTCGTCGATAAAAGGTTCGATATATCCGCTTGTGAGAACAGTGTCGAGCTTTATGCCTTTGAGCTGTTTTCTCAGCCTGTCCACAGCGTCTGAGCTTGCCCGGTCGCTCATGTAGACCATGCACACGTCGGTGGAAGAACGCTTTCCTATCTGCATCATCTCAAACCGCAGCGATGGTGTTTTCATTCGTCGGCGCACAAGAGAAATATTAGTTCTTATTGTTTCCGTAAAAGAATCCTGTGCGCACATTATAGTCTGCTCGCTTGCAGGCTCAGAAACTGACCGCTTGTCGTAACCCTGGATACCGTAAACAACAGCCTTTGAAAGCCCCTCCACAAATATGACCGCAAAGCCCGAAAACAAAAACTGTATGACGTCACCATAATTAAAGACCGTTTTTCTCTCGGCGGCAAGCAGGCTTTCTTTTGTCAGGAAGTCGAATACCTGCTCTGCATTGCCCTTTGACTTTTGTGCAGAAAGCTCCATTATAGGTCTGAAAATAAGCTCTGACATTGCGCTCGTTGAGATCATTCCCTCTATGGATACCACCGCACAGCTTACGGAGCATATCTTCACATTCATTATGTTAAGATCCATTGAATTGCCTGTTATGGTGCGAAGGGAAGTCATGGCGGCGTCAATGGTCTTATCTATCTCAGCGTTTTTATAGTTTCTGAAATCGGGTGTATTCATTTTGTTTCTCCTACATGAAATTTTGTTGTATTTATTATCTGCGGCTGTTATCAGAATATTCTGCATTAAAGCTGCAAAAAATAGCTTTGACCATATTGGAGGAAAACAAAATGCTTATAGTTTTTTTCAGAGCCGTTATACTTTATATACTCATTGTCATAAGCATACGACTTATGGGCAAAAGGCAGATAGGCGAATTACAGCCCTCGGAGCTTGTTATAACGCTTCTGCTTTCAAACATCGCCACCCTGCCTATCGAGGATATGACTATACCGATGTCAATGGGCATAGTGCCTATATTCACGCTGGTGTGCCTTGACGTTATACTCTCTCACTGCTCGCTTAAATTCAGAGGGCTTAGAAAGCTCATATGCGGCTCTCCGAAAATAGTCGTGTCCCGTGGGATCATAGATCAAAAACAGCTCAAAGACCTGCGTTTTTCTGCAGACGATCTTTTGGAGTCCCTAAGAAGCATGGGTATATTCGATATAAACGAAGTACAGCTTGCGGTGGTGGAAACAACAGGCAAGATATCTGTCTATCAGAAAGCACAGTTTAGACCTGTGAACAATGGCGGAATGGGCATAAAAGGATCTCAGACCGACCCTCCACAGCTCGTTGTCGACAATGGAAGGATAATATACTCCGCCCTTGGTCTTATTGGCAAGGACGAAAAGTGGCTCATGAAAAAGCTAGGAGAAAAGGGTATGCCACTGAAAGATGTTTACATCTGCACCGCTGACCCCTCAGGGCAGATAGTTGCCATAAGAAAAGACAAGGGCAAGAAAAAAGTATAAAGGAGCAAGCTCAATGAAAAGATTGACCGCCTGCATTATTATCCTCACTGTCATAGCCGCCATGTCAGTGTTCTCCGTATTTGCGGTAAAAAAAGAAAACGATAAATTCATAAGCCTTGTGAACGCCGCTGAAAACAGCTACAGAAATGATGACAGCGACACAGCCCAACGGCTCGAAGAACTCGAAAATGCCTGGAATAAATATTATGTAAGAATATCATATATAGCACAATCCTGCACACTTGATGATATCTCCTATGCAGTGGCAAAGCTCCCAGCCCTATTGGAAAAGGGCTCTGAGGAATTATTGTCAGAGTGCGAGAGCATACGCTCATGGACAGAGAAGATATACCACACTCAGTATCCCCATTTATATTCGGTTTTTTAATGTAGAAAAATTGTGTCTAAAACGTTATCAAAGTGTATGATTTTTTCTTGCGTTATTGTACAAATCTACAAAAATCATACAGAACAAGGCGGTTTCAATGAGTTTTTCTTGACTTTTCTTTCTGCTAATATTATACTTAGAATGTATGAATAGGATAAAAAATTTTATCCTGTTTAGAAAAGAAGTATCAATGGAGGTATGAAATGAACACTATCAAGTTTTGTGCTAAGTGCGGAGCACCAATAGGTCCAGAAGAAAAATTCTGTGGCAGCTGTGGTGCGTCCGTCGCCGAAATGGAAGCCGAAGCAGGCATTTCCACACAGCAGGCAGCACCTGCTCAGGCACCCGTTCAGCAGGCTCAGCCTGTACAGCAGCAGGCTCCTCAGTATGACCAGCAGTATGCACAACCAGCAAACAACTACGCTCAGGCAGCAGCTCCTGCGGCTGCAAAGCCAAATCCTTTTGCTAAGCTTGGCGAATGGGTAAAGGGTCACAAGAAGATAACACTTATCGCCGCTGCAGCTCTTATCGTTGTTATCGTTGCGATCATCATTCTGTGCAACATTCTTAAATATCAGGTGATCGACGCAAAGGATCTTTTCAAGTTTGAATTTAAGGGCATTGACGGCTGTGGCTATGTTGAGGCAGAACTTAACTGCTATGACAAGAGCTACTATTCAATGGCAGACGCTACAAGCGCTCTCGGCGACCTTGCTGACGAGACAGATCTTGACCTTGGCGACCTTGATGATCTTTCCGACTATGCAAGCTCATCTGACAAGTCATCAAAGGTAAGCAAGTATTTTGCACTTGACAAGAAAACTCTTACAAAAGCATTTAACAAAGCTGATGATTTTACAGAAGCTAAGAAGATGAGAAATGCCCTTCTCAAAACAAATAGCGATGGTGAGTATAAGCTGAAGATCACTTTTGATAAGAAAGCAAACAAGAATCTTAAAAACGGTGACAAGGTAAAATGCACCGTAAAGTACAACGAGGATTCTCTCAAGGACAAGAACATAAAGCTAAAGAACACTGAATTTGAGGTAACTGTAAAGGATCTTAAAAATGGTGAGGAGATCGACTTCTTCAAGGGCGTTGAGGTCAAGTTCTCAGGCTTTGACGGCAACGGCTCTGCTGACGTTTCATATGACTCAGCATATCCATTTATCTACTATGATTATGACTACAAGTCAGATCTGAAAAACGGCGACAAGTACACTGTTACAGCTAACATAGACGTTTATGGCGCAGAAGAAAGCGGTGACATGACTTGGTTTGAATATGACGACAAGTATTATACATACAAGACAGCCGACGTTAAGGACGGCAAGGTAACAAAGGATTTCACTGTTGAGGGTCTTGAAAAAACTCAGGAGATCGACCCGTTCGAGGGACTTGAATTTGAATGCTCAGGCGGTGTTCCATTTGTTAAGCCTTACTCAGTAAAGGACGAGTCTATCCCTGCTGCTCTTAAGGACAATGTTTCTTATTCAGTATCATGCGATGATTATATTGGCATCGGCGGCACATTCAAGGTAACTTGCAGCCCTTATTCCTCACTTGCAAGAAATGGTATCACACTTTCCGGCAAAACTGAAACAAACGATTGGGGCGACACTGTTTATGTTAAGGAAATAACAGTTGACGAAACATTCCCTGCATATGTAACAGCTGACAACGGTAAGGCTGCTATGGACAGCTATCAGTCATATCTCGACGACAAGATCGAAGATATGAGAAAGGATATAAAGGGTCATTACGCTCCATATCCTGCTGACTTTGACGGCAAGGTAACATCTATCGAGTCTTTTGATTACGTTGACACTTATGTTGCGTTCACAAACAAGAAGAATTATGATTCTTGGGAGAACACAAATGCACTCTACAATCTTTACAAGATAACTGTAAAGACAGATAAGGAGAAAAAGGCAGTTTCATTCTATGCTTCGATCTACTGCTCAAATATCGTTGCAACAGGTGAAACATTTACTGAAGAGCCTTACTTCTCAACATCTTACTACAACAAAGAAGCAGATTTCAAGAAAAAGGTAATTGAAGCCGAGGGGTACACAACAACTAAGGCTGGTGCGGCTTCAAAGCCTGCAACTGACGATTCTTCATCGGCTGCAGCAAGCGAAGCAACAACTACGACCACAACAACAGCAAAGACCGATTCTTCTGTAGCAGAAACAACTACATCTGCAAAGGATAAGGCAACAACTACAACTCTCGTTCCATAAGAGTTAAATAGTGAGAAACACGCCGCGGAAATTTTTCCGCGGCGTGTTTTTATGTCCTGACAACTCTTGAAAACCTTGTCAAAATGTGATATAATATTTGTTACGATAATAAAAAAGCAGCTCCGAAGAGCCGGAGCTGCTTTATGAAACGATCGTTATTTAAGGCACTGTGAACCATTTTCAAAAAGCACTTTGTTGAGCTTTGCCACATCATAGCCTTTATTTATTGCGTCAATGAGTATGCAATCACGGGTGTTTTTAGGATAAAGCTGAGCTTCACCCGCAAGGGTCAGAAGTCGCTGAACGGTATCAACATCAAGCTTCATAGCAAGTGCGATAGCGATTATCTTATCCTTGCTTGGAAGTCTTGCTCCTGCAAATATCTGATATCCATATATTTGATTTAGCTGGGATATTCTTATGACCTCTATCTTTGTCATCTTTTTCTTTTTTACAAGCTCACAAAGATAACGTGCAAAATCCTGTCTGTCAAGAGAATCCTTATTGTTGCTTAGAAAACTGTTGATATCATCGCTTCCATTTAGCTCCTCCATAAGCTGTGTTGTTTTTTTCATGTCACCAGTTCCTTCCTATAATAATTTATTTTTTACATTTTTACATTGGAGATGAGAAATATGTCACAAAAAAGCTTATATGATTTTGAAACAGAACAGATCGACAAAATGTTCGACTGCAAAAACTATCTATTTAAAAACAGCAAGCACGAAAAAGTCATTTTAGAGAGTGACACAGGTGTAAAAATGGTGCGGCACATTATCTATAAGCCTGCTGACGTTTCTGTATATCAAAGGCTCGCATCGATAAATAATCCATATCTTTGCCGTATCTACGAGATCTCCGAAAGCACTGAAGCGTATACTATCTATGAAGAATTCTGCGACGGCATGACTCTTACGGATTATGCAAACGGCGAAACACTGGCAGAACACGACGCCCTGAACATTACCTGCTCCATATGCCAGGGATTGTATGCTCTTCACAACAGCGGCATCGTTCACCGTGATATAAAGCCTGATAATATTATAATATGTGACGACAATAATGTCAAGATTATAGATTTTGATATTTCTAAAATTTATAAATCTAATCAACGCTCTGACACCCAGACTTTGGGAACTGTAGGCTTTGCCGCACCTGAACAATTCGGTATGCAGCAATCTGACGCAAGAACAGATCTCTATTCTCTGGCAGTGCTTCTGAACGTTCTTTTGACAGGTGAACACCCGTCGGTCAAAATGTGTGAAAACAAGAAAATTCTGAAAGTCATAAAGAAATGCCTTTCTATCAATCCAGACGACAGATATAGCACTGCGGAAGAGCTGTACAATGTGCTTAATAAGATCAGGAGAAAACTAAAATATGAAAAAATGTCCTAATTGCGGAAGAATTCTTCATGACGATTCCATTTTCTGCTTTGGCTGCATGAGCGAAATAAACAAGAGGCAAGAAATAGTTCTCGCTACCCCAAAAAAAGTGTTTTTAAAAGCAAAAATAACCACACCAATAATCGCTGTGGCATTAGTATCCGCAGCTGTGTTCGGGGTGTATACTTATAATAACAATAGTGATAAGACCACGGCTGTGAAAAAAAGCACACCTCGATCTACTGCCACTGTCACCACAAATACACCTGTGACAACTACTCTGCCTCCCGTCACCACTGTCATGACTACTACCACAAAAAAGCGTGAGCCTGACAAGGCTGCCCTTGCGTCAGATATTGCAGAAGGGGCGGCATTAGCAGAGTCAAAAGCCGCCGCAGTCACCACCACTACCACTACAGAAAAAGTGACTGAGCCTGTGACAGAGCCTGAGATACAGCAGGATATACCCCAGGAAAACACAGAAGATACTCAGCAGGACGAGCCTGAATATTACTCCCCTGATGGTGCAAGTCAGATGACCCTTGACCTTCTCGATTATGTAAATCCTCTCCGTGAGAAATATGGTCTGAAACCACTCCGTGCAAGCGGACAGCTTGATGAATGTCTGCAAAAGAGCCTGTATCAAATGGACGACTACTGCCAAGGCATTGGCAACGTATACGAACATCTCTCTGAGGTCGGTCTGCCTAACAACAGCAAAATACGACAATTCACAGCAAACAACAGCTGTGTTTCAGACTATGACGAGGCATACACAGAGCTTTTTACTTGGTTAAAAAATAATGCAAACTTCGGTCTCTCTTACGGTGACAATCTGATCAACGGCTTGGAAGATTACACATATCTTGGTGTTTGCTTTTTCCATGATGATATAGTTCAGGAAAGAAAAGACCATATGTGGAATGACCCAGATAATGGTGAATACGAATCTATGCCGCTATATCAATGCTATGTTTATGTTATGAAATAAGCCGACAATATCCGACTTGAATATTTTATGCGATTGTGATATAATAAAGGCAACACAAAACGTAAAAAGCGAATTACAAAAAAGAGGATATTTATGAATAATCAGACTAATAACGAGAATTTATCCCAAGGCACTAATGGCCAGCCTGACGAATACAGCGCTTATCGTGATGAAGAATACGAAAGAATGCGCATTGAAATGGAAAAACGCCGTGCCGAAAGGCGCGCAAGAGAACACAGGCGTGTTATGAAAAACCGTATCATTGCCATAGCAATTCTTTTGGTGATAATTTTTGTGATAGTGAAAGCCTGTGGTGGAAAGTCAGACAACAAGCCTGCTGCTGATTCATCATCACAGACCGAAAGCACAAAGCAGGCGGAAGCAAAGACCACCACCAAAAAGAAAACCTCCGACAACAGCAAAGCAGAAGAAACAAAGCATAAGATAGAGCAGTCAAACGGCATGACCTTTGTTGACGGCATTCTTATCGTAAACAAGACCTACTCCCTGCCATCAGATTATGCACCGGGCGTAAGCACAATTGCACAGAACGCCTTTGACGAAATGGCAGCTGCAGCGGCTCAGGACGGCATAACACTCTTTGTGAATTCAAGCTATCGCTCATATCAGGATCAGGAATCTCTTTATAACTCCTATGCCGCAGAGCGTGGCACAGAAGCCGCAGACGAGGTATCTTCCCGTCCGGGACATTCAGAACATCAGACGGGTCTGACCTTTGATGTTAACACCACCGAGGACAGCTTTGCAGGCACTCCTGAGGCAAACTGGCTGGCTGAACACTGTGCAGAGTACGGCTTTATTATCCGATACCCTGAGGGAAAAGAGGATAAAACAGGATATGTGTATGAGCCGTGGCATATCCGTTATCTCGGCAAGGAAAAAGCCCAGGCGGTAACAAAGAGCGGTCTTTGCCTTGAAGAATATCTTGGTGTCACCTCTGATTACAAATATGCCGAAGATCAGAACTGTTCAAGCCTGAACACTTCTGACACACAATCAAGTCAGGCGGACGGCTATTATCAGGACAACACAAATTATGATTATCAATACTGATACAAACACAAAGCGGACAGCCACAGGAAAGTGGTTGTCCGCTATTCTTTACTTTGTCATACGGGACGTCGAGAACGCCGTCCCCTACAGCCAAATATCCGTTACTTATTTTCTGAGCTTTCTGTGCTATCAGAGCTTTCCAAACTGCTGTCATCATAGTGGACAGGCTCAGTTGTAAGACCCTTATCTCCTGCCTCTACAGCTTTCTCAGTCATATCGTCAACTATGCGTTTGAAAACTTTGAACGCCTTATCATAATTCTCCTGCATAGTTTCCTTAGAATCGCCCAAAGTCTTAACTGGCACTCTCATTGAAAGGTGGATATCATTCGGCATATTCTCGAAGTTAAGCTCCTTTGCCATGACCTCCATGTTCCAGCTCATGCCCATATCATCAACATACTTGTTGTTTGGAAATTCCTTTGGCAACTCAGGAGTCATTATTGACTTGAACTCCTCGTCAGTGTTTGAATCTGTTATAACAAGTATAGACTCGCCCCCCTGAAGCTGTGCCAAGAACTTAGTGCTGTTCACGTTCTGTTGCTGATAATCGTCGCTGTGAGAATTTAGCGGAATCATAATGACCTCAACATGGACATAACCATTGCCGTCAAGATCGTCCGTGTATTTTTCAAAGAACTCCTCCAGTTCCTCCTGACGTGTTTCCAAGCCGTTGTTTGCGATCATAAGCACTGTCAGGTCAGCCTTTTCACGCCTTGCAGCGTCAATAAAAATAAATGCCGCCACCGCTATGATAAATATTGTAAAGATTATCCACACCTTGTTGTGATAAAAGAAATTCTGCACCTTTTCAAAGCCATGAAGCTCTCTTATCTGGTCATGCTCTTCCTTTATGGAAGACTCGCTTTCGTCAATAACTCCGCTTTTGAGCTTCATAAGCTCGATACGCTCCTGAGCAAGCCTGCGTTCACGTTCCTTTTCTTCCTGACGTTCACGCTCACGTCTTTCAGCTTCCGCCTGCTCTAAAACCTGCCTTTCACGCTCCTCAGCCTCACGCCTTTGCTGAGCCAGCGTGCGCTCATACTCTGCGTCATCAGCGTCCTCCAACAGACCCTGACCCTCCAGACTTTTGTCGAGCTTTGATATATTAATGTCCTTTTCGTCTTTTTTTGACATATCACTGCCGTCCTTTGCGAGATATTTTATATCATATTAGTATAAACCAATAATATTAACTCCGTATTAACAAAAAAGAGATAGCATTTTCATGAAAAATGTCTATATACAATTAAAGATAAATTGTGTATAATATACATAAATCAAATAAATTAAGTTGTGATAATAACAATTTAGTGAAAAGAGGAGAGATAGCAATGCTTGAAAAGATCATACAGAAAAACACAGAAAAATCAGAGATATCCGAACAGCTAAAAGGGCTGAGAGAACAGCTCACCCTGCTTGAAAACAAAATAAAAACCGCAGGAGTGCCTGTTATAATCACATTTGACGGCTGGTCTGCCGCAGGAAAAGGCTCAATGATAGCAAAGCTCATACGCTCTCTTGACCCACGTTTTTACAAGGTGGTGTCATTTCGTGCGCCAAATGAGCAGGAAAAGCGTATGCCATGGCTGTGGCGTTATTGGCAAAGCCTGCCAAAAAAGGGTGAGTTTCTTATCCTCGACCGAAGCTGGTATCGTGACACTGTGAACGCCTTTATGTACGGTGAGATAGACAAGGAAACAAGGGACACACGCCTTGAAGATATCTGCACCTTTGAAAGGCAGCTTACAGATGACGGATATGTTATCGTGAAAATTTTCCTGCACATTACCGAAGACGAGCAGAAAAAGCGTATCGAAAAGCTGGAGAACTCCTCTGTTACAAGCTGGCGTGTGGAAAGCCACGATATAAAGAACATGGAAAAATACGATAAGTTTTTCCGCAGATATGACAAAATGCTTGAAAGCACAAACACGGCATTTGCTCCGTGGACTTGCGTTGGGGCAAATGAACGTGCTTCTGCTGAGCTTGAAGTGCTGACAGCGGTCACAAAGGCAGTAAGCACTGCAGTTTCCGCCAAGGAGAAGGGCGAACATTATATTCCCGAACCACAGTTCGACACCTGCGGATACAATTATCCTGAATATAAAACTATTGAAATGCCTGCTCTTGCAGAAGTGGATATGAACAAGTCCCTTGACGAAGCGGAATATGAGAAAAAGCTGAAAAAATATCAGGACAAGCTTTTCAAGCTGCAAAATCTCTGCTATCAGAAGAAGATACCTGTTATAATATGCTATGAAGGCTGGGATGCAGCAGGAAAAGGCGGAAATATCAAGCGCATTGCGGCTGCCCTTGATCCAAGGGGCTATGAAGTTCACCCTATCGCTGCACCCGAACCGTCAGAGCTTGCAAGGCACTATCTGTGGCGTTTCTGGACACGTCTTGAAAAGAATGGTCACTTTACTATCTTTGACCGCACATGGTATGGCAGAGTAATGGTCGAGCCTATCGAAAAGCTCACCCCCGAAGAACGTGTGAACATGGCTTATCGTGAGATAAACGAGTTTGAAAGCCAGCTTCATGCTTGGGGCGCAGAGATAATAAAATTCTGGGTCAATGTAGATAAAGACGAACAGCTCCGCCGTTTTAACGAGCGTGAGAACACACCTGAAAAGCGTTGGAAGATAACCGATGAGGATTGGCGCAACCGTGAAAAGTGGGACACCTATGAGAAATATGTTGACCGCATGATAACACTTACCTCCACAGATATAGCACCATGGACGATACTTGAGGGCAACGATAAAAAATATGCCCGCATAAAAGCACTGAAAACTATTGTGAAACGCCTTGAAAAGCGTTTGGAAAAAGAAGATAAATAAAAAAAAGCGGCGAAGCGTAATGCTCCGCCGTCTTTTATTTGCCGTCAGATCAGCATCCGCAGCCGCCGCAACCATTGTCGCAGCCACAACCACCGCAGCCGTTTCCACAACCGCCACAGCCATTTCCGTAACCGCCGCAGCCACAGCAGAATATGAGAATAAGGATAATGATCCACCAACAACCGCCAAATCCACAACCGTTCATAAATGAAATCTCCTTTTTTATTAAGATTTATAAAGCTGAAGCTTTGCTCCGTTGCTTTATATTACAGTTTATGACGCAGAGAAAAATGTGTTACAAAAAAATCTGCAAGGAGAATTTGTCCTGTGCATAAGAATATAAAAGCGATAAAAATGCGAGAATAACAAGACGCAAAACTGTCAAGAATGTAGCTAAGACAAAGCTTTGTCTTAAACATTTTAAGGGGTGAATTTTATGAACGAACAGTTTTTTGATAGCAACAGCTTTACACCAAGAGCAAGAGAGCTTGTGAAAAATGCCGTCACTCTGGCAGGAAGCTGGGGGCATACTTATATCGGCACTGAGCATATCCTGCTCTCTGCCGCCTATGAGGAGGACTCCACAGCCTGTGCAGTGCTTCTGCGCCACGAGGTCACGGCTCAAAGGATAGAGGAGCAGATAGAATACATCATAGGCAGAGGCACGCCATGCCGTCTTACGAAAAATGACATCACTCCTAACGCTGCCGCTGTTTTAAAAGGCGCAAAAAGGCTGTGCGAGAGCATGGGTGGCGGTATCGCAGGAACGGAATACATTCTTGCTATGATACTCCGCCGCAGTGATTGCTGTGCCTTTGAGATATTGCAGCAGTTAGGGGTGAACTGCAACAAGATGTACAACGATTGCTCATTGTCAGGCAACGAGCCTAATATTTTTTCAGACAGAAATTATCCCAAGCTAAAGACCCTTGAACGCTACGGCAGAGAGCTTACACGCAAAAGCGAGTGCGAAAAATTCGACCCCTGCATAGGCAGAGAAGCTGAAACAGAACGTATCATGGAGATACTCTGCCGCCGCACAAAGAACAATCCCTGCCTTGTAGGTGAGGCAGGTGTGGGAAAGACCGCTGTTGTGGAGGGGCTTGCGAGAAAGATCATGCTTGGAGAAGTGCCGTCTGCGTTATCCTCAAAGCGAATCTTCTCCCTTGATATAACTGCCCTCCTTGCAGGAGCAAAATATCGTGGTGACTTCGAGGAGCGATTGAAAAGCTGTATGGACGAAGCCGCAAAAGCTGGAAATGTGATACTTTTCATTGATGAGCTTCACAACATAATGGGTGCAGGAGCGGCAGAGGGTGCAATAGACGCGGCAAATATCCTGAAGCCACAGCTTGCAAGGGGCGGTCTACAGCTCATAGGCGCAACGACTTTTGAGGAATACCGCAAAAATATTGAAAAAGACTCAGCTATGGAGCGACGCTTTCAGAAAGTGAAGATAGATGAGCCTAATCAAAGCCAGACCTGCCGTATCCTCAGCGGTCTTATAGACAAATATGAACAGCACCACAGCGTTGACATCTCCCCTGACCTTATCCCATATGCAGTTAAGCTTGCCGCAAGGTATGTCACCGACAGATTTTTTCCTGACAAAGCAATTGATATCCTTGACGAAGCCTGTGCCTGTGCGGTCATAGAGCAAAGCGAAAACAATTCTGGTGAGAAAATATCAGACGCTTTCAACGATTATGTGAAAGGCAAGCTCACCCGTGACGAATATCTCACCGCCATAACAGAGTGCCGCCCAAAGCGCATACCACTTGAAAAAAGGCACATTGACAGCGTTATTTCATCGCTCACTGGCATAAACTGCGCTGATATCGGACAGGACGAAGCCGCAAGGCTCACAGGGCTTGAAGATAAGCTAAGCGAAAGCATTGTGGGACAGCAGACGGCTATAAAGTCACTCTGCTCTGCCGTCCGCCGCTGTCGTGCAGGACTAAAGGGCAGCGACCGACCCATGGGAAGCTTTATTTTCTTGGGGTCAACGGGAGTGGGCAAGAGCCAGCTTGCAAAAGATCTTGCCAAAACGCTTTTTGGCAGAGATAATGCCATTGTAAAGCTTGATATGTCAGAATACATGGAACGCCACAGCGTTTCAAAGCTCATAGGCTCGCCCCCTGGATATGTAGGCTTTGACGAGGGTGGCAGGCTCACCGAACAAATTCGACGCAAGCCCTACTGTGTGCTTCTTCTTGACGAAATAGAAAAGGCTCACCCTGACATCTACAATCTGCTTTTGCAGATACTAGAGGACGGCTGTCTTACCGACTCCGCTGGCAGGACAGTTTCTTTCTCCAATGTCCTTATAATAATGACCTCGAATATCGGCGTGAAAAAACTTGCCGAAACCAAGACCGTGGGCTTTTCAAACAGCAAGTCAAATGGCGAAGCCAAGAAAAAAGCCATGCTCTCAGAACTTAAAAGCTTTATGTCTCCCGAGCTTTTAGGCAGGATAGATGAGGTGATTGTTTTTAACGATCTTACCCTTTCCGATATGGAAAACATTACACGCCTTGAAATATACGCTCTTGAAAAAAGGCTCTCTGAACTTGGCTGTACACTCGCCTGTCAGCCAGAGGTCTACCCTTTTATCGCAAAGCAGGCACTTTCAAAAAGCGGCTCTGCACGAGAGATACGCCACATAATTACCGCCCTCATAGAAAATCGCATAAGCGATATGCTTATCTCCTCCGCCTGCCGTGACTTTTCTGTTTGCGTATCTGAAAACACATTAACTGTCGCACAGCGCCGCAGGCAACTGTGTTCATAGAAATTTTACAAAGTATAGTTGAGGGATATTTTACAAAAGCCCGCCCATATGTTATAATGTTTTATATATTGTTGCCCAAGCGGCAAAAGGAGGATAAAAATGTCTGACAGAAAATACAAGCTATATTCCGACTCCACCTGCGATCTGTCGGAGGATATATTAAAAAATATGGACGTGACGCTTCTGGACTTATCTTTTGAAGTAAACGGTGTTGTAAAGAGCAAGAATGACATGACGCTGCCTGAATTTTATTCCCAAATGCGAAACGGAGCAGTAACGAAAACATCGCAAATAGGTATCTCCGACTATGAACAGGCTTTTGAAAAGGAACTTGCCGCAGGCTATGACGTGCTTTATCTTGGATTTTCGTCAGGTCTTAGCGGCAGCTTCAACACTTCCTGCATTGCAAGAGATAGCGTAATGGAAAAATACCCAGAAGGCAAGATAATCTGCATAGACTCCCTCTGTGCTTCAACAGGCGAGGGTCTTTTGCTCATAAAGGCTGACGAAAAGAAAAAGCAGGGTCTTTCCATTGACGAGCTTGCCCAGTGGATCACTGACAACAGGCTTCACCTGTGCCATGTTTTCACAGTTGATGACCTGAAATATCTCCACCGAGGTGGCAGAGTATCAAAGACTGCCGCCATAGCAGGCTCTATTCTTGGCATTAAACCGCTTCTCCACGTTGACAACGAGGGACATCTTATCCCAGTTGGAAAGATACGAGGCAGAAAGCAATCCATTGAAAAGCTTGCGGATATGATGTGCGAACGCATGGGAAATTGGGATAATTCCACAGTAGCCGTCTGCCATGGCGACTGCCTTTCAGACGCAGAATATGCAGCCGACCTTATGCGAAAAAAGCTTGGCAAGAAGACCACTGTGCATATCTGCTACACAGGTGCTGTTATAGGCTCACACTCAGGACCTGGAACTCTCGCTCTGTTCTTTATGGGCGACCAGCGATAAAAAATACAATACAAAAGCGGACGAAGCCCGAAAACTTCGTCCGCTATTTTTATATGTGACATCAAAGACCCTTTGCCTTTTTCAAAGTTATACCATTATCTCCAAGCGGGATAGCGTGGTCAAGTCCAACGAACTTGCCTCCCTCCTGCCAAAGAACTTCCTTGACAAAATCATACTTTTCCTCGTCCCATGTAACAAAATCGTCCTTTACAAGTCCGCCCGTGTCACCTGAGTTTGCATTGAAGCACCAGAAAGTGTGATTTACATGATTGTCCTTTATGAGCTTTCTCATGTAAGTCATCCAAGTTAGGTTAGGCTCTGTCATAAAGCCGCCCCACTCGCCTATAAGAAGCGGTGCGATATCCTGCTCCTGAATGTAGAACCAGTTGTCTTTCCAGCAATCTTTCATAAGGCTCTTGTATGTGTAGTCCCCCTCGAACCAAGGCTGCTGATAAACTGTCGGACCATAGTCGTGCGGCGAGTAAACAAGCTTATCCTGATATTTGCCAAGGTCGATAGGATAGTCCTTTACGCCCCTGAGATTTCCGCCCCACCAGTTGAAATAGTAATCATCACTGTTGGTGGAGGAATAATCCCCGTTTTTCTTGATGTTCTTAGGGTATATTTCGATACCCTCGACCATTATAAGCACATTAGGATTTTTCGCAAGCACCTTGCTCGCTGCCGTTTCAGCCACATACTTCCAGTTGTTTGCGTCCTTTGAATCATTCCATATTGCCGCAGCGTCACCCTCGTTAGGCTTGCCGTGAGGCTCGTTTTTCAGGTCAAATGCAACGATAGTGTCATTGTCCTTATATCTGTCGGCAAGCCACTCCAAAGCATGGTAATAGTCCTTTACAGTGACCTTGTCAGTATACCACAGATTTACAGTATGACCGCTGGCATTGGTTTCCGCGGAATGGATATCAGGCATTACTTTAAGACCGTTTTCCTCCGCAAGCTTGAGAAAATAATCAAATATCTCAAGGCTGTTCATAGAGTTCAGCTCTTCATTGTATGCGTTATTGTAGTTCGCCTTTGGATATTCGCCCTCCGACCACTGGTTGATAAGCTCCGCTGACATAGGCACTCTTATAAGATTGAAACCGTGGTCTGCAATAGCCTCCACCGATGTCACAAGC
Source organism: Hominimerdicola aceti (assembly GCF_025567495.1). Taxonomy (NCBI): domain Bacteria; kingdom Bacillati; phylum Bacillota; class Clostridia; order Eubacteriales; family Oscillospiraceae; genus Hominimerdicola; species Hominimerdicola aceti. Next base: position 149,888 of record NZ_JAOQJZ010000003.1, on the reverse strand, counting down.
TCGCTGTTCCAAAGTCCGTCAAATGTGTTAGTGCCTGTGTTGTAGCCAAACCAGTTCACGCCCGTGAGCCAAACCTCTTTGCCGTCCTTATCAAGTATCTTGCTTCCGTCTGTGTGAAGCCAATCATCACCCTGTTTAGCCTTTGAGGTACGCTTTAGAAGCTTTTTAACGTCCTTTTCCGTGGTCTTTTTGTCATTATTCTGATTATTGTTGTTATTGTTATTATTCTGTGATACCTTGCCCTTTTTAACAGTACACTCCACACCGTTTAGCTTTGCAGACTTAACATTGAGCTTTGTTCCAGTTCCGATATTACAGCCGATAGAGGTCGAACCGCCCTTTGCGATCTCGCCATTGTAATCAACATTCGTGACCGTGAGTTTGTTGCCCTTGACCTTAAAGTTGCCGTTCCAGCCGTCACAGCTTTTGAGCTGGTCTATTTCAAGCTCCAGCGTCCACTCCTTGAGGGCTTCATCGGAGTTGTTCTCAATGCCTATCTCCATGCCCGTCATGACCTTGTCGCCGTCCTGCCAACTGTTGTCCCCTGAATAGGAGATGATAAAGCCCTTTTCCTTTTTATCGTCCTTGCTTTCCTCCTCCTCACCATCAGGCTCGTCCTCGTTTTCATCAGCCACAGAGTCCTCCTCACTGGTGTCATCGGTTTCTGAAGCCACCGCAGAACTGCTCTCCGCCTTTGAAGCCGAGCTGTCCACGTCTTTTTTACCTGATGTTGCCACCAGTATCAGTGCAATAACAAGCCCCACTATAACAGCGCCCATGCCTGCAAAAGCGATAATAAGCTTTTTATTTATGCCCTTTTTGCCCACATTCTCCTGCTGGCTGTTTACGTCTTTTTTCTCATCACTCATAAGCTTTCCCCTTTTTACTTTTTAATATTATCATCTTACCATATTACATAAAACCGTCGGGTTACACGCCCGACGGTCAGTGTCACTTCGATTTCTTTGCCGTTTTTAATATCACCAAAACAGGTAATGCCAATATAGCAATAATCAAATACATATTACCACCCCATAAAAAATACATTATTTTCAGTAAATGTAGCAATGATAACGATATCTATTTGTTTATTTTCAGTTTCTCGCTAAGGAACTTCTCCTCAAACTTGTCTGACGGCATAGGTCTGCCGAAATAATAGCCTTGTATAACGTCAGTTTCCAGATCTCTCAGGATATCGAACTGCACCTGTTCCTCAACGCCCTCTGCACAAACTGCTATATGCAGGTCGTGAGAAAGATTAACTATCATTTTAACAAACACCGCAGTGTCAGGATTTTTTGCAATATCATCAATAAACGACTTGTCTATTTTAATGGTATTCAGCGGCATTTCCTTTATGCAGTTAAGCGAAGAATATCCCGTTCCGAAATCGTCCAGTGCTATCTTAACGCCCTTGTCTGTTATATGCTTCAAAAGCTCCTTCATCTTTTCCATATCATGGATAGCAAGACTTTCTGTGACCTCAAAACATATCTTCTCAGGGGGTGCGCCTGTTTCGTCAAAAAGTGTGTCTATCTTGTCAAGGAAATCAGGCTCAATTATCTGACCTACAGACAGATTGATGTTCATTCTCAAATCAAGCCCTGCGTCAGCCCACTTTTTGCACTGTCTGCCAGTGATCCTTATTATGTTCTCGCCCAATAGATTGATATAGCCAAGCCTTTCCGCCATAGGGATAAATTCGGCAGGGGAAACCTGACCGAACTCAGGTGGATTCCACCTCATAAGCGCTTCACAGCCCACAAGCTTCTTTTCGGAGCTGCTGAATATAGGCTGATAGTACGCCGTGAAATGTGCAAAGCCGTTTGTGATATCCCTGTGCATGAGCCTTTCAAGGTCGATCTGCCTTGAAAGTATCCTGCCGATAGTTTCGTTATAATTTATAGTGCAATTCTTGCCCTGCTTTTTCGCATATGAAATGGCAAGGTCGATCCTTTTAAGAACCGTGTTTACAGTATCGTCAAGCTTTGGGAACTTCGCAACGCCCATTGAACAAGTGCAATAGCAAGTGCTGTTAGCTATCTGCCACTCTGTGTTGAACTTATCATGTATGATCTTGCATATCTCGTCGATCTCGGCCTGATCCTGATCTCTCAGAAGCACAACGAACTCATCGCTGCCAAATCTAAAAACGCTCAGCTTTTTATTCTTCTGGGCAAAATCCTCAAAAAAATTACCTATCTCTTTAAGAAGTCGGTCACCATTATTGTGACCATAGCTGTCATTTATGTTTTTGAAATTATCAAGGTCAATGAGCATAACAGTACTGTTCTCATCGCTTTCAATAATGCCCTGTATACTCTTATCAAGACTTAATCTGTTAGGAAGACCTGTGAGATTATCGTAAAAGACCTGCTTTTCGATGACCCTCTCATAATTTATTTTTTCTGAGATATCATTAAGTGTGCAAAGTCTGATAGTTCTGCCGTCATGCCATTTTATGAGTTTTTCCGACACATTGAACCATTTGTTCATGATCTCGGAATAATAATCTCCTCCAAAAAGCATTCCTTCCTTATGAGTAGGAAGCTCACACCAAGTCTTGCTGAAAACGTCACTTTCCTTTTTGCCGACCAGTTTCCCCAAATACTGTTCAAAGCTCTTGCTGGCAAAAACTATCTCACCACTGTCCTGTGCCACTGCAAGCACATAGGAATTCATATTATCCATAACGTCAGTAAGCGTGCGAGTAGTGCTTTCAGCATGTTCAGCCGCTCTCCTAGTATGGAGCATGCCGGAAAGTATATATGTCAGACGTGAGGCTAGCTGTATTTCCTCAGGGGACCATACTCTCTCAGGATCAAAGGACAAAAGATTGAAATATGCAACATACTTATTGGTATCCTTGACAGCACAAGTGAGTGAACAAGGATACACCACACCACGCAGGGATATTTCCTCCGCATCTCCATTCGGATGAGCCTTATCCGCAACGTGGATACCAGTTTGCATAAGTGCTTTTTTCATTGCATTGTATCTATTTCTATTAAATTCTTTATCAAAAGCAAATACAGTATATTTATGTGTATCAGCGATCAATTCATAACTCAAAGGTTCTGAATTTTCATAGCCTGAAACTGTTACCGTAGCCGCATTGACATAAAGTGCAGAGCAAATACTTTCGAGAAAATTCTTGCACACATTATCAAATCTGTCATCGCTTTCAAGTATTTTCAAAAAGCTCTCGAACTTTTCGTTATAGGTCTTAGCTGGTATTTCCATACAAACAGCCCTCCTCTGCTTATATAAATACGTCTAGCATTATTATAACATATTTTCTGTAAAATCACAAGGGGAATTATAGAAATTTATTTATAATGCACAAAACAAATGACCAAATTTATATATTATTAAAAAACAAGCCCCGTAGTTAAGCTTAAAAAAAGTTTAACTGACGGAGCAAATGTGACCGAACCGATAAGCCGAGTTTTGTCGAGTGCGATAATCTATCTGGACTGTACGTTGCCGCACAGCTCTAGCCACCTATAGCCCCAAGTCTGACGAGCAGCCATTGACTTGCAAGCTACCATTGGTGTTGCATCGGATAAGGTTTACATAGCAATGACGTCTCCGCCATTCTGGTGGGCTTTTACCCCACCTTTCCACCCTTACCAACAAAAGTTGGCGGTATATTTCTGTTGCACTGGCTCTAAGGTCACCCTCGGCTGACGTTATCAGCTATCCTGCTCTATGATGCTCGGACTTTCCTCATAAACCTAGAACGTTTACGCTATCGCATAGCTCGCTCACAGTATGATTATATCACATGAATGACGAAATGTCAAATAAAAGCCTGCATAGACAGTGAGCATTCTTAAAAATCATGCAAAACGTCTCAAACATATTTACAATTTACAAAAAATGTGATAGAATTAAAATAACCAAATCAAGGGAGCGTAAAAAATGAGAATTTGTCCTCACTGTGGCAGCGAGCTTCACGATGATTCTACTTTCTGCTTTGCCTGTATGTCCATCGTCAACGAGCGTAAAGAAATACTTATAAAGGTAAATACGTCACGCAAAAGAGCCATACCTATGGTTTGTGTTGCAGTCGCTATCATAGCCGCATCGTCAGTGCTTGCCGTTGTCAGCAAGAAAAACAATGCCGTAGAAACTAAAACACCTTAGCCTGCAAAAGCTGTGACAACTTCTGCCACTGTAACGACCATACCGCAGACAACGACTGCCGCCACAACAACTGTACCTACTACCACCACCGCACCTGCACCAACGGCAGATGAGATAGACATAATTTCAGGCGGTATTAGGCAGGCTTCCACAGGCACAGCAGGCACCACGACCACAGCAGCCGCTTTACCCGTAGAACAAGAAGTTATTCAAGTACAGCCCGAAGAGCAAAATGACTATCAGCCAAATGAAGCACAGCAGGAGGATAACACATCTCCAGCCGAGCCTGAGCCGTCATATTTTTCCGAGGACGGAGCAAATGAGCTGAGCAGAATACTGGTAGACAAAATAAATAAAAAACGTGAAAGCAGAGGCTATGCACCTCTGAGGGTCTGCGGACAGCTTGACAGTCTGCTGTCAATAAGTCTTGAAACATTGACTTATGTGGAAAGTGAAGGCGAGATCGATACTTGCAATGAAATAACATTGGATAAGCTAAAAAGCAACCTCAGCGACGTTGGACTTCCCTCAGACAGTGAATTTATAAGGGTAAGCTATGTAATGAACTGCTGTAAAAGCTATGATGAAGTATTTGAGTATGCCAAAAAAGTAAATTTTTCAAACGAGCTTTTCACTGATGACGAAGGCGACCTTACAGTTTATTCCCAAAGACTGGATTACAAATATTTCGGCTGCGCAATATATGATATGTGTCGTAGCCAGCTAAAACCTAACAGTGATTATTCATCCACTTCCGAATACGTCTGCGAAATTTGGCTGATGAAATAAGCAAAATTAAAGTTTACAAATCATCTTATAATTAGCCTTGATATATTGTTTACAATCCACAAAAATTATGCTAAAATAAATGTATGCTTTTAAGCTCTTAGCTTTATCAGTAAATAATATAACAAGGAAAAAACATCTATGAATTTCAATATCAAAAAGGTCGCAGCCGCATTTTTAAGTGTGGCAATGCTCACCACAGGCTCGGCTCAGCTTTCTGTTTTTGCACAGCAGACGCTTAAATACGAAGCCGAAAACGGCACTTTAGGTGGCTCTGCCTATATCCAAACAGACAGCTCCGCATCAGGCTCTAGGTCAGTTCGTTTTTCAGACTCAAGCTGCACATGGTCACAGACTGTTACAGTCAGCGAAAGCGGATACTACAAAATAAAGCTTTACAGCCGCGGAGAAGGCTCGAATAAGATAAACAACCTTTCTGTAAACGGCTCAAATGCAGGCACTTTCAGCAGTGCAAACGGCTCTGCCTATAAAGCGTCCACAGTGAATGGTATTTATCTCAAAAAGGGTCAGAACACTGTCAAAATAACAATGTCGTGGGGATATTTTACTCTCGACTACATAACCATTGAAAAAATGAGCGTTTCAAATGCCTACACCGCCGCTGAAAATCTCGTTGACCCATACGCTTCACAAAGCACACAGCGCCTTTACAGCTATATGAAAGACGTTTACGGCAAAAAGGTCATAACAGGACAGTATTGCGACGGTGGTCTTAACGGCACTGAGTTCAAAGCTATAAAGTCCGCCACTGGTCAGACCCCTGCTATGTTGGGTCTTGACTTTATGCGCTATACTCCATGCCGTGTCCAGAATGGTGACACCTCCGACGCTGTCGAAAAGGCTATCGAGTTCTCACGGGCAGGTGGAATAGTAACATTCTGCTGGCATTGGAACGTCCCTGACAAATATCTTCTCTCAGGTACAGACGGCGGAAATCCACGTTGGTGGGGTGGTTTTTACACCAAAAACGTTGACCGCTCAAAGTTCTCGCTTACCAAAATAATGAACGGCTCAGACCCTAAGGGCTACAACACTCTTATGAGCGACGTTGACGAGATTGCCAAACAACTCAAACGTCTTTCTGACGCAGACGTTCCGGTACTGTTCAGACCGCTCCACGAGGCAAGCGGTGGTTGGTTCTGGTGGGGTGCAGATGGCTCGGAAGCCTACAAAAAGCTTTGGCAGGCAATATATGACAAGCTCACGAATGAATACAAGCTTGACAATATCATATGGGTATGGAATGGTCAGGCGGCAAATTGGTATCCTGGCGACGAATATGTTGACATAATCGGAGAGGATATCTACCCAGGCACAAGAGATTATTCAGCCCAAAGCTCAAAATATCTTGAAGCCACAGACTATTCACCAAACGGAAAAATAGTTGCCCTTACAGAAAACGGCTGTCTTTTCGACCTTGACAAAGCCTTTGATGCAAACACCGCATGGTCATATTTCGGCACATGGAGCGGTGAGTTTTGCATATCAAGCTCTGAGAAATATACCGAGAAAAGTATGTGGCAAAAGGTCTATAACAGCGACTATGCTGTGACACTTTCAAGTCTGCCCGACCTGAAAAGCTATCCTATCAGCAGTGACAATACACAGATAACTCTTGACTCCACGTCAAAAGAAGTCACATACGGCGACAGCATTACCCTAAAAGCCAGCGTGACCTCAGGCACCCCTCAGACAGTAACATGGAAAAGCTCCAACACAGCCGTTGCCACAGTAAAAGACGGTGTTGTGACCGCCACGGGCAAAGGCACAGCAAAGATAACAGCCTCCCTGCCTAACGGAAGGTCTGCCGTCTGCACTGTAAAGGTCACCACAAAAAAGCTTCCAACATCAGGCTATTCCTATGCAAGCACTGCACAGTATACAGGCAGTGCAATTATTCCGACAGTTACTGTTAAGGACGGAAGCAAAATTCTCCGTCAGAACATCGACTATCGTGTGATAGTCACGAACAATGTTAAAATCGGTCACGCTAACATCACTATCTCAGGCATGGGCAACTACTACGGCAGTTATTCCGCAGGCTTTGACATTATCCCTGCCGAGCAGACCATACAAAAGCTTGAAACAAGATACAAAGGCTTCTTTGTGGATTGGGCGCAGAAAGGCTCTGCTACAGGCTATGACATTCAGTATTCCACCAGTGTAAACATGAGCGGTGCGGCTTCCAAACACCTCACTGCCAACAAGCCAGATAACCTGACAATAAGTGGTCTGACAGCCGATAAGACATACTACGTCCGTGTGCGTTCCTACACAAACGTTGGAAGCAAGACTTATTATGGTCCATGGTCTGACATAAAAAGCATAAAGACCGCAAAATATGATATCACCAAAGCTTCCGTTTCTGGCATTTCCACCAAGGCATACACAGGCAAGGCTATAACGCAGAACATTACTGTGAAATACAACGGCACTGCCCTGAAAAACGGAACTGATTACACAACTTCCTACTCAAACAACAAAAAAATCGGCAAGGCAATTGTCAAGATAACAGGCAAAGGCAAATATGGTGGCATTATCACAAAGACTTTTACCATAAACCCTGCCAAACAGGAGATACAAAAGCTTACGTCTAAATCCAAAGCATTTTTCGTGGATTGGGCGCAAAAAGGCTCTGCAACGGGCTATGAGATACAGTATGCGACTAACTCCAAGTTTACAAACGCAAAGAAAGTCACCATAAAAAACAACAAGACCGACAAGACCACAATTTCCAAACTTAGAGGCAACAAGAAATATTACGTTCGTGTCCGTTCCTACACGGCAGTGAACGGCACAAAATATTACGGTGCATGGTCGGTTTCAAAGAGCGTGACTACCAAAAAATAAACACAAAAGCACTCCTAGCGAAATTTGAAATGCTCCCCTTTTGTTAGACAATGTGGTATAATAGAAATATACCAATAAAAGATCTAACAAAAGGGGCATTTTTATGCCAAAAGGAAAGCCGAACAAAAGATACACACCGGAATTCAAAATCAAAGTAGTGGAAACAATGCACAGAGAAAAGCTAATAAAATATGTTTGTCTGACGTTTCGTACTTCACTGCCTGCGATATTAAGGAAGACTGATGATAAGGCAGATAAAATAGCAGAAAAACAAAGCCCCCTGAGCCACAATGCTCAGAAGGCTTTGTTTTATATTTGGCCGAAACAGCTATCAAGAACATTTTCAGACAAATTCAAACAAGTGCCTGAAATTCAATGATTGTCTCTTTCGGATCGTCAGTAACAGTTACATCTATTTTAAATTGCTGTATCATTATTCCTTTCAATTTTATGTCGTTAAACTTGACGTATTCCAAAAACATTTTTATGAATAAATCCCTATCAGCGGTATAATCCTTAAAATACGCACATAGATATTTTCCCGCAGGGAGCACACAGAAATGTCTTGAATTCTTCATTTCTTCACTGCACATTATCATGGTGTGCCAATTATCCATATTTTCCATCTCGGAAATATCATCAAAATCCATATAAAAGCCTATTCGGTCTGAAGCCAAGATCGGCGCAGTTTCGTGAAGATGACTTTCAAGGTGCATAAATTCAAGTGCAACGGATTCACCACTTTTATCAGATTTATTGAGCTGTGATATGATAAATCGCTCTGGAAAATCCTCAAAAGAAAACTTCTCCAGCTCGATATTATTGTCGATAACCTTATCAACGAAATCTATTTTTTCTTTGATAGTCTCCGCCAGCCTTTGTTTGCTACGTATCTCCTCTTCAAGAAGCTTATAGTGTTCTTTCAGCATATCCACAGATTTTTTCATATTGCTGTGGATCATAGTATCTGTACCCTGTATCAGGGTCAACATAATCAGCCTTGAAGATCCCAATACTATCGTAATACCGCAGTGTTTTTGAAGAAACACCTCGCTTTTGACCCATTTCTTTTATGGAAAGATATTTCTTTTTTTGTTCCTGGTTCATAATGAATACCCCTTTTCGTCAGCAAACTGCTATTCAAGCGCCATTTTGCCCTCTTCATCAGTTCTGATCTTAATTACATTTTCGACCTCATATACAAAGATCTTTCCGTCTCCGATATTGCCGCTGTACAGCACACGCTTTACCGTGTCTACCAAAAGTCCAAGTGGAACTGTACTGATAACGATCTCGACCTTTATCTTCGAGAGCAGATGTGACTTTGCTTCCGAGCCACGATAATAATCGGTGCTGCCCTTTTGTATTCCGCAGCCATTGACATTTGTTACGGTCATACCGGTTATATCTATCTCGTCAAGTGCGTCTTTCAGCGACTCAAATTTCGAGCTGTTCATAAGTATAACTACCTTGCGTATCTTTCCGTCAGCTTTATACGCTGAACGATCTATAGGCTTTGAGAGATCTATCTGTGTAACACTCTTGGCATTTCCGTCCGACAGATCTGAAATAAGATCATCTGTCACATTGCTCTGCCAACCATGCTCTGAGCGGTCAAGACCCATTATCTCAGCCTTTTCAGAAACTCTGATACCTACCGTATGCTTAAGTATAACGAAAAGTAGCGTCATTGCAGCTAATCCGTATACCGCAACAGACAAAACGCCAATTAGCTGCACGCCAAGAAAGTTAAATCTACCTGTATAGATAACGCCCTTTTCTACTGAAAATACTCCTGTCATTATTGTGCCAAAAGCTCCGCAAAGGCCATGAACTGATATTGCGCCAACAGGGTCGTCCACCTTGCAGATATGGTCAATAAACTCAATGCCATAGATCATAACAAAAGCTGCACCTACGCCCACGAGAAGCGCTGCATAGTGCGGAAGCTGATCTGCTCCGGCTGTGACGGCAACAAGACCTGCCACAATGCCGTTTAAGGTCATCGTTATGTCTGATTTTCCGTATCTTACCCATGTAATTATCATTGCAGATACGGCACATGCTGATGAAGAAAGTATAGTGTTCATAAACACACTGCCGATAGCTACAAGGTCAAATCCGCTTTCGGAAGTCACTACCGAGCCGCCGTTAAAGCCAAACCAGCTTACCCACAGGATAAACGCTCCAAGAGCCGCCAAAGGTATGTTCTGACCCAGTATAGCCCTTGACTTTTTCTTTTTGTCATATTTGCCGATTCGTGCGCCTAGCACGGCTGCGCCTGCAAAAGCAGCAGAACCTCCCAAGAGATGTACGGCAGTTCCGCCCGCAAAATCATGGAAACCAAGCTGAGCAAGCCAGCCATTGGCGTTCCATATCCAACAGCCGCTTATAGGATAAACAACTGCACTCATAACTGCGGAATAAATAAGATATGACTTGAATGCAGTTCTTTCGGCCATAGCACCTGAAACTATAGTAGCAGACGTTGCACAGAAAACTAACTGCCACGCCATAAATACAGGCTGCGGAATAGTTTGTGAAGCAGCCGAACAATCGCCATTAGAGAAAAGATCTATCACGCCCACAACGCCTGTTGTTGCACCAAACATTATGCCAAATCCCAAGATCCAATAAAAGATCGAGCCGACCGCAAAATCCATAATGTTTTTCATGATAACATTACAGGAATTTTTCTTTCTTGTAAAGCCTGTTTCAAGCATTGCAAATCCCGTCTGCATAAAAAACACAAGCACGGTGCATATGGCAATCCAGATCGTATCCGCTGACATAATCATAAGATCAATCCTTTCATATAACATCACTGCGGCATAGTATTATAAATGCCGCAGCGTGTATTATTTTAATTGTTCAGATCATTTGTTTACCTGAAAATCAGTATAAGAGAAGTTCCAGAATGACTGAGGACTTGGAGTAAATGTAAACTTATCGCTGACAGCGTAAACCGACTCGGGCACATAAAGTGGGATATAAGCACAATCATCAGCAGCTATCTTTGAAGCTTCAATAAAGTATTCCACTCTCTTACTATCGTCAGTTGTTTCGTAAGATTTATCAATAAGTGCGTCAAAGTCTGCATTCTTCCACATTGCCTGATTTGCACATCCAGGCACTGTATTTGAGCTGTGGAACATTGTTTTCAGATTGCCCACAGGGTCGAGATAGTCAGATACCCAGCTAGAGCCAAACGCCTGATATGGTCTGTTGCCGTTTTCATCTTCATTAAAGCCGTACAAATAGCTGAACATATCTGCTGAAAGTATCTCCTTGATATTCATTTTGATACCGATCTCACCAACCATAGATTAAATAAGCTCAGCTTCCGGAACATTGGCAGATAAAGTGTAAAAATCGAACTCAAATCCGTCAGGATACTTTGACTTAGCAAGATACTCCTTTGCCTTATCATAATCCTGAACTGTGTAATCCTCAATTTCGCCCACTGCAGTGTGCCACTTGTCAGGATCCATATAATACATATTATCGGATAAACAAGTAACATCAAGCTTTGCCGAATACCCTCCGCCAATGGATTGCTGAACAAGGGAAGAGTCTATACAGTAAGCAAGCGCCTTTCTTGCGTTAACATCATCAAACGGTGCAACCTGTGTGTTTAAGGCGACAAAAACCGTAGAAGTCTCAAAATCGTGAATGATATTATAATTACTCAGCGACTCGTAAGTCGGAAGAACATCATTTGTAATTCCAGGTGCAAAATCGATAGTTCCTGACTTTACTGCCAATGCGATAGTGCTGGCGTCTTTCATAACATAGAAGTTGATCTTGTCGATAGCAAGATTATCTGCACCGCCCCACCAATATTCATTCTTCTCAAGAACTATCTGTGAGTCAGCAGCCCATGATACGAACTTATATGGACCTGTACCCACTACTGAGCCTTCATTTGTTCCATAAGCGTCACCTTCAGCTTCCACAACAGACTTCTTCAAGATCTGACATGGCGTTGTTGCAGGAACATACTTCCATGTGCTGTCAGGCTGAGTAAGGTGAACAGTGAGCGTTCTTGTTTTCTCATCTACCTCAAAGCTGTCGACGTGCTCAAAAAGATAGCTCATTCCATAAGCGTCCTCACGCACACGATTTAGAGAATACAACACATCGTCCATTGTAAGATCGGAGCCGTCGGAGAACTTTACACCCTCACGGATCTTATAAGTATATGTAAGATCGTCCACCTGTTCCCAGCTTTCTGCAAGTGCAGGTACAACATCTGTGCCGTCCTGATTAAAATCAAGGAGCGTATCGTAGCAATCATACTCGGTGTATTCATTTACAACAAGGTTTGCGTCAGCAGGATCAAAGGATACAGGCTGACCTGTTGACGCAACATTCAAAACAACAAGTCCGTCTTCATTTGCAACACCTGTTCCGCCTCCTGAAGTATTGCTACAGCCTGTGATACCTACAGCGAGAAACAACGCCAACGAACCTGCTAAAAGTTTCCTGTAGTTTTTCATGATAAATTCTCCTTTTCATATAAACTTCTATATCAATCCTCTTCATCAGAGTTATGACCTTTTGGATAATGGCAGGCAACAAAGTGTCCGTTGCCCATATCCTTGAGTTTTGGTGTTCTGTGGTCGCACAAACCATGCTTGTAACGGCTGCACCTTGAAGCAAACCGACAACCCTCAGGCACGTCTATGGCAGTAGGGATATCACCTTTAAGGATTATCTGCTCCTTTTGCTGAAGCGGATGTTCCTTTGGCTTTGCCGAAATAAGCGCCTGCGTATATGGGTGCATAACGTTTGAATACACCTCATCTATAGGACCCATTTCAACGATAACGCCAAGATACACAACAGCTACTCTGTCACAAAGATGACGGACAACATTCAAGTCATGTGAAATAAAAAGCATAGTCTGACCAAGATTTTCTTTAAGGTCTATCATCAGATTAAGTATCTGAGCTTGAACAGAAACATCAAGTGCCGAAACAGGCTCGTCAGCCAACACAAACTTTGGCTCTGACATCAGCGCCCTTGCAATGGCAAGACGCTGAAGCTGACCTCCAGAGAGTTCCTTTGGCAGTCTTGAAAGTACATCATCAGAAAGCTTGATATACTTTAAAAGCCCCTTCATCCTATTCTGATACTGTTCATCGGTCATGTCCAGAAACTTTCCATATTCCGCAAACGTCTTTCCAAGCCGCTTCTTTGGGTTGAAAGATGCAAGCGGATTTTGAAAGACCATTTGCATATCCTTTCTCAGTAGCTTCATTTTCTTCTGCGAATATCCGAAAATATCCTGTCCGTCGAAAACTATCTCACCAGAATCGCTGCTCTGCAGATTAAGAACGCATTTGCCTATCGTCGATTTTCCTGATCCGCTCTCTCCGATAATGCCAAATATCTCGCCTTTTCTTATTTCAAAGCTGACATCATCGCAGGCATGGAGGTAGCTTACACCAACCTTTTTGATCGCGGGATTTCCGATCTTGAACCATTTCTTCAAGTGTCTTACCTCAAGAATATTTTCAGCCATTCTTTTCACCTCCGTCCGACAGGAAGCACGATGCTTCGTGACCTGCCCTGATAGTTTTCAGCGTTGGAAATTCTTTGCGGCATTTATCCATACATTTATCACATCTCTCCGCAAACGGACAATGAGTGAACTTGTTATACAAAAGCGGCGGCGCTCCAGGGATAGTTGCCATATACTTTCCTGTATCAGCCTCTTTAGGATTGCTGTTCAGAAGCGCCCTTGTGTATGGGTGAGCCGCATTATCAAAAATATCAAGCACAGAACCCGTTTCGCATATCCTTCCAGCATACATTACTGAAATGCTGTCACATATTTCAGCCACAACTCCAAGGTTATGAGTGATAAATATTACCGAGGTGTTATTTTCTGCCGCAAGTTCCTTGATAAGTTTGAGTATCTGTGCTTGTATCGTAACATCAAGAGCTGTTGTCGGCTCATCCGCTATAAGAAGTCTAGGTTTACAGGAGAGCGCCATTGCTATCATTACTCTTTGGAGCATTCCTCCACTCATTTCAAATGGATACTGTTCATACCGCTGTTCAGCAGGAAGTATTCCTACTTTTTCAAACAAAGTAAGCACATATTCCTTTGCCTCTGACTTTTTCATTTTCAACTTTTTGCGCACAAGCTCAGCGATCTGCTCGCCTGCTTTCATTATTGGGTCAAGAGATGTCATAGGGTCCTGAAATATCATTGCAATATCTTTTCCCTGAATAGTCTGCATCTGCTTCTCCGACAGCGAAAGCACATCAACTTCTTTGCCCTCGCCGTTCTTGAAAAGGATCTGGCCCGAATATCTCGTATGCTTTTCATCATGGAGCCGCATAATAGATTTAGTGGAAACGCTCTTTCCACAGCCGCTTTCACCCACAACGCCATGGATCTCGCCCTCCTTTACGCTAAGGTCTACTCCCTGAACAGCGTAAACTATACCTCTGACCGTCATAAAATCTACAGACAGATCTTTTATTTCAATTACATTATGCTCGTTCATAAGAACACCTACTTACTTTTTATATTGCTGCCTTTTGACGGCGCTGGATATGGATAAGTCTCTTTTCATACTGTTTGAATGTCGGAAGCTTTCTCTGCGACGGATCGATATACTCTTGAATACAGTCGCTGAAAATATTAACCGCTACGGTCACAAGCATTATAATTATTGCAGGGGCAGCAAGAAGCACATAATTGTTATAGAAATTCTGCATACCATTTTCAAGAAGAGTTCCCCAATCTGCGTCAGGCGGCTGAATACCAAGACCTAAATAGCTGAGAGTTGCCATCGCTACTATAGCCGCACCGATATCCATTGTGAACTGAGCGATCATTGTGGTGATAACATTTGGAAGAATGTGAAAAAAGATTATCTTCATATCCGAATATCCCATTGACTTGCAGGCTTCAACATAAACCGCTTTCTTTTCCGTTATGATAAGCGAACGCGCCATTTTTGCTGTCAGCGGTATAAATGCGATACCAATGGACATAACGCCTGTGAAATTTCCTCTGCCGAAAATTGCGATAAGTATGAATGAAAGAAGCAGAGACGGTATTGAACAGACAACGTCCCAGATTCTCATTATAACTGCGTCGATCTTTCCTCCGTAATATCCGCATATAAGACCGATAGGTACGCCGATGACCACCTCAAAGGCAACTATGAGGAAAGCATTGAGCATAGAGCTTTTTGCACCCATTATAAGCCTTGATAAAAGGTCACGTCCAAGCTTGTCCGTTCCTAAAATATGTCCTTTTGAGAAAGCAGGAAGAAAACAGGATCGTGGATCAACTTCATTTGGATCATAAGGAACAATGACATTTGCACCAATAGCAACAGCTATTGCTATAAGTATCACTATGTCTGAAATAACCGTTTTTGGAGTAAAAAACTTTCCCACCTTTGAACGTTTAGCCATTATCCATTCCTCCCTACTTCATCTCAACACGAGGGTCAACCACTGCATAGAGAATATCTACAACAAAACTCATTATAAGATATGAAACAAGCATTACAAGCACAAGCACCTGTACTATCGGATAGTTGTTTTGCTGGATACCTGTTACCAGCATACCACCGATACCAGGAAGCGAGAATATCTGTTCAATAAGAACAGTTGAACCTATAGCTCCAGCAAACATATATCCTGCTACTGTAAGGACAGGTATCACAGCGTTATGAAAAGCATGTTTGAATGTTTTATTGAACTTGCCGAGACCCTTTGCCTTTGCGGTTATCATATATGGTGCTTGAAGTTGGGATATCATGCTGCTTCGTGTAACTCTTCCCAGTGTTGCAACAAGTCCAACCGCCATTATGATACCCGGAACAGATATTCTTGATATAAACTCCGCTGTATTAGAATATGTTCCTATGAAACTGTATCCAGGTACATATTTTGAAAGAAACAGAATAGCAAGAATGCTTAGCACAAACGTCGGTATACTTGAGATCACCAGCATAAGAGTCGACAACGCTGAATCTATCCATGTTCCTCGCTTCATCGCCGCCAGAACACCTATCAGAATAGCTATCACTGTTCCTAATATCGTTGAGAAAAGAACAAGACCTATTGTTATCGGTATCCTGTCTATTATCTGGTTGAGTATCGGCTGCTTTTGAACGTAATCAATTCCAAGATCACCATGTGCAATGCCTTTGAGCCAAATAATATACTGCTTCAGCAGCGGCTCATCAAGGTCGAACTGCTCTGTATACTGTTGCTGAAGTTCAGGTGTTGACTGCTTGTTACCTATGATAACAGTCAGCGGAGATGTTGGATTAAGTCTTAACGAAAAAAACACCAACAACGAAACCAGAAAGGTTATAACAACTATCTGTATCAATTTTTTCAGAATGTATTTTACATAAGCCATAATAACACCCTTTTCCATAAAATGAATTTTTGAATTTTAAATCCTTCAAATTTATCTTGATTATATTATATACTTTACAGCTACTGTAAAGTCAATATGTTAGCAGTAATTTTGTTTAAAACAACAAAATTCGCTGTGATATAAGCACTTTATCGTTGATTTTGTATATTATTTCATCTTAAAAATATGGCATTCGTGGCAAGCAATACACATGCAAAAGAATGCGACCATTTCTAAAATGCAATTTTGTTAATATAATATTGCAAAAAGCAATAATAAGAAAGGACGTCTGATTTATCAAACGTCCTTGTATGACCCTATTTTCATCATCGATATTCTTTCAGGCATCTTTGCCCAAAAGAATATCAGACGGCTTTTATCAGTTGTTTTCAACGCTGCTTACAGCTTCAGTAACATTGTGATACCATTTGCGTGATCTCAGTCGTCTTTGACCGAGAGGAAGCTTAAACAGCTCTATAGCTATGTGAGCAGCATAAACATACCAAATATCGACCTTAAAGATAAGCCCGAGAATTAGCGTAAGCGGCATTCCTATCATCCATATGCTGCCTGCGTCCATTAGCGTAAGATACTTTACATCTCCGCCGCTTCTAAAAATGCCCTCTACCTTAATACAGTTCACCGCATTAGGTATGCAGTATATAGCAAGTACGCACATGCAGTTTCTAACACATTCGCCCTCAAGGGTACCCTTTATTCCATAAATATGCTGAACAGGCAACATAAGAGCAACAATGATACTACATGATAAAAGACCAGCTATGATAGAAACCCTATTGAATCGATCAGCATAGCGATAAACTTTTGGCATATCGGCAGAACCCATCTCAATGCCCAGCATAATAGTACATGCCCCCGCAAAGCCCATTATCGCAAGCTTCGCAAACATCTCCATGGTGTTCAGTATACTCATTCCTGCATATACTTCCGTGCCTCTTGTTCCATATACCATATAGTAAAACGAAAGACCCAGAGACCAAAGCATATCGTTCGCACACAACGGAAGCGAAGTTTTAAGATACTCTTTGTATAATCCAACATTTAATGTTTTCAATGCCTTAAAAAGGTTTTTCCTTATCGGATTATCTGAAAGAAAGAAATATAGCAAAAGTCCTATCAACTCAACAATTCTTGCAGCAAGCGTTCCAAGCGCAGCTCCTGTCACTCCAAGCTTCGGCGAACCAAGCTTTCCAAAGATAAACATATAGTTAAAAAGCATATTGAACATCATACTTCCTATGCCCTGTATCATCGGTATCTTGACATTGCCTATATTTCTAAAACAAAAGCTCACAGCATAGCATATGGCGTCAAGCAAATATGATACCGCCACGATACGCATATATGGCTTTGCCTTCTCTATAACAAGAGGGTCTCTGTTAAAAAGCCTTATTATGATATCAGGAAATATCATTGCCGCCAAACACATCACAAGACCAACAGTAAACGTGACCGTTACGGCTGTCCAAATTATGCGCTGAAAATCTTTGATATTTTTTTGACCCCAATAACGTGTCAGATATATTCCTGCGCCAGTATTACAGCCATATAGGAAAGTAAAATAAACGCTGAAAAAATTTGTAGATACTCCTACCGCCGCAATAGCTGTGCTTCCTAAGGTGCTGACCATCCACTGATCTATGAAAGTGAGACATTGGCTGAATATTGAAGAAACAAGCAGCGGCATTATGATACTGAGAAATTTCCTGTTAAACTCCTTCTTCTCAGCTTTAAGGTCAACGCTTTCCGACAGCATATGAATCATCCCTCTCATCATTTACAAAGCCGTTACAGTTCCCTTTCAGATGCTATGTTGTATGCCGCAACTGCATATAGCTTGCCCGCACATTCCGCAAGATTATTGAGCGAAGTTTCTCCAGGATCATTATAATCAAGCATACCGCATACTGAAATGCCCTTTATGTCAAGACCAACAAGCCCCGTTTCCATTATCTCAACGACCTCATGAGAAGCAAATCCTCCTGCATAAGGTCTTGCCGCAGATGTCACAAAAGCAGGATCATAAAAGTTCATATCAAAGATCACAAAAACAGGTTTTCCTGATACATTCTTTTTTATTGCAGAACCCACGTCTGAAAACTTCATATAATCCATGTCAGAAGCTGTCAGCACATCTATACCCAGCTTTTCTAGCCTGCCACCGTATTGTGACATTCCGTTTCTTATTCCAACTTCAAGAGAAGAAGCATTGTCGCACATATCCTCTTCTGCCACTCTAACAAGCGCAGAACTTACCGAACCGCCGAAGTGGATAACAGCCATTTTGCCATACTTTTCATAGCAAGCTTTTATCTGCCCATAAGATGTCTTATCATCTCCGCCGATCATAAAGCTGCAAGCTCCCGTGGAAGCTATCGCTTTTTCAGCCGTATATATACATTTCTCAGCTGCCGCCTTTGAAGAGTCGTCGATGATAAGGTCACCGCAATCTCCGCTCTTTACGCTATGCGCCATATTAATGTCAAGTCCCTGATCGCAAAAACCGAAGCCAAAAATATCACGTCTGAAATATGCAGAACCTTTTCTTGAACCAGGCTTTGCAGTTTCATCACACTCATATGGTAATGCTGCAAAAAGAATATCATAACCATTTATATCATCGACCATAGGCGTTTCCAAAAAACCTGTTGGCCCCAGATCTCTCAGATCATCAAAGTTTAGTTTAAATGGACATTTTACCATATCTAACACCGACCTTTCCTATTATTCCTGCTCCGCTTTTTTCTTTGAAAGCAAAATAACAAACTGCTTTAGTATCGCCACTGCATTTATCGCAGTTATGCCTGCGGGATCGTAATTTTCCATTACCTCCACCAGATCAAAACCTACGATATCCAGCCCCGCAAGACCATTTCTGATTATCTCACAGGCTTCATATGTAGAAAATCCTCCCGGCATTGGAGTGCCTGTACCCGGCGCATATACAGGGTCAAGAAAGTCAATATCGAAAGTGATGAAAACCTTAGCGTCTCCCACCTGTTCCTTTATTCTGCGGCAAGTTTCCTTTATTCCGATCTTATGAAGCTCTCTCGCCGTGATGACCTTCATTCCGTGATCTTGAGCGTACTTGATGCGATAAGTATCTCCGCCGCTTCTTATACCGACCTGAATAGAATGTTCAGTATCAAGAATATCGTCCTCAATAGCATTTCTGAAAGGCGTTCCATGATTATATTTTATCCTGTCGCCATAATCCCATGTATCTTCGTGGGTATCGAAATGCACCATTGCGACCTTGCCATACTTTTCGCTGTAAGCTTTAAGTTCAGCATATGCAATAAGGTGATCGCCGCCCAGAACGATAGGCACTGCACCTGCGTCGAGTACCTTTCTGACCGATTCCCTGATAAGCTCCATTGTTTCTTCGACATAACCAAGCACAACGCCGATATCGCCCATATCCATGCCTTTTAGGTTAGCGACCTTATATGAGTTATCCTGTTCATATGACAATCTGCCTGCACCATAAGCATTTCTTATCGCTCTAGGGCCAAAACGA
This sequence comes from Hominimerdicola aceti, assembly GCF_025567495.1. Lineage (NCBI taxonomy): Bacteria > Bacillati > Bacillota > Clostridia > Eubacteriales > Oscillospiraceae > Hominimerdicola > Hominimerdicola aceti. The sequence goes on along the minus strand of NZ_JAOQJZ010000003.1, from coordinate 130,140 downwards.
CAGCCTGTCCTGTTTGTCACGCTGGTATCATAGGGCACGCCCAAAACAACAAAATCTTCGCCATCGATATCCGGCTTATATGGAAGCCCGAAAAGCGTCTTGATATTATTTCCTCTGCGCTTTGCAATGTTGCTTCGTGTCTCTTCTGAAATATTTTTATCAAACATTTTCGATCATTCCTTTCTTAGCATATTCTTTGATGCCCGCCTTTTTGCAAGCCACACAGGTAATAAATTCTTTTACGATACGGCTGGCAAGAATTGAAGTTATTCCCCCTGCGTCATAGTTCGGTGCGACTTCAACAAGGTCAAAGCCAACAATATCAAGACCGATAAGCGCATGACGAATAAGTTTAAGAGCTTGTCTTGAAGTAAATCCACAGGAAACGGGAGTGCCTGTACCGGGAGCAAAAGCAGGATCAACAAAATCAATGTCAAACGTGACCATGACCTTATTATTTCCGACCTTTTTACGAATAAGTTCAGCGGTTTTCTCAATGCCCATATGATGTATATCAACAGCATAGATATGCTCAAGGCCTGCATCATTTGCAAAATCGAAGTCGCTCTCGTCAAAAAGTCCGCCTCTCATACCTACCTGTATAGATGTTTTCGGGTCAATGCAGTCATATTCGATCGCTCTTCTGAAAGGGGTAGAGTGGTCGTGATGTTCTTTATCAGTATCGCTGCCCCATGTATCTGTATGCGAATCAAAGTGTATTATCGAAACAGGCCCGTAAACATCCTTATAAGCCAGCAGTTCAGGAAAAGTAATAGAATGATCACCGCCCAGAACGATTGGAATTGTACCTGTTCCCAAAATAGCTTTCATTTCCTGTGGTATCGAACCAAGATAAGCTTTCTCAGCGTTCCACATATCAAGATCTCCATAATCAACGCCCTTTACATATTTACTCGTATCAATGCCGACAGCCTCGTTCACGCTGTCTGTGGAAAAGGCTCTGCGAATCCCATCAGGACCAAACCTCGTTCCCGGACGATATGTTGTTCGGATATCAAATGGAATACCTATAATAGTGTAATCCGCCCCAGATGTGTCAGTTGAACTTTTCAAACCTCCATATGTAAGCTGCACCTTTTTATCAGTATTTATTGCGTTCATAGAATCACTTTCCTTTCTTAATTTGTTGATTTCATTTTACGCTATACAGTTACAGTAAAGTCAATGCTCATTTGTAAAGAAAAAATTAATTCTATGGCAACAGATTATCCTAAAGCGTTCTTTATTTTCTGCAAACTAAACGTCTAAAGCACATATCATATTATTAATGGCAAAAAACACCCCGTATCATAAGACACGGGGTGAAATTTTTGTTATCTATTCAGATATCCTAAACTTTGCAAGAATTACTTCTTCTGTGCAATAGCAGCCTGTGCAGCAGCAAGTCTAGCAATTGGAACTCTGAATGGTGAGCAAGATACATAGTCAAGACCGATCTTGTTGCAGAACTCAACAGATGTCGGGTCGCCGCCGTGCTCACCGCAGATACCGCAGTGGAGCTTTGGATTAACTGGCTTACCAAGTTCAAGAGCCATTTCCATAAGCTTGCCTACGCCGTTCTGGTCGAGCTTAGCAAATGGATCGTTCTCGTAGATCTTTGCATCATAGTAAGCATTGAGGAACTTACCAGCGTCATCTCTTGAGAAACCGAATGTCATCTGTGTAAGGTCGTTTGTACCGAAGCAGAAGAAGTCAGCTTCCTTAGCGATCTCGTCAGCTGTAAGAGCAGCTCTTGGGATCTCGATCATTGTACCAACCTCGTACTCAAGGTCAGAACCAGCAGCCTTGATCTCAGCGTCAGCAGTCTCAACAACGAACTTCTTAACATACTTAAGCTCCTTGATATCATTTACCAGTGGGATCATGATCTCAGGCTTAACTGTCCAGTCTGGGTGATTCTTCTTAACGTTGATTGCAGCCTTGATAACAGCCTTTGTCTGCATCTTAGCGATCTCAGGATATGTTACTGCAAGACGGCAGCCACGGTGACCCATCATTGGGTTGAACTCGTGGAGTGAAGCGATGATAGCCTTGATAGTCTCAACAGGCTTGTTCTGTGCCTTAGCAAGAGCCTCGATATCAGCCTCTTCTGTTGGTACGAACTCGTGAAGTGGTGGGTCAAGGAATCTGATAGTAACAGGGTTACCCTCAAGTGCCTCATAAAGAGCCTCGAAGTCAGCCTGCTGCATTGGCTCGATCTTAGCAAGAGCAGCTTCTCTCTCTTCAACTGTGTCTGAGCAGATCATCTCTCTGAATGCAGCGATTCTCTCAGGATCAAAGAACATGTGCTCTGTACGGCAAAGACCGATACCCTCAGCACCCAGCTCTCTTGCCTTCTTAGCGTCAGCAGGAGTATCTGCGTTTGTTCTAACCTTCATTGTTCTGAACTTGTCAGCCCAGCCCATGATTCTGCCGAACTCGCCAGCGATTGTAGCGTCAACAGTTGGGATAATACCATCGTAGATATTACCTGTTGAACCGTCGATTGAAATATAGTCACCCTCGTGGAACTCCTTGCCTGCGAGTGTGAACTTCTTGTTAGCCTCGTCCATAACGATATCTGAGCAGCCAGATACGCAGCATGTACCCATACCACGAGCAACAACGGCAGCGTGTGATGTCATACCGCCTCTAACTGTAAGGATACCCTGTGAAGCCTTCATACCTGTGATGTCCTCAGGTGATGTCTCAAGTCTTACGAGAACGACCTTCTCGCCTCTCTCGTTCCAAGCCTCAGCGTCATCAGCTGTGAATACGATCTTACCACAAGCAGCTCCTGGAGAAGCGCCAAGACCCTTGCCCATAGGAGTAGCAGCCTTGAGTGCCTTTGCGTCGAACTGTGGGTGAAGAAGTGTATCGAGGTTTCTTGGGTCGATCATTGCAACAGCCTCTTCCTCAGTTCTCATGCCCTCATCAACGAGGTCACAAGCGATCTTAAGAGCAGCCTGTGCAGTTCTCTTACCATTTCTTGTCTGAAGCATATAAAGCTTACCGTGCTCAACAGTGAACTCCATATCCTGCATATCTCTGTAGTGATCTTCAAGTGTCTTACAAACCTTGTTGAACTCAGCGAATGCCTCTGGGAACTTCTGCTCCATTTCAGAGATGTGCATTGGTGTACGAACACCAGCAACAACGTCCTCGCCCTGTGCGTTTGTAAGGAACTCACCGAACAGACCCTTAGCACCTGTAGCTGGGTCTCTTGTGAATGCAACACCTGTACCGCAGTCGTCACCCATGTTACCGAATGCCATGGACTGAACGTTTACTGCTGTACCCCATGAATAAGGGATATCGTTATCTCTTCTGTATACGTTAGCTCTTGGGTTATCCCATGAACGGAATACAGCCTTGATAGCGCCCATGAGCTGCTCCTTAGGATCAGTTGGGAAGTCAGAACCGATCTTAGACTTGTACTCAGCCTTGAACTGGTTAGCAAGTTCCTTAAGATCCTCAGCGTTCAGCTCAACGTCCTGCTTAACGCCCTTCTTAGCCTTCATCTCGTCGATAAGCTCTTCAAAATACTTCTTACCAACTTCCATAACTACGTCAGAATACATCTGAATGAATCTTCTGTAGCAGTCCCAAGCCCATCTTGGGTTACCAGACTGAGCAGCGATAGTCTCAACAACTTCTTCGTTAAGACCGAGGTTAAGGATTGTATCCATCATACCAGGCATTGATGCTCTAGCACCTGAACGTACAGAAACGAGGAGTGGGTTCTCCTTGTCACCGAACTTCTTGCCTGTGATCTCTTCCATCTTTACAATGTACTCGTTGATCTCTGCCATGATCTCAGGATTGATCTCACGGTTGTCCTCATAATACTGAGTACAAGCTTCCGTTGTGATCGTAAAGCCCTGAGGAACAGGGAGACCGATATTTGTCATCTCAGCAAGGTTAGCACCCTTACCGCCGAGAAGCTCTCTCATGTTGGCATTACCCTCAGAGAAAAGATAACAATACTTCTTTGCCATTGGTTTTTTACCTCCAAAAATTTTTTGAATTCCGAAGCGTGCGGACACAATTATCCCGTCGCCCACGGTTACATATATATTATAACAGATTTAAAGCCAAATTACCATAGGTTTTTCTCACTTTTATACATAAAATCTTATACAATATTTGCTCGCTTTTTATGTGCAATATGACAGTTTTTAAATATCAACACATAAAAAAGCCCTGCTGAAAAACAACAGGGCTAAAACGTCTATTTTGTCGGTGGAAGCAGCTGCCTCTGCAGAAAATACCTACTTATGTCCGATACCGCAGACAAACGGCAATATACGATATGCCGTACATTTATAATGCGCTGAACGGGGTGCGCCACGCTTATCTCTAAGCCACCTATATCATACCATATCCGCAAGCATTTGTCAACACCAAAATGCAAATAAAAAGCCCTGCTGAAAAACAACAGGGCTGAAACGTCTATTTCGTCGGCTGGAAGCAGCCGCATAACTGCGGAAAAATAAGCTACTTATGTCCGAACTCAGCAGACTCGCTGAAATATATTGGGTCTTTCGACAGTTATATTATAGCATATCCGCAAGCATTTGTCAACCCTATACCACCTGAAAAAGATAAAATTTCAGATAATCCGTTTCAGGCACATTGAGAAGTATCGGGTGGTCAGGGGCTTGCTGTCTTGCTTCAATAAGCTTGAGCTGAACGCCTGCGTCCTTTGCCGCACTCATGACCATTTTCACGAACAGCCTGTTCTCCATAAAATGTGAGCATGAGCAGGTCGCAAGATATCCGCCCCTAGGCAGCAGCCTCATGGCTCTATAATTTATCTCCTTGTAGCCTCTCTCTGCACTGCCCACGGTCTTTCTGCTTTTCGTGAACGCAGGCGGGTCAAGGATTATCATGTCGTAATCCGCCTTTTCCTCAAGAAGTTTAGGTAGCAGGTCAAAAACGTCTGCACAAAGAAAATCCATTCTGTCAGTCAGACCGTTTCTCTCAGCATTCTCCCTAGCCGTATCAACAGCGAACTGTGAAACATCCACCGCCGTAACATGCCTTGCACCGCCCATTGCCGCATTGAGTGCGAACGAACCTGTGTGGGTAAAGCAGTCAAGGACCTTCTTGCCCTTTGCTATCTTCGACACCGCAAGGCGGTTATATTTCTGGTCGAGGAAAAATCCAGTTTTCTGACCGTTCTCAACATCGACCTCATAGCGTATGCCATTCTCCGTTATCTCAGTGATATTTGGCGGTGGCTCAGGGAGAAATTCAGCCCTATACCAGCCCTTGTACTGCTCCAATCCCTCCAGCTTTCTGATAGCGACATCGTTACGCTCCATTATGCCCGAAACTTTAACTCCGTCCTTTTCAAGCTCTTCAACAAGAAGCCTGAATATCATATCCTTTATCATATCCATGCCGTAGGAAAGCACCTGCGAAACAAGTATATCTCCATACTTGTCGATAGTAAGCCCCGGCATGCCGTCAGCCTCACCAAAAATAAGCCTGCAAGCCGAAAAATCGTCCCCCATAACAGTTTTTCTGTAATCTATAGCATAGCGGATACGTCTGCGGAAAAAGTTTTCCGAGAAATTTTCGTTTGCGTTGTCAGATAAGATCCTTATCCTTATCTTGCTGTTAAGGCTGAGAAAACCCGTTCCAAGATAAGAGCCTTTTTCAGAGAAAACATCGCAAAGCTCACCGTTTTTCAAGCCCTCAGGCTCGTTTCTCAGTTCGTCACAATACACCCATGGGTGACCGTTTTTCAGGGACATTTCCCCTTTTTTCGATATAGTGAACGCAGGATAGATTCTTTTGCTTTTCATTATTATACCTCACAATAATTTATACATTATCCACACAATATAAAACAGACCGTAGGGGACGACGCCCTCGGCGTCCCACCACTCTATGTTCTGTGTAAAAACATCAGCAATATTGCCTTAAAGTATAATTATAGCACAATTCTCTCTATTCTGCAATACATATGTATCGCCGCACCCGAAAATTTTCAGATGCGGCGTTATATGGGGGATTATAACATCAGCACTTTGTATTACAAAGCGCCAAAATGAAGAAAGCTTATTTGTCCGCAGGGTCAATAAACTCGATAGGGTCTATCCACTGACCGTTCTTTTTCAAGCCAAAGTGCAGATGAGAAAGCTCTGCCACTTCCGCCTGAGCAGTGTCACCCACAGCACCTATGACCTCCCCTGCATTCACCTCGTCACCCTCCTTGACGGACATTTCATTTGACAGATTATAGTAATGTCCTACAATGCCGTTTCCATGGTCGATAGTCATGCAGTTGCCCCACAGAGGGTCGTCCCATATCTTTGTAACAGTGCCCTTGTTCATCGCCTTGACAGGCTCGCCAAGGTCAGCTTTGATATCAACGCCGTCATGGGTTTTCCAATAGCCGAGAGTTTCCGACTTCACAAGCTCGCCATTAGAAAACGGCTCTAATATCTCACCGTTCACAGGCATAACATTTGGCTGCGTCTGAATGTCCACATCCGGCTTGGAGCTTTCGTCCTTTTTAACGTCCGTTTTCTTGTTATCAGCCTGCTTTGGTGCAGTGCTGTCAACGCTCGAAATAGTCAGATTGTCGGTGATATCCTCCATAGCCTTGTTATATGCAGCTATACCCGCACCGCCAAGAGCCAGCAGACACGCCGCAAGTGTAATGTAAACACCCTTCGCTCCCAGAGCCTTGCCTGCGTGTGAATTTCTGATACTGAATTTTTTCATACACACAAAACCTTTCTCCGATATGATTTCCGCAGCCACTGTTGCGCCCACGGCAGTCTTATGCTATCGGCGGCATAAGTCCTCTGGCATTATTTTTGACATATACGGGTAAAATATTCACAGCAAAATAAAAATACCGCACCCAAGCTTTCACCCAAGTGCAGTATTTCCTATTTCCGATCACATTTATGTAGGAGACGGTGTCCTCGACGTCCCACAAAGTCCAAATTGTCCCTATCCGTTTGGTATCTTTCTTTTGTCCTCTCAGCCTTACCTATCCTGCGGTTTTTTCCTCACAAACTTATACACAACCCCTGCAATAGCAAGCACCGCCGCAACTCCTGCCAGACAAAGGCAGACTATAACATCATAGCGATCGTTATCAGCACCCTTCAGTGAAATTATGTCAGACAGTTTCATTCCGTTCCACGCATTACTCAGCACAGTCATTGCCACTACCCATACCGCAGATGCCACAAAGCAAAGTGCACCCTTGAAAAAGCCGTTCACCTTTAGATACCTTATAATAAGGAACACAGCCCACACCAATGCCACACAAGTCACCGTTGCAAGCATGCCGTCACGAAGGTCTACCACGTCACCGTATTTCAGCGTACCATAAACAACGCAGGCAAAAGTCAGTACCGAATCCGCCGCCATGCACACAAGCCCCTTGCTGTTTCTCACATACTTTTCAAACTGTTCACTTCTCAGCACAAAAGGCAAAAATACGATAGCCTCCCCAAGGAGCGTTCCAAGCACCGCCATTACAAACCAATCCCCGTGTGAATAAACGCACCCTGCGGCGTAAAGAAGCATAAGCGAGACCGTCGCAGAACCTAATGTCCATAACGCCCTGTTTTTCTTCACAAGCACAGGCACATTGATGAAAGAAAACGTTAGCATCAGCGACGTGATAAGCACCATGAACCAACCTATACCGCCATGAGCCACATTATAAATAAAGCTCGGTATTATCGCCGCAAGATAGCCTATCCCAGTTATGATAGTGTACCCCCGAACAAAGCTTTTATAACTTCGCGCCATAAACTCAGCCTCTCTCTGCTGATTGTCCTCGCTCGCCGTGCAAAGCTCGTGCTCAGAAATGCCCAGCACCCTGCAAAGTCCCGATATCATCGTTATATCAGGATATGATACCCCTCTCTCCCACTTGCTCACTGCCGACTCAGTAACATAAAGCTCCTTAGCAAGGTCTTTTTGAGAAAGCCCCAGTTCTTTTCTTTTTGATTGAATGAATTTTCCAAGAGTAATTTTATCTTCCATAGCATATCACCTTTCAATTTGTTCGGAGTGCACTCTCTATGGTCAACATTATAGCCCACGGCTTTGAAAAAGTCAACAAAATCGAGCTGGACTGTCAGTCAAGCCGCCTATTTACGCACTTTTTCGCATCTTTTTCATCTTATCACTGCCCTATCCACGCACACAAAACAGCATAAAAAATCGCCCTGCTAAAAAGCAAGGCGTTGCTGGAGCGGGTCAGAGGGATCGCACCTCCATCTCCTTTCAGGAAGAAAAGTATTCTAGTAATTGAAATAAACCCGCAAAAAATATGAAGTCCTTACTCATCGTAAGGACTTTTTTGGAGCGGATTACGAGGCTCGAACTCGCTACCTCCACCTTGGCAAGGTGGCGCTCTACCAGATGAGCTAAATCCGCATTTGGTGCTTCCGGACGGAATCGAACCATCGACACGAGGATTTTCAGTCCTCTGCTCTACCGACTGAGCTACAGAAGCAAAACAATGGCGACCGGAATGGGGCTCGAACCCACGACCTCTAGCGTGACAGGCTAGCGTTCTAACCAGCTGAACTACCCGGCCATTGAAAAAAATAACTTCAAACTTTTCGAGTTCAGCTCTCCGAGAATGAAGAATAATTATTATCGTTGACAGGCAAATCTCTTTACCTGTCACGAAATAATTGGTGGGAACAACAGGGCTCGAACCTGTGACCCTCTGCTTGTAAGGCAGATGCTCTCCCAGCTGAGCTATGCTCCCTTTTAGCTGGTTTGTTGTCTTCAGGACTATGTTTTGTTGTGTCCCTCACAACAGTATCTATTATACACTATCCCACCCTGTTTGTCAACACTTTTTTTGATATTTTTTATGTTTTGTATCATTTTACAATGCTTGCCCAATATTTTTAAAAACTTATGTGCATTTGCCACATCAAAACCGCACTTTTTGCCTTGAAATGGGCTTTTTTCATCAGACTTCCCCCCCAAAAAAATCCGCCGAGCCACACGCCCGACGGATAAAATTTTTCAAATATTATTTCTTATCAAGCTGTTTTTTGAGCTTTTCCTGCTCCTGCTCCATAAGCTTCATAAGATCCTCCAAAGAAGCCGAAGCCGTCTTTGTCTGCTGTGCAGGCTTTGCCGCAGGTCTTGCCTTTGGCGCAGGCTTCTTCTCAGGCTCAGGGGCTACAGTACCCTCAGTTGAAGTCGCCTCGTCAAGAAGCTGTGACGCTCTCTCGTAGTAAGAACGGTCTATCTCAGCACGCTCTTCCTTTTCCGCAGGTCTTTCAAATATAGTTTCCTCGACCTCTTCTACTTCCTCGATAACTTCCTCCGTTTCAGCCTTCTTTTTGCCCTCAGGCTCAGCCTTGTGGTGAGAAGCTATCTCGTCGTCAACGTGCTTGCGATGTTTTGCGATCTGCTCGCCCTCGTTCTCGCCGCCGAACAGGAAATCGTCAAGAGTAACGCTCTCTGCAGGTTCTTCCTCGTCATCGTCCTCTTCCTCATCATCTGAAGAATGAGTAGCGATAGCAATAATAAGCTCGATAACAACGAGCAGGAATATAGGAACAACAGCGCACACTATCATGCCGAATGTTGACGACATGAACGTAAGCACCTTGCCTGCTGTCATATAATATGTAGAAGCTACGCCCACAACGTTCTTTGAGCTTATCTCATAAAGCTTTGCAGGGTCTTTTTCCTGATAAACAGTGTAAACAACGCCGTTGTTATCGTCAGTTGAAGTGATGTCATAAAGCCAGAACACGCTTGTTCCAATATCAGGCACGTTCTCGCACACAACTGCCTCACCTATCTTGTCTGTGCTAGGGGTCATGTTCGATGTGATAACAAGTGCGCCGTCAGGAACTCTGTCACCCATGCCGTCACCATTCATTATGTACAGGCTGTAGCCTGCAATGCTCGGTGTAACGTTCTTGTTTTTGAAAACACGTCCCACTCCCACAACTATAAGCATTTCCAGAATAATAAAAACAATAAAGAATATCAGCACGTTCTTGCCTGCTGATGACTTCTGCTTAGTAGCACTGCTCATACTAAAAATAACATTCCTTTCCAAGATATATCCAAAATATCATATTTTATCGCACTAATACATTTATTATATCACAAAGTACCGCAAATTTCAACACATTTGAGCATATTTTTTGCTTTTGAGAAAATTATTCATTTTTGTAAAGTATTATCGTGACAGTACACAGTTCGTCATTTTTTATGACCGCATATTTCGAGGTAGACCAATCTCCCCCAGCCTGACTGTATGCACGCCTCAGCACATCAAAGATAACACCGCTATTCTCATCAAAGAGAGTATCCACAGCCTTGTCATACATTTCACTGTCAGCACATTTTAGCCTTGCATATCCACGGTCAGCCATTGCTTCCGCCACAGAACGGCACATCATCTGAACGACATCATCACCGCTTTGAGCATACAGACCGTTTCTTCTGTAATAATTTGCCCCCGAGGAAAATGCCTCAGGATAGTTCAAAAACTTGTTATCGTCCGCTGTATGGTCTTTTGCACACTCGGCGTCAGTGATGCCAAAATAGTCATAGCGGATATAGTCCTCCCCTGCATCTGTCACAGGATCGTCCCAAGTGAGGTCAACGTTCGTCCATTCACCGTCTATCATGACCTTGTTCCACAAATGTGGCTGAACAGCTCCGCCGTCATAGGCTTTGCCTGCCACTGGTATACACTTTATACCTGCCTTAGTGCAAAGTATCTGCATTGCCTTTGCATACCCCTCGCACACAGCCTTACCCTCTACAAGACAGCCATATGCAGAATAGCAATTTTTTGCTGTATCGTCATAGTTACACTCAAGAATTATGCTGTCATGGAAATACAGCACCTTGTCATAATCCGACCAGCCCTGCTCAATGCCTGCAAGTATCTCCCCGACCTTTTTATCCAGCTTTTCTTTCTCAGCCTGCGCTTCCTCAGCGGTCTTGTCATATGTGACCTCCACAGATGTCACATATCCATCTCCGTCAATACAGATAGTATACTGTGAACCCATATAGTCGATATAAGGACATGCCGAAGTAAGCATGGAGATAAACGCACCGATATCGTCCTTGCTTATAACTCCCTCAGCCAGCTCCACAGAGCTTTCAAATTCGCTCAGCCCTTTGTAAAGCTGTGAAAACACACGTTTTTCGTCAGTACAAAGAAAATCGGCGATATACTCTGCCGTGTCAGGTATCTCAAGTGCTGTAAAGCTCTCGTTTCTGCTGTCAAGCCCTGTTTCAGTATGTCTTTCCGAACTGGCTTCAACATACGCATGAGTGTTCACAAAAGTATTTTTTGAACGGTTTTTATTTTTCTCTCCCGTTCCGCCTAAACTGCACCCCGATGTGCAGATAAGCACTGCCGCTGTGAGTGCGGCGACCATTTTCTTTTTTTTCAATTTTTGTCCTCGATTTTTACACAAAATTCTGTCTGTATCTTTCAGCCCTTAGTCCGCGATCTCTTCATTATCTCTTTTTATCACAGCCCTGAGCCGTTCTATTTTCTTTTCATGTATTGACAGCACCTTGAACTCCACGTTTTCCCAATGCACTGTCACCTTTTCGTTATCCTCAGGCACATGGCCCAGCAGGTCCATAACGAATCCGCCTATAGTGTCATAATCCACCTCGCCGTGATACTCCTTGCCAAGAGCCTCCATAACGTCGTCAAACGCTGCTGTGCCTACCATATCATAGCAATCAGAAGATACTTTCTGTATCTCCTCCGTTTCATCATCATATTCGTCCTGAATACTACCCACAATAGTTTCAAGCAGATCCTCCATAGTAATGATACCGGCTGTTCCGCCGTAATCGTCCACCACAACTGCTATCTGTGTCTTATCTTCAGTGAACTCTTTGAAAAGCTCACCACACTTGTTGCTTTCAGGCACAAAGGTTATATCTCTCATGAACTCCTTTACAGGACGTTCTTTTTTATCCTCTTCAAACACCAGCCTGAGCAAGTCCTTTGCGAATATAACACCGCTTATGTTGTCGGCATTGTCGCAGTAAACAGGTATTCTCGAAAAGCCCTCGCCTATAACAAGCTTCACAGCCTCCGAAAGCGTGGAATTTTCTTCTATGGCAACCATTTCTGTGCGGTGTGTCATAACTTCACGAACTTCGATATCGTCAAAATCAAAAATGTTGCTTATCATTTCCGCCTGACTTTCCTCGATACCGCCAGTTTCGTTTACAGCGTCCACCATCATGAGGATCTCTTCCTCAGTGACAGCATCCGCCTTGTTTGTTGACTTAACACCAAACAGCCTTAATATCCCTGCGGATACCGCTCCGCTCACTATCGCCAATGGGCTGAACACCGCCAAAAGTGCCTTGTAAGCCACACAGCTATTTAGAATAAATCTCTCGCCCACCTTGCCTGAAATGCATAGTTTTTTTGGTATGCCTACGCCAAAAGTGCATATAACAAGGGCAAGCAGACAGCTTATTATAACAAATGAACATATGCCGATAATATAATACGAAGCCTGAGTATATACATCAAAAAGCTTGTGAAGCTTATTTGAAAGCGGTGCATAAAAGTAGATCGCTCCCACCACAGAAACTGCGATTATCATAATAGAACGTGCAATGAGGTTTGTCGCAACTACCCTGCCCGTTCTGCCAAGCAAAGCCGCAAGCCTTATTGCCTTCGGGTCTTTGTCCTCCTCAGCCATTTTCTTTAGCTTTGCGTCATTGAACTCCACAGCCGCATTTTCGCACAAGGTAAGAAAAGCCATAAGCAATATTACCGCCGCACAAACACCTATTCCCGTCCACAGTCGCCCGACATCGTCCATAAAAAAAATACCGTCCCTTTCACATAGGCGAAAAAGCTCGCCTTTTTATCATATACTATTTATTATAGGCAACATATGCTCCTTTGTCAATAGATATTGTCACAATTTTTCACATTCTGCCTGAATTTCATATGGACAATTTTAGTTATGAAAAAAGCAGACGAGCCGCAAAGCCCATCTGCTTACATCAAACAATATTATTTCTCTGCCGCACCTATCTTGGAAACTGCGTCCCTAGTAGTGTTTACGTCCTTAAGGCTCTTTGTAAGCACCTCAGCCGCCTCAGAAAGCGACTTGTTAAGATTTTCAGAAAGTGCCTCACGGATAGCCTTGTCCTTAGCCTTAGCCTGCTCAACGATATCAGCCGCCTGCTTGTTAGCCTCTGCAGCTATCTGCTTTGCATAGTCAGCCGCCTGCTTGATGATCTCCTCCTGAGCCACAAGCTTCTTAGCCTCGTCCTTAGCCTTCTTTACGATCTCCTCGGCTTCCTTGTTGGCTTCAGTAAGGATATTTTTCTTATCTCTTGTCATATCCTTTGCACGCTTTATCTCACCCGGAAGGTTAAGTCTTATGCTGTCGATGTATTCACGCATCTGCTCAACATCGATCATTTTTTTCTGTGAAAACGGTACGCTTGAAGACTTGTCAAGCAGTTCGTCCATAAGTTCAAGTATTTCCTCTACCGTCATTTTAAACACCCTTTCATTACTGATCTATATTATTGGCAGGCTTATAGAGCCTGTCAGTGATCTTGCTCTGTATCTGTTTCGGCACGAAGCCTGTGATATCTCCACCGAAGCTTGCGATCTCCTTTACAACGCTTGACGAAAGGAACATATTCTCTCCCGTAGTGGTTAGAAACACCGTTTCAGCGTCATTGTAAAGCTTTTTATTTGCAAGAGCCATTTGGAACTCATACTCAAAGTCAGACACAGCCCTAAGTCCCTTTACGATAGCATTAGCTCCTGTTTTTTGCAGATAATCCGCCAGCAGACCGTTATAACAATCCACCACCACATTATCAAGGTGCTTCGTGGCTTCAATTATCATTTCCATTCTTTCTGTAGGTGTGAAAGCAGCCCTTGATTTATTAGCATTAAAGGACACCAGTACTATCACCTTATCGAAAAGCTTTGAAGCTCTGTCGATTATATCCAGATGACCCAGCGTAACAGGGTCAAAGCTTCCCGGGCAAACAGCGATACGCATCAATAGTCCACTTCTTTCATTGGTATCTTATAGACCGTAAGAGCGGTCTTACCGTATTTATATCTCTTATGAAGCTTAAGTCTGCCGTAGCTTTCTCCAAGCTCAAGCTCCTTTTCATGCTCGCACACAACGATAGCACCATCATTGAGCTTGCTCTCCACAAGCTCCAAAGCCTTTTCAACTATGCCCATTCTGTAAGGCGGGTCGATAAAAACTATATCAAGCCCGGCTTTGGCAACTTTAAGATATTCCAGACTATCCATGCAAAGCACACGGGATTCCTTATTGAAACCGCATGAATCCACATTATCCTTGACGATAGCCACAGCCTCAGGATTGCTGTCCACGAAAACGCAGTGACTAGCCCCACGGCTGAGAGCCTCTATACCCATTTGACCGCTGCCTGCAAAAAGGTCAAGCACCGAGCTTGCTGGTACATCAAACTGAATAATGGAAAAAACAGCCTCTTTTACCATATCTGTAGTTGGTCTTGTATCCAACGACTCCAAAGTTTTAAGCTTTTTTCCTCTGCATGAACCTGTAATAACTCTCATAAAAAATAACTCCAAAATAAAAGTATACAATCATTATACTATATTAATTACCATTTGTCTAGACTATTCGCCGATATTTTTTTATTTTTTATACCACACACAAAAAGGGACTTCACAGTGGAAGTCCCTTTAGTTATTTTAATTACGTACTTTAAGAAACAAGTCCTCAGTTAAGATTACTTTCTCTTAGAAACTACGATAGCTGCACCTGCGAGAGCGATACCTGCAAGAGCGATACCTGCTGTTGCGCCTGTAGCTGCTGTGTTATCAGAAGCTGCGCTTGAAGATGTAGCAGTTGTTGTACCTGTTGTACCAGCCTTTGAAGAAGTTGTTGCGGCTGTGCTGTTAGCCTTTGAATCAGTCTTGCTGTCTGTCTTGCTGTCTTTCTTGCTGTCTGCTGTTGAGTCAGCCTTGCTGTCAGTGCCGCTTGATGTGTTATCGCCGCCCTGATCTGGGAAGAATACCTTAGCTGTGTATGTACCATTGCCTGTTACGTCTGGCATCTCAAATGTTGTGCCTGCTGGGTTAACACCGTCTGGCTTGTTGCCGAAGAATGTTGAAGACCAGTCAGCGCCTGCTGTCTGGAAGCCACCGCCTACATATGCCTTACCGGAAAGGTCAGAAGAAAGACCATCAATTGTGAATGTTACTTCGATAGTCTTTGAAGGAAGAGTTGTGAATACTGTTGTAGCTCCATCCTTACCACCATTTACGTCGTCGTTATAAACGTTAACGAGCTCGAACTTGAGCTCATCGCCCTGCCAGTACATCATACCTGTACCATTAGCTGTTACAACGTTATCATCGAACTTGATCTCGTCGATAGTTACCTTAACAGGAACTGTTGTCCAGTCATCAGGCTCCTTGCCGTCTTCCTGAAGAACGCTGTTAGCGATAGCCTCGTCCTTTGTCATACCGATATAAACGCCAAATACAGAAACACCGTCATCATTGTTTGGTCCCTTGCCTGCGTCAGCTGCAAAAGCTGTCATAGCCATAGCAGATGTAGCGATAGCTGCTGCTGCCATGCCTGCAAAAATCTTTGTAAGTTTCATTTCTAAAACTTCCTTTCTTAAATAACTTTACTTACATTGTACTTTATTTTTCGTAAAATTTCAATCGGCCGATTCACCAAATATGATAACGTTTTCTTATGCAATCATAACAATTTATACTATTGATTTTTAGAAGTATAGCCCAATTTTCGCACTTTACAAAACTTTTTTATCTTATGTAAAAATACTAAACCGTCATTTATCAAGCTTTTTCTTCTGCACCTTTCCAGTCACTTTCAGCACGATACCTCTAGGAGCAAATTTAGCCCCTGCATAAAGTGCCTTTATAGACTTCTCAGGGATAATGATGAGCTTTCTGCCGAACATTCCCTCAAGAGCCTTTTTTGCACAAAACTGTGGTGTTATGGAGCTTACGCCGAACTTGCAGTTTGCAACGTCATTGAACTCCGTATCCACAGGACCCGGGCATACCGCACAAACGTGTACCCTGCTGTTTCTCGCCCTCAACTCCTCATATATTGCGCTGGTAAGGCTCACAACATAAGCCTTTGAAGCATAGTATGTTGCCATCATAGGACCACCATACATAAGCCCTGCCGAGGAAGCTATATTCATTATATAACCCCTGTCAGCGGCAACAAAGTCTTTCAAAAACAGTTTTGTGAGCATATGCACCGCCGTAATGTTGGTGTCTATCATTTTAAGCTCAGTGTCCAGAGGAAGCTTGTCAAAGCTGCCCACTGCACCAAAGCCTGCACAGTTCACAAGCACTGATATCTTCTCGCTCTTTGTTTCCTCATAAAGCCGCAGACATTCTTCCCTGTCGGAAACGTCACAAACTATCACCCTCGTGTTGTCACCAAGCTCCTCCGCAAGCTCTCTGAGCCTTTCCTCACGTCTTGCGCTGAGTATCACACGAAAGCCCCTTGCAGATAGATCTCTCGCTATCTCTCTGCCAATTCCCGAGCTTGCGCCTGTTACCAAAGCCGTCTTAGCCATTTATATCATCCTCCACCCTTTTCAGGGATATTATTTGATTTTTGTCATATCAGTATATCACATTAGTATCACCCTGTCAAGTGTAAGAAAGATGTAAAATACGCAGAAAAGCATCGCAAAAAACTGAATAAAAATGTCAAAATCTCTTGACATTTACTTTAAAGTATGGCATAATGTTAATATAATTTTAAGAAATAGAATAAAATTAAACTGAGAAATCAAAGAACAAAGAACAAGGAGATAAAAAATTATGAGTTGTACCCTTTGCATACTTGCCGCAGGTCTTGGAAGTCGCTTCAAAGGCGGCATAAAACAGCTTGAACCTTTCGGACCAAACGGCGAGATAATAATGGATTATTCTATCTATGACGCCGTTGAGGCAGGCTTTGACAAGGTCGTATTCATTATAAGAAAGGATATCCGTGATGCCTTTGATAAAATGATAGGCGACCGTATCTCAAAGTACGTCAAGATAGATTACGTTTATCAGGAGCTTGACTGTCTTCCGGAGGGCTATTCCATACCTGAGGGACGTGTTAAGCCGTGGGGTCACGGTCACGCAGTCTGCTGTTGCAAGGGCGTTATAAATGAGCCTTTCGCAGTAATAAACGCTGATGATTTTTACGGCAAGGAAGCTTTTGTGAAGCTCCACGATTTTCTCTGCAATGAAAACTCAGATTGCAAAAAGCTTCATCTCGGCATGGCAGGCTTCATACTGAAAAACACTCTAAGCGACTTCGGTGCAGTGAACAGAGGCGTCTGTGAAGTGAAAGACTCTATGCTCACAGACGTTGTTGAAACCTACAATATCCGCCGTGAGAATGACGGCAAGGTCTATTCAGGCAAGGAAGAAACAGCCGAGCTTGACGAGAACTGCTATGTGTCAATGAATATGTGGGCTTGCCCTGACGGCTTTATAGATAAGCTCAATGGTATGTTCACAGACTTTATGAAAGAAAATAAAGACAGCCTGACAGCGGAGTTTCTCCTCCCTGCGGGTATCGATACAATGATAAAAACAGGTATTGCAGACTGCAAGCTTCTGGAAACTCACGATAAGTGGTTCGGCGTTACATATAAAGAGGATAAGCCAACCGTTAAAGCCGATATCGCAAAGCTTATAGAGGCTGGCATTTATCCTGAAAAGCTTTGGAAATAAAACTCAAACAAACAAATAATACAGAATAAATTGTCAACAATAAGTCGGGCAGAACAAATTCTCCCGACTTTTTTGCGTCTGTTTGTAAAAAGTGAAGAAAATCCTTAATTCGACTAAAAAGCACTTGAAAAAGGCTGTAAAATGTGTTATGATAATCTTTGAAACGGATCTGCATTTTTGCAGGTCAGGAGAGATAATATAAGAGGTAGTATAATGGAGAGCCAACACGGTAGCAATTTGAAAAATATAAGAAAAAAAAGAGCCACAGCACAGCAAAGCATAGTGTCATTGAGTTGCCTTGTGTGCATAGCATTTGCGGCAATATGGGGCTTCCATGCAGGAAGCGGCAACAGCAGGGCTGTGGAAGCAAAGAAGATGTCAGCTTCAAGCTCTGTGGCAGAGAACGAAAGCTCCGAGAGCAATGCAGACAACTCTTCTCAGGCAGAAAGCATGGTCGATGAGAGCGGCATAGATGAAAGCCTTACTGACAGCTCAGTTACCCATGATGACGCCGACGACCTTTCCGACGCAGTTTTCATAGGCGACTCACGAACAGTTGGTCTGCAAAACAACTGCGATAAACCAAAAGCAACGTTCCTTTGCTCTGTGGGAATGCACATCGACACCGTTATGACAGACCAGAACATCACCCTCTCAAACGGCAATGCAGGCACTGTTATCGACGCTCTTGGAGAAAGACAATATGGCAGAGTGTATATAAACCTCGGCACTAACGAGCTTGGCTGGCCTTATATCGACACCTTCAAGGATTATTATACACAGCTTATCACAAAAATTCAGGAGATACAGCCTGACGCTGTTATCTATGCTGAATCTATCCTTCCTGTAACAGCTTCAAGAAGCTTGCAGGGCGACGCCATAAATAACACAAATGTAGCCACATTCAATCAGGCTATCTCAGAGGTGGCACAGCAGACAGGTATAAATTATCTTGACTGCACCTCCGCTGTAGCAGGCGCAGACGGCACTCTTCCAGAGGAAGCCTCCTCAGACGGAATACACCTTATGAGCGAATACTGCGACAAGTGGCTCAACTATATAATCGACAACACATAAGAAAGGAAAGAAGAATTATGAAAACAAAGAAGATACTCTGCACTCTTATGGCAGTTATGTGCATTGGCACAGCAGCACTTACAGGCTGCGGTTCAGACTCTGACAGCAGCACAGCAAACTCCGCAAATTCAGTGGCAGCCGCTCAGACAAACGAAAGCGTTGACGTAACAGCCGTTGCGGACAAGCTCAAGGACGGCATAGAGTTCAAGGACGAGCTCGCAGAGCTTGACGAAGCAAAGATAGAAAAGATAATCGGCATATCAGCAGACAGCTATACAAAGGCTAAGGTCTATGTAAGCTCATCAGGAGGAACAGCCGAGGAGATAGACTGCTTTGAAGCCAAGGACGCAGACAGTGCAAAGGCTATCGCAGATACACTTACAGCAAGAGTCGAAAGCCAGAAAAAGGTTTTTGAAAACTATGTCCCTGAGGAAATGACAAAGCTAGGCGACCCTGTTCTTGTAACCAACGGCAATTATGTTTACCTCTGTCTTTCAAACGATAACGATAAAGCAAAAGAGATAATAGGCTAGGAGTAATAAATATATGCTTTTTTCAAGTACAACATTTCTGTTCGCATTCCTGCCTATTGTACTGATAACGTATTATATCGTCCCACGCATAACACGCAATCTGGTGCTGTTTATCTTCAGCCTTGTGTTTTACGCATGGGGCGAACCTGTTTATATCGTCCTCATGATAGCTTCCACTATCGTTGCGTATATAACAGGACTATTGGCAGACAAACAGCGTAAAAACGCAAAAAAATACACTCCGCTCATCGCAATGATAGGAGCGGTGGTGTGGAACATCGGGCTTCTTCTGTTTTTTAAATATACCGACTTTTTCATCGGTGCGGCAAACAGCATTTTCGGCACGCAGATAAAGACCTTGGGTCTTGCCCTCCCTATCGGTATCTCATTCTACAGCTTCCAGACCCTTTCCTACGTTATCGACGTTTATAAGGGCGAAGTAAGAAGTCAGAAGAACTTCCTTGACCTTGCCACCTATGTTGCACTTTTCCCACAGCTTATCGCAGGTCCTATCGTAAGATACATCGACGTTGCGGAACAACTCAAAAAGCGTAACGAGAGCATAGAGCATTTTGCACAGGGCGTGTGGAGATTTTCCATAGGTCTTGGCAAAAAAGTCATTCTCGCAAATACTATCGGCGAGCTTTTCGACACTATCTCAAACTCAGCACAATCCGAACTGAGCGTTGCCGCAAGCTGGCTGGGCATAATAGCCTATACATTCCAAATATACTTTGACTTCTCAGGCTATTCCGATATGGCGATAGGTCTTGGCAAAATGTTCGGCTTCGACTTTCTCGAGAACTTCAACTACCCTTACATCTCCACCTCTATCACAGACTTCTGGAGACGCTGGCATATGTCACTTTCAAGCTGGTTCAGAGATTATGTCTATATCCCACTTGGCGGCAACCGCAAGGGCAAAGCAAGACAGTGCCTTAACATCATGATAGTATGGTTTCTCACAGGCTTCTGGCACGGTGCAAACTGGAACTTTATGCTATGGGGTGTGTACTTCGGTGTAATACTCCTATGTGAAAAGCTTTTCCTTGGCAAAGCCCTGAAAAAGATACCTGCATTTTTCCAGCACCTCTATGCACTTCTTTTTATAGTCATAGGCTGGGGAATATTCTCCTATGAAGATTTCGGCAAGCTCACACAGAACTTCAAAAATATGTTCGGCGCAGGGGGACTACCTCTCATAAATCACCAAACAGTGTTCTGGCTCGCACAGTATGCAGTAACAATAGTGATACTTGTGATAGCTTCAACACAGCTTCCAAAAAAGCTCTGCCTTAAGCTTCAGATCAAGTGTCCTGAGATATGCGGCTGTATACTCCAACCGCTGTTCGCATTAACACTTTTGGCAGTTTCCACCGCCTACCTTGCAGGTAATTCATTCAATCCGTTCCTGTATTTCAGATTTTAAAGGAGGACGGCAGATATGAAAAAACAACTTAAAAACTATATTATGATAGTGTGCTTTCTGCTGTTCATATTCGGCTTTGCAGTGGCAAGCTTCATCTCAGAGGACCGTGAGTTCTCCGAAAATGAGAACCGCTATCTCCAGCAAGCCCCTGAATTTTCATGGAAAAAGCTTGAAAAAGGCGAGTTCACATCGGATATCGAAAGCTATATGTCCGATCAGATATTCATGAAAGACCAGCTTGTGAGTCTTAAAACAGTCACCGACCGCACGCTTCTGAAAAACTATCAGAACGGTGTATATTTCGGCAAGGACGGCTATTATCTCCAAGACTATCAGGAAAACAGACCTCTTATCGAGAAAAATATAAGCTGTCTTAACGATTTTGCTGACAGCCTTGATAAATCCGTCGACGTAAGCTTTCTTCTTGTGCCGAATGCAGTTTCCGTTATGTCAGACAAGCTCCCTGCGGTCACACAGACCGACGATCAGCTTGAAAGCGAAAAGTATATAAGCTCTATCCTCAGCGACAGGATAAACCTCTGCTTCCCATATGACCAGCTCAAAGATGCTGCAAAGTCCACTCAGGTTTTCTATAAGACCGACCACCACTGGACAGCCGAGGGCGCAAAAGTGGGATTTGACACACTTATGACAGCCATGAATGAAGATATCCCACAGGTATCCTACAATATAGAAACTGTAAAGGACTTTCATGGCACTCTTTATTCAAAAGCCCCAACAGACTTCTCCGCTGCTGACGAAATGCACTTCTACACAAACCCTGACAACAGCGTAAAGGTAAATTATGTTCAAGAAAACAAACAAACAGACACCCTTTTTGACGATTCATTCAAGACCAAAAAGGATAAATACTCCACATTCATGGGCGGAAACTTTGCCCTCACGGAAATAGAGACAAACGGCGAAAACGACGAACACGTCCTTATTATAAAAGACAGCTATGCAAACACCGTCATGCCGTTCTTTGCCGACAAGTATAAGCACATCACAATGATAGATATGCGTTATTACCACATCATGGATAAAAC
This sequence comes from Hominimerdicola aceti, assembly GCF_025567495.1. NCBI lineage: Bacteria > Bacillati > Bacillota > Clostridia > Eubacteriales > Oscillospiraceae > Hominimerdicola > Hominimerdicola aceti. Next base: position 108,273 of record NZ_JAOQJZ010000003.1, on the reverse strand, counting down.
CGTCAGTGAATATGTAAAAGACAACGGTATAACAAAGGTCATTTTCCTTTATAATATGGACTTTGTGAACACCGATAACAACTTCATCTGGCTTGAATAACTCAGCAACAATTAGGGGCGGCCATTGGTCGCCCGCTATTTTTATCACACCCATATATAACGTCAACGTCAAACCCACAGAAAGAAGGACATAAAATGACACTTACCCCATACAAAAGAAAAGCCTTTTATTATGAAACAGACCGCATGGATATAATCCACCATTCAAATTACGTCCGTTGGCTTGAGGAAGCCCGTGTTGACCTTATGGAACAGCTTGGCTGTCCTTTCCACGAAATAGAAGAACGTGGCATAGTTTCTCCTGTCCTCTCTGTTGAAACGCACTATAAATATCCCGTCCGTTTCGGAGATGAGTTTGAAGTGCGCTGTAAGCTGTCAAAGTTCAACGGCTGTGCCTACGAACTTGACTACGAAGTCTTTGACCTTACCACTCAGAAAACAGCCTGCCTTGCCCACACCTCCCACTGCTTCACCACCTCCGACCTTAAGCCTGTAAGACTAAAAAAACATTATCCCGATATCTACGAGAAATTCCTGTCCGCATATCAGGCAAGTGAAGAATAAGCAAAAAAAATGTACAGCTCCCGAGTTTCTTCTCAGGAGCTGTACTTTTGTGTAAAAAAATGACAGACGTGACCTGTCACGAAGAAAGCAATCCATCAACGCCCTCACGCCACTTTTCAAAGCTGCACAAACCAAGCTTTGCCCAGCGACATTCCGAGCATAGTATATCAAATGCCTTTTTATCCATTTTGCTTCTCAGCCTTGTCAGCGCACTACGATAATTCTCCACTGAGTGACATTCTATCTCAGAAAGTCTGCAAACCTCGCTGTCTTTCTGTGCCACCGTTCCGCCACAGCCGTCAAGCAAACAACCGTCCTCCGTCCTGTTTGGGCAGTGCTGACATATCATATCTCCGCTGCACACAAACCGCACCGCAGTGTCCTCGCTCTCCAATCTGTCTTTCACAGACTGCATATTCACCGAAAAACCGTCACTGTAGCCTTTTCCCTGAAAAAGCGGTAGGCACAGCAGATGATGAAATCTAAGCTCAGGCTCTCTTGTAAGCATAGCAACCTGTCTTTGCAAGTCTGCTTACAAGCTCGATGCTGATAAGGTAAGCAGCAACAACAGAGATAACATCCTTTACAAGATAAGGAACAGAAACAAGAAGTATAGACTTGCCAATAGAGATATTAGCAACGATAGCGTACTGGATAGCACCGAGCAGGTGGTCGCAAGCAAGACCTGCGATACCAAGCACGATAGCGATGACCTTACCGCTTACCTTGTCAGAGCAGAACTTTGCGCCAAGACCGCAAAGAAGAGCCATAACGATAAATCCGTAAATGAATCCACCTGTATACCCTACGATAACGGAGAAACCGCCTGACCAGCCTGCAAACACGGGCACACCGATAGCGCCCAGCAGACCATAGACCAGAGCAGACACAGCACCGCCCTTCCAGCCGAGAAAATATCCTGCGAGAGCCACAGCAAAAGTCTGGAGCGTAACAGGAACGTGAGTAGGAAGCGGAATAGTTATCTGCGAAAGCACAGCGATTATAGCCGTCATAACTCCGATACCGACTATTTGTTTTGTTTTGTTTTTAGCATTGTTATTCATTGTAAACCTATCCTTTACTTTTTATTTGACAATTAATATTGTATCACATACCGAGTCTATTGTCAACCAAAAATATTTATTTTGGTATACAATTATAAGGAGTCGGTAAACGATAGTTTTATACAAATTTAATAACAAACAGCGAAAACACGGCATTGCCCTTCCGAACGAGCTGTCGCATTTCGGTGAAACAGAAATTGAGCCAAGCCCCTACAGTTTATTCGGGCAACTTCATACCACCGCAAAATCGCTACGCTCTTTGCGGATTTACATTTTGCTAAGGGATAGGGAAAACGGTGCAGATTTTGTGCTCCGATACTACATCTATATAAAGCACAACTTCTGCGTGCTTTTTCTCATTAAATCTGCACCTAGTCGGCTGTCGCCGATTGAGGCTTTGCCTCAAACTCCACATGGGACTCTGTCCCTTGACCCTGCAAGCCCTCTAACGCCGGGCTTGAGCCTGCGTTTTATCTCTCGCTACGCTCGGTGCTGTCTTTTACTTCGTACTTGAGCACTACTCTGTTCAGCTTTGCCAATTCCTCATTCCTCACTCCTCATTCCTCACTTCCTCATTCCTCACTTCCTCATTCCTCACTTCCTCACTCCCCATTGTGCATTTCGCCCTTAAATCCTACTAAATTGATAGAATTAATATCAGTTTTCACAAAAATGCGAAAAATCATCTTAAACCTATTGACATTCCTCTATGGGTGTGGTATAGTATAGATACGCTAAAACATACTAAACGACTAGGATTAATATGAATTTGAAATGAGGCGTTGAAAATGAGTGTAAAAATACTGAAACTGAAAACAGCGTACGATTCACGAATGTGTATGTGCTGTATGTGTTGCTGTTAAAATCAGCATAAAGTTCAGTAACAAAAATTTTTATCGGATTTAAAAAACATCAATTTAATGAAAGAGGTAATTTAAAATGAGCGCAATAAACGAAAGAAATCTTAAATTTGAAACACTCCAGCTCCACGTTGGTCAGGAAACAGCAGACTCTGTAACAGACGCAAGAGCCGTTCCTATTTATCAGACATCATCATACGTTTTCCATAACTCACAGCATGCCGCTGACAGATTTGCTCTTAAGGATGCAGGCAACATCTATGGCAGACTTACAAACCCAACTGAGGACGTTTTTGAAAGACGTATCGCAGCTCTCGAGGGCGGCACAGCAGCTCTTGCAGTTGCATCAGGCGCAGCAGCAGTAACATACGCTATTGAGAACGTAGCCCTTGCAGGCGATCATATCGTAGCTGCAAAGAACATCTATGGCGGCACATATAACCTGCTTGCACACACTCTTGTTGATTACGGCATAACAACAACGTTTGTCGATCCGCTTGACCCAGCTAACTTTGAAAAGGCTATCAAGGAGAACACAAAGGCTCTCTATATCGAAACTCTTGGCAACCCTAACTCAGACGTAGTTGATATCGAAGCTATCGCAAATATTGCACACGCACACAATATCCCACTTCTCGTTGACAGCACATTCGCTACTCCATATCTCGTAAGACCTATCGAGTACGGCGCAGATATCGTTATCCATTCTGCAACAAAGTTTATCGGCGGTCACGGCACAACAATCGGCGGTGTTATCGTTGAAAGCGGTAAGTTTGACTGGAAGAAGTCAGGCAAGTTCCCACAGCTCACAGAACCAAACCCAAGCTATCACGGCGTAAGCTTTGCAGACGCAGCCCCTGGCGCAGCATTTGTAACTCGTATCCGTGCTATCCTTCTCCGTGATACAGGTGCAACACTTTCACCTATCCACGCATTCATCTTCCTGCAGGGTCTTGAAACACTGTCTCTGAGAGTTGAACGTCATGTTGAGAACGCACTTAAGGTAGTTGACTTCCTTAACAAGCACCCAAAGGTAGAAAAGGTAAATCACCCTTCAGTATCAGACGATCCAAGCCAGCAGGCACTTTACAAGAAGTATTTCCCTAACGGCGGTGGTTCTATCTTCACATTCGAGATAAAGGGCGACGCAAAGACAGCTCAGAACTTCATCGACCACCTGAAACTCTTCTCACTCCTTGCAAACGTAGCAGACGTTAAGTCACTGGTTATCCACCCAGCATCAACAACACACGCAGAGCTTAACGAAGCAGAGCTTGCAGATCAGGGTATCAAGCCAAACACTATCAGACTTTCTATCGGCACAGAGCATATCGACGATATCATCTACGATCTCAGCGAAGCATTCGACGCTATCTAATAAAAACCTTTTGCCATTACGGTTTTTACCTAAAAATACAAACCTCAATATAGAAACGGCTGACAGGCGAAAAGCTTGTCAGCCGTTTTTGTACCCACAAAAAAAGCAGGGCAACAACAAGCCACCCTGCTCCATAATGCAAAAAGTCAGAAAAAATCCTTCGCCACAAGGCGATACCTTAATTCCTCACTACTTCTCCAGCTCAGAGATCTTATCCACTCTCCTCTGATGTCTGCCACCCTCAAACTCCGTTTCAAGGAAAACGTCCACCAGCTCGATAGCCAAGCCTGCCCCCAGCACTCTCGCACCAATGCAAAGCACGTTCGCGTCATTATGCGCTCTTGTATACTTAGCAGAGAAATAGTCCGAACAGCAAGCCGCTCTTATTCCCTTTATCTTGTTTGCGCTCATTGACATTCCAATACCAGTTCCGCATATGAGTATTCCCATTTCGTATTCGCCCGAAGCCACTTTCTCGCAAACTTCCTTTGCCTTGTCAGGATAGTCCACTTTCTCTCCTGCCTGAATACCAAAATCAGTGTATTCCACACCCTTTTCGTCCAAATGTGCCAATATCTCCGCCTTAAGCTCAGGACCTGCATGGTCACAGCCAATAGCAATTTTCATATTAATTTCCTCCTATTTATCCCTATGTGCCTTATCCTTTTCCGCCTTTGTAGCCTGCAAATATGATACCTCCAGCCTGTCAGCCGAAACCATTATCTCAGGCTGAGCCTCCACTGCAAGACACAGTGACGAAGCCCTCTGCAGCCTGTTCACATAGCTTGCAAGCTGAACATTTTCGTTGTCAGCGAAATATTTCGCCTTTATCTCTGCCGCACAGTCACCCACAAGCATTGTCTTTTCAGTAAACTCTCCCGAAAAAACTTCCTCCTCAGGGCAAACTCTGTCAGCGGATATCCTCGTGACAACGCCATTTTTGCACTGAAACTCGCCTGCGTAAACTATCTTAGGCCTTGCCCTCATAACAGAAATTATCCTGCCCTCAAAATCTATGCAGTTGTAAGCCAGCGAAAGCAGAGTGGAAACTCCTGCGCTTTTTAAGCTCTCACAGCCAAAGCACATTCCCTTTACAGCCGCCACGCCTATCCTAAGTCCCGTGTAAGACCCCGGACCCTTTGCAATAGCCGCACAATCAAGGTCAGTATAAGTAAGCCCTGTTTCCTCTAGTGCCTGCTTCACCATAGGCAATATCACCTGGGAGTGAGTGAGCTTTGTGTAAACAGACTTCTCCCAAAGAAGCTTCTCTCCGTCCGTCACTGCCACTGAAGCGACCTTTCCGCTTGTGTCAATAGCTAATATCTTCAAATCTATCATCTCCCTCAGGTGCAGTTATGCTTATCTCCCTGCTGTCCTCGTCAATGCGCTGAATATCTATCCTCAAAGCGTCCTCAGGAAGCTCCTCAGCAATATTCTCCGACCATTCCACCGCAAGCACAGTGTCTTCGTCCATGTAGTCAAAAAAGCCTGTAGTTTCCAGATCGTCCGCCGAATTTATGCGGTACATATCAAAGTGTATAAGGCTGAGACTGTCCCCACGGTATTCGTTCACCAGTGCGAATGTCGGAGAAGTAACCTCGTCGCCAAGTCCCATTCCAATGGAGATCCCCCTGGTAATAGTAGTCTTTCCTGCACCAAGACCGCCGCTGTAAGCGATAAGATCGCCGCCTTTCAGCCGTCTGCCTATCTCCTCACCCAAAGCGATAGTTTCCGCCGCAGATGATGTTTTGTATACCTTTGTCAACCTATCACCTCATTTGACCGTCATCTTCCGTGTAGCCCACAATAAAAAGGCTGTTTTTATTCATAAGCTGATAAATGCTCTCCACCTCTGTCTTGTCCGCCGCTGAATTGTAGCAGTTGTAAACATACAGCCTGCCCTCCTCTTTAACAGCGAAAACCGTGTGGATACCGCTGAAAATATTCAACCCGATATGGTAAGAAACTATCACAGGCTTGCCCTCTTCAACAGCCGCCTGAGCCTCATCAACCTTATAAAATCTTTTGTATCCCACTCCCATTGCCTTAAAAAGACCGCTTATTTTTCTAGGATTAGACCCCAGCGAACCATCTGCCGCAATAAGAGCATTCTTTTCAAAATCATAAGCAAGCTTTGCCATGTCAGGCTCAAAGCCCTCGTATGTGAGATAATTATAAGCCGCAATGACCTCACAGCCTACCCCTGCGAACCTGTTTTCGCCAAGCATCAAATCGCACACAGGGGGATTTTCCTGCCCATATTTCACAAAGCCCTCTATCTTTATGCCCTTGTTGTGAGCATAATTTTCCGCAGCCCTGCCGCTGTCAGTTTCCTTATAAGTGTCCTCAAAAAGCCGCCACTTCATATCGTCCTCCGAGCTGTCGCCCTGAATATCGCTCTCATCACCGACCTGCGAGCTTTCGTCAACGTCCATGCTGTCACTATCCACCACAGAGCTTTCCGCAGTAGTGGTAAAAGCCGAATCATTAAGCCTTTCACTGTCCGCCTTATTTCCGCATGAACTGAGAATTATCCCGAGAAACAGAATGACCGCAAGAATTTTCATCACAGCTCACCCTTGTCCTTGAAGTAGTTTAGCATAAGATCCACCATTCTGCCATAGGACTGCTTGCCGTCCTCAACGCCGTTGAGCTTCAGAGATTTTTCCATTGCCTTGTCAGATATCTCCCCCACTGCCTCGCTGTCGAAAACAGTGTCCTTAGCCTCGTCAACGCTCCGCCAGTAGTCCCAGTTTGCTTCCATATCAGCCCACACCTCGTCGCAGATAGAGCTGTCAAATTCTATCTTCTTATCGTCAGAAGCGTAGTCAAAAATCTTGTTTCTAACCTCGCCAAGCGCCGCCAGATAGCCCGAATAGCGGTAATCAGCATTGTCCGATCTGTCGCACGCCATAAAGGCGATAAAGTTCGCCTCGTCCTCCTGAATGTAGCCTTTCGTATGAGCAAGCTCATGGCAGATAGTGTCAGGAAGCTTCGCCTTATACATATCCTGATTGTAGTTAGCCTCCATAGAGAACGGGAAATAGATGCCCATAAGGTTCATTTGGCTCATAAAGAACGAGCATTTTATAGCTTTCGGAGTGACATAGAACCCACCAAGGTTTTTAAATTCGCTTCCAAGCCCACGCATGGCCTCCTGCGCCGTCTTGTCAAGGTCAGCGGTCAACACGAATTTTCCCTCGCTGTCACGCTCCACCTCTTTGCTAAGCGCATTTATCTCCGTAACAAGCTTGTTGCCAAGAGCTTCAAGCTCCGTCCTGGTGTGCTGTTCAGTTAGTATGCCGTTAAGTTCCGCAAAGCTTGAACAATGATAAATAACAAAGCAGTTAAAGGTCTGCACCGTCACCACAAAAGTGACTATCCACATATAAACAAGCCCGAAAATTTTCGCAGTTTTCTTTCTCTTGCCTTTTCTGACTATCACAAGCACCAGCATAGCCACCAACGAAAGCGGAATACCGAAAACCGCCACCGCAATAAGCAGTTCGCCAAAAGAGAACGGCAACAGCGAAGTGAGCCTGCCATATGTATTTTCCCATATTGGAAAAACGTGAGCCGTATACCAGTCGCAGAACGCCGTACTTTTCCAGGCGACCACGTTCAGCACCACGCTGACTGCCACAAGGCAAACGCAGGCAATGACCTGCCAAGATAGATGTTTTTTCTTGCCGTTCTCAGGCATTTTCACACTTTCCGCACTTTTTTTCACCGCTGTATCTGTCACTGCCGCTCACCTCGGTTCATGTTTTTTTCACTCTGCTATCTCAACACACCTGTTTACCCGACTTATTATCTGCTTACCTACAAATTATCTTATCGCACAAATCGTGTAGGGGCGAACAGCGTTCGCTCGTCTTGGTCGCCTACATGGTTTGTATAAATTCAAACCTCGTCGCTCCCAAAAACGGGACGTCGAGGGCGCCGTCCCCTACATTTGCCACGCCGCAAAATCGCTCCGCTCGGTATTTACTCTATCAAAGTGACTCGTTCGGTCGGCTATGCCAATTCCTCACTCCTCACTTAAACGGCTTAGAACAATCCGTAGATATTGCCCTCATTATCGCAATCGATATTATAAGCCGCAGGCTTCTTAGGCAGACCAGGCATTGTCATAATATCGCCCGTATAAGCTACCACAAATCCTGCACCGGCTGAAAGCCTTACATCTCTTACTGTTATCTCATAATTCTCAGGCTTGCCAAGCTTTGTCGGGTCGTCAGACAGTGAATACTGCGTCTTAGCCACGCAAACAGGGATATCCCCGAATCCCAGCTCAGTGATCTCCTTTATAGCCTTTTCAGCCTGCTTTGTATAGATCACGCCGTTTGCACGGTATATCTCCTTTGCAAGTATACCAAGCTTTTCCTTGATAGGGAGCTTCTCGTCATAAAGTGGCTTGAACTCAGACGGCTTTGTTTCGATAGTCTTGCAAACCTTTTCCGCAAGGTCGATACCGCCCTCAGAGCCTTTTGCAAAAATCTCAGCCAGTGAGAACTCAACACCCATTTCACCGCAAACTCTCTCGATAACAGCCAGCTCAGCCTCAGTATCAGTATGGAATCTATTTATAGCCACCACTACAGGCACACCGAACTTGTGCATATTCTCGATATGAGTTTTCAGGTTTACGATACCCTTTTCGAGAGCCTCAACATTTTCGTTAGTAAGCTCAGTTTTCGGAACACCGCCATTGTATTTCAATGCCCTTACAGTAGCCACCAGAACTACGCAACTTGGTTTAAGACCAGCGTATCTGCACTTGATATCAAAGAATTTCTCAGCGCCAAGGTCAGAGCCGAAGCCAGCCTCAGTGATAGTGTAGTCAGCAAGCTTCAAAGCAAGCTTTGTTGCTCTTACTGAGTTACAGCCGTGAGCGATATTAGCGAATGGACCGCCATGGATAAGAGCAGGATTGTTCTCAAGCGTCTGAACAAGGTTAGGCTTCAAAGCGTCTTTCAGCAAAGCAGTCATAGCACCGCAACCGCCTATATCCTTAGCATAAACAGGCTTTCCGTCAGTTGTGTAAGCAACGAGTATCTTCTCAATTCTAGCCTTAAGGTCAGCCAGATCGGAAGCGAGGCAAAGAATAGCCATTATCTCAGAAGCGACAGTTATCTGGAAAGAATCCTCTCTAGGAATACCATTCACCTTTGAGCCAAGACCGATAACAATATCTCTCAGCGCTCTGTCATTCATGTCAAGGCAGCGCTTGAAAAGTATCCTTCTCTGGTCAATGTGAAGCTCATTTCCCTGCTGCATATGGTTGTCGATAAGGGCGCAGAGCAGGTTGTTAGCCGCAGTTATAGCGTGCATATCTCCTGTGAAGTGCAAATTGATGTCTTCCATAGGAACGACCTGAGCGTATCCACCGCCAGCTGCACCGCCCTTGATACCAAAAACAGGACCAAGTGAAGGCTCTCTCAGAGCGAGCATAGCTTTCTTGCCTATTTTGTTCATAGACTCAGCCAATCCAACGGAAATAGTGGTCTTGCCCTCTCCTGCAGGCGTAGGGTTTATAGCGGTAACAAGAATAAGCTTACCATCTGGATCATTTTTAGTTTTAGCATAAAGCGACTCAGAAAGCTTAGCCTTGTAGTGACCATAAGGCTCATATTCATCTTCTGAGATGCCGAGCTTAGCAGCGACCTCCCCAATTTTGAGCATTTTCGCCTGCTTTGCGATTTCGATATCTGACAGCATTTAGATCAAGTCCTTTCGGAAAAATTTTTAGTATATCGGTAAAGACCCATATAAAATATCATACGCTATATATTATATCACATATCCGTGATGATTTCAATATTTCATATGTAAACAAACTATATAAACCAACACATTTCCGAACATCGCCCCACAAAAAGAGCCGCCCCGCATTCCGCAGGACGGCTCAAAATAACTATAAGAATTATTTCTGAATATCGTTATCGTTAAATGGATCTCCACATTCAGGGCAGAACTTAGGAGGATTTTTCGGATCTTCAGGCTCCCAGCCGCACTTGTCACACTTGTAAAGCGGCTCTGATGCAGGCTTTGGCTTTCCGCACTCAGCGCAGAACTTGCCCTTGTTCACTGCTCCGCATGAGCAAGTCCAGCCTACTGGCTGCTCAGGCTTTGGTGAACCGCAGTTTGCACAGAACTTTCCCGTGTTCTCTGTGCCGCATGAACACTTCCAGCTGTCTGCTGCCGGCTTTGGCTCAGGCTTAGGCTGTCCGCAGTTAGCACAGAATTTTCCTGTGTTTGTTGTTCCGCAAGCACAAGTCCAGCCGTTCTCAGGTGCAGCCTGTGTTGGTGCAGCCGCTGGTGCTGCCTGCTGTGGAGCTGCCTGTGCAGCCTGCTGATTCATCATGTTCTGCTGCATCTGCTGCTGATACATTGTTGCGTCCATTGGCTGACCCATCATGCCGCCTGCCATGCCCATGCCCATAAAGCCTGCCATAACACCGTTTGAGTTGCTTGCCGCTGCCTCTCTTGCCTTGTTGATAGACATTCTGTCCATAGCATAGAGCATTGAAGGATCACTTCCAACAGTTTTTGCCTCCTGGAATTTTGCGATTCTCTGCTTTGACTCTTCGTCCACGTTCAGCTCAATAGCAAGGCTTGTTATCTTAACACCCTTTGTAGCCCACTTTTCTTCAAGCTCTGCATTCATTGCTTCAGCAAGCTCATCAGGATAAAGACCAAGCTGATCGTATGGTATTTTCTGAGCGGATATCCTTGTAAGAGCCTTCTGGAACTTAGGTGTCATATCAGCCTTAAGCTGGCCGAGAACTGCCACGCCGTCAGGGCTGTCAACAGTAAGTACCTTATTTACGTTCTGAACAACGTTCTCATAGAAGTTCATAGGGTTTACGATCTGAAGCTCATACTGACCATGACCCTGTGCGTTAAGAGTGAGGTTCATTTCGCCGTCTCTGAAAGGTATCTTGCCGAAGCCTATCTTGTTTCCAGGCAGAGGTCTGAGGTTTATGTAGATAAGACGCATGGTGTTCATAGCCTGACCACCTGCTGTAAATCTTCTGCCTATCTCCTTGATAGAAGCGCCAAGGTCACCCCAGCCGCCGCCAAGAAGTGACGGAGATACAGTTGAATCATACTTATACTGACCTGCTGTTTCCTGTGTACCGATAACAAAATCGTGTACTCTGCCGTTCTCGATAAGCAAAGCCGCCTGATTTACCGCAACATCAAAGCGTGAACCGTTTGAGATAACGCCCTCTGTGCCGTTGTTCACAGTCTTTCCTCTCTCAACAAGAGTAGCCGGCTGGCAGAGTATCTTAGTTGACATATCCTCACATCTGAAGTACTCTACTACCTGATCGGCAAATGTTGAGCCGACTGCTGATGTAAACATCTTAATAAGTCCCATAGTTAAATTCCTTTCATTGTCTGTATTATTTCACCCCAAGGGGTTTTAAACTTGTCTATCTCAGCATGGATATCCTGCTGACTTTCCATGTGCGCTCTACAGAGCTGTGTATCTCAGAACCGCAGTAAGGACAAACCGAGCCTGCGGTGTCCACAGGTGCTCCGCAGAACTGACATATAAGGCTGGCGTTTTCGCCCTCTATCCCCATTGAAAGATAGTATGAATAATCCGCCTCATAAATGTGCTGTGCCTTTATCCCGTTGAGCTTGTATTCAAGAGATACCTGAAACTTTGCCGTTGCAGCGTCATGATCTCTATGATAAGACGCCACCTGCGACTTGTGGATATGTATATCGTCATAATGCTTTGGTGTAACCGTTGACAAGTTGTCTTTTGCCATCGTGGCTGCTCTCTGCTTGAACGCTTCGGTACAGTATTCAAGCTGATTCTCGCTTGCTTCTCCGTTTATAACAAGAAAATATTTCATCACAGTGTTTTCCACTATGCTCCTTGCTATATTTTCATCATAGTCAGGAAAATCTCTCTTTATGTTGTTCACCACATTAGGATCAACATAAGTAAACTGCATGGCGTTGTTCTGTCTTTCCTCAGTTGCGTCATTTATGGTCCTTAGCAGGTCGTTGGCACGGCTCAGTTGTCTGCCAATGGCGTTCGATACCGCTTTTTTCACAGAATATATCACCGCTATACCACCGCCTATGGCGACCGCTATAACTATTATTTTTATTATAAGTGCCGTTGATATTTCAGGCATTTAGCTGATACCCCCTACTAGAATATTCCCATTATCTGAAGTATAGCTCCGATAATATATCCGCCCACGCCCCCAAGAAGCGAGTAAGCCACAAGCTTTCCCTTGCTTATAGGCAGGTTTCCGATAAATTTACCTGTCTGACCATTCATTGCAAAGAAATAAGGCTTATCCTGATAGGTTGTATACAAAAGCCATGTTGGAAGCATAGCGTATTTAACGTCCTTTATCTCGGTGTGCTTTTCATATGACTGAACGTTTACGCTGTTGTAGTTACAAGTATTTCTAAGTTCGTCACGAGTTGTGTTCTCGATACGTTCTTTAGCCCTAGGCAGGCACTTATCCTTATCCTCGTCATATCTCTCTGCAAGATATCCCGAAAGATAACCTGGGTTGAACGCTGTCATTTCCGAGTAATCAAAAGGCTCGATAGAGTCCATAGCGTCATCGTCAGTCTTTGAAGAAGCGTCCACAGGAACAGCTTTGAAATCGAGGGTTCCGTTTCTGTAAACTGAATAATACTTTTTCTCAGTGTATCTGTAGTTTCCTGAAGTCCATGTTCTTGTGTTTATACCCTCCGCAGTAATAGAGCCTTCGCAGTTTCCTGAATAGAGCCAAAACGGGATATAAACGCCCTGCATCTTGTCCACTACCCTATCGCAGTTGAAATCTTTCGGTGTAAGAGGCTTCTTGCTGAATTTTTGGAAAGCGTCCATTACCTGAGTTTTCGGCACTTTAAAAGGTATAACATAGTCAGGGGAGAAATTGTCTATTATCTGCTCTCCCATTATTACCGCATTTCCGCAGTAAACGCAAACTGTTGCTGCAGTTGAGCGGTCGGTGATTATCTCCGCTCCGCAGTGTGAGCAGGTATATTTTACAAGGTCATTTCCTACAGTTCCGTCATTTGACATACTGTATTCGTCCTTATCGACCTCTTCATGCTTTTCAACATTATCCTTGTTCAGCTCTTCAGCCTTTTTAGCGTCACCGCCTGCTTCTTCAAGGTCCTTCAAAGTAAACTGTCCGTCGCAGTATTCACATGCCCAGCAGTTTTTGTCAGCGCTCCAGAAAAGCTCTGCTCCGCAGTTAGGGCATTTATAAGAAATATTAACAGCCATTTTCCGTACCCCCTATCAATCGTCTTTTATCTTAGTCTTATCAGTGGTGGTACGCAGATAGGTGTCGTTACGCCCATTGAGTTTAAGATTACTCTTTATGTATTTATCTGCCTTGGTAGCTTTCTGTTTTGTGCGGCTCATTGAAACAAGCACAAAGCCTGTTATAAGTCCTCCCGGTATAGCAAAGCACATATTTGTTCCCACGCTCACACTGCTGTCGGCATATGCCATGACAGGGGTGAAAAACAAATTGCAGGAAATAAGTGCAAAGCCTAATGTGCGGTATAGCTTTTTCAACATTTTTTCTCCTCCCAACTCCATATTTTACATAAAACTAAAATATGTTCACATATGTTTATGATAACAGAAAACGCTTTTCGTGTCAAGAAATATGTCATACAACGTTCAAAAAAAATTCTTTTTTGTCCATTTAAACATATTTTTATACCTTTCATTGGTGTTTTTAACGATTGACAGCCGTTCTGTCAGGAATCAGCGTTATTCAGCGGTTTTCTGCTCGTCAAGGTCAAGAGATATCAGAGGGTTTGCGTCATTGGCCACCTTAGGCAGAACACCATCCCACTTATCGATGGTCTGGTACTTTATAAGCTCGTTTGAAAGAGATTCAGAGATAGTCTTGTTGGCTTCTGCCTGAGCTTCAGCCTTGGTCTTTATGAAAGTTGCCTCAGCGTCTGCGGCAATAACCTTTTTCTTAGCCTCCGCCTCAGCTACAACTATAGCCTGCTCCTGCTCGGTCTTTGTTTTCAAAAGATTCTGCTCTGCTACCTGCTTTGCCTCTATGGCTTCATTAAATTCAGATGAGAAATCAAAATTCACAATATTGAATTTCTCTATCTCGATACCGTATTCATCCACCTTTGAAACGAGCTGTGCCTTTATTTCCTCGCCCACCTGCGCTCTGTCAGTGATAAGCTGTTCAGCCGTATATTTTGCACATACCGACTTCATACATTCCTGCACTGTTGGCATAAGGATAACGTTCTCGTAATCTGAGCCGATATTCTTGAAAATGCTTGCAGAAGAAGCCGACTTTATTCGGAAGTTCACCGCTATGGTAGAGTTCACAGTCTGCAAGTCCTTTGAAACTGCGTCAGCGTCAGCCTGATAAACTTGTATCTTGTTTGACACTGTTGTTACACGCTGTGCAAAAGGCACTTTCAGATGCAATCCTTCGTTGAGTGCAGTGTCTGACACCTTGCCGAAGGTCGTCACAACGCCCGTACAGCCTGCCGGAACTATGGATACAGAGGATACGACCACTATTATAGCCGCAACTGCCGCCGCACAAATGCCAACGATCTTTCCTGTTTTTCTTGTTGAAATGTCAATGACCTTTTCTTTGCTCATGATTTTTTCCTTTCATATAAAACAAAGTCTTTCGACTTGCCGTCTAACCAAAGGCTTTCTGTTCTTTGGTTTAATATGATTATATCATAAGCCTTACAAATTAGCAAAGTCCGACAAAGTTCGGGGAAGTCAGCGGAAGTCAGCAGTGAACAGATTTTTTGATTTAGCTCGCTGCATCTCTTGCAATCTCACCTATTCTCGTTCGTTCAAATCCGCTCGTTATTTATGGGCGAAAAAATTCGGCACAGGTCTATAGCCATATTTCAATATATGTAAAAGCTAATATGTTTATATCATTGTCTGCAAAAAGGCATAAAAAAATCGGACTCATTTTACTGCGTCCGAATTTTTTATCAATGTATTGATGAAAGAGCGGGCGACCCAAGGCCGCCCCTACAGATAGGTTTGTTAGCTCTTTTTCTTTGCACTGGATTTTACCGCTGTGAAACTCCACACAAGTCCAGCCGCGATCCAGAAGTATGGTGATGAGGTAACAGAACTTATGTTGAAAAATGCCTGTATCAGATAGCAAAGAACTGCCGCTGATACTGCACAGCCCGTCCAGCCGTTTTTGTCTTTCATAAAGCCTGCTACGAGCTTGCACATTTTTACTATAGTCATAATAAGGAATACTATTGTAAGTGCGAAAATGATGAGTCCTCTTGACTGCAAAAGGTCGATATACTCATTATAAGAGCGGTCTATTATAGCACCCGACTCGAATATCGTTCCCCAGTTGTCTGGACCGGTTCCCCAGATAAGGTTTTGCTCGGCAGTATACATTCCGTCGTCCCACAGATAAGGATATATCCACTGTTCGGTATCATCGCCTCTGCCTGTGCCTGTGATAGAAAGTCTGTCGAAACTGTCATGGAAGATTATTTTCTCGTCCATAAGTCTGAACTCGTTTGAGGCGAAAAGTCCAGCAAAGATCCCTCCTGCGACTATAAAAGCCACAAGGCAGGCTATAAAAGGCTTCTTATCCTTTGCAAAGCCCGACTTTACAGCGGCAATAATAAGAGATATAACATAAACCGCACCAAGTCCCAAGATAGCAGGGACAACGCAGGCGAGGATATCAGCCGCTGTCATAAGTGCAAGGGAGATAGCATAGAATATCTTTCTTGCCTTTTTATCATCATAGAGCATACCATTAAGCGCAAAGGCAGATATCACTGTAAGCACTGCCGCCAATGCAAAAGGCGTACACAAAAAGCCTGTTGCGATATATTCTTTTGTATAGGTCATACCGCCTGATGAGAAGCCCGAGAATATCTCTTTGAAATAGTTTGGAATTATTTTTGCGGTGGCAGGTATAGCCTGCAAAATTCCCACGATAGCTTCAAATGCGCCTATTCCTACGATAAAGTCTGAAAGCTTTATCCTGCGGTCGTCAGCCGTAACTGTCATTCCTGCGGCAAAAAGTCCCCAATAGCCAAGTATGGTGAGCATACCCTCGGAGCGGTCGAGATAGCCGTAGAAAGATGTGAAGATATCCGCTGAAAGCAAGCAAGATACCACCGACAGAAGCACCACCGCAAGTGGTACGATAAGGCTCTTGTTGTCTTTAAGCTCCACCTGCTTTTTCATGTTGGCAATAAGGAAAATGATAAATCCCACAAAGCCGACCGCAAGCACAGCGGCAGATATAAAGAATATAAATTTTTCGTTTAGATAAAGAGTACGGTTGACGCTTTCGTCCATACCGTATTTGATATTCTGTGTGAAATAATACGGTATTGTGATAACGCACAGAACAAGCACAGCAATAATGCTGTAAACTCCGCACAGCTTTTGTGCAGACTCGGCAGACATATTCAGAATAAAATCCGACTTTTCCGAACTGCCGAAAAGGTGCTTTTTACCTTGATTGGTAGTGACCTCTTTTTTCTCTTTTGCTTTTGACATAAAAAATCCCCCAAAAAGCATAGATATTTTATTATTTTATGATTGAAAATTAAAAATCATCGCCGCAGGCGATACCTTAATTCCTCATTCCTCACTCCTCATTCCTCATTAAAAACAGAGCGGGAAATAAAAAAGCAGGCAAACCCTAAAGTCTGCCCGCTGTTTACACAATTTACTTTGCGTATTCGATAGCTCTGCTCTCACGGATAAGATTGACCTTGATCTGTCCCGGATAATCCATTTCAGTTTCGATCCTCTTAGCGATCTCACGAGCAACGAGCACCATTTTTTCATCGTTGATCTTCTCAGGCTGTACCATGATACGAACCTCACGGCCTGCCTGTATAGCAAAGGATTTCTCAACGCCCTCGTAGGACGTGCAGATCTCCTCAAGCTTCTGGAGCCTCTTGATATAGTTCTCATAGTTCTCGCTTCTTGCTCCCGGTCTAGCGGCGCTTATTGCGTCTGCCGCCTGAACAAGTGCCGCAACAACAGTTCTTGTTTCAACGTCGCCATGGTGAGCCTCGATAGCATGAATAACTTCAGGGCTTTCCTTGTACTTCTTACATACGTCAACACCTATCTGAACGTGCGAGCCTTCTATCTCATAGCTGAGAGCCTTTCCTATATCGTGGAGCAGTCCTGCTCTTCTTGCCAGATTTGCGTCAACGCCAAGCTCTGACGCCATCATTCCTGCAAGGTGAGCGACTTCAATAGAGTGGTTGAGCACGTTCTGTCTATAGCTCGTTCTATAGCGCAGACGTCCAAGAAGCTTAACAAGCTCGTGGTTCACGCCGTGAACATTGGTTTCAAGAATAGCTCTCTCGCCCTCCTGCTTGATCTTCAGCTCGACTTCACGCTTAGCCTTTTCTACCATTTCCTCAATGCGTGTAGGGTGTATACGTCCGTCCTGGATAAGCTTTTCAAGTGCGATCCTTGCGACCTCTCTTCTCACCTGATCAAAGCACGAGATGGTGATAGCCTCAGGAGTATCGTCAATGATAAGATCAA
Organism: Hominimerdicola aceti; assembly: GCF_025567495.1. NCBI lineage: Bacteria > Bacillati > Bacillota > Clostridia > Eubacteriales > Oscillospiraceae > Hominimerdicola > Hominimerdicola aceti. The sequence continues at coordinate 90,780 of NZ_JAOQJZ010000003.1, read as the reverse complement.
CGCCTGTGAGAGTTTCGATAGTTCTGATATTTCTTCCCTCACGTCCGATTATCCTGCCCTTCATCTCATCATTAGGCAATGCAACGACTGACACTGCTGATTCAGACACCTGATCGGCAGCACACCGTGAGATAGCAAGCGAGATATACTGTCTGGCCTTAGCCTCACAGTCATCCTTCACCTGATTTTCAAAGTTTGTGACCCTCACAGCCTTTTCATGCACCAGATCCTCGTCCAGCTTTGAAAGCAGATAATCCTTAGCCTGATCAACAGTGAACTGAGATATCTTTTCAAGCATATCGAGCTGTGACTTCTTGATCCTGTCAGCCTCAGCCACCTTTTCGTCAGCATTTTTCAGCTTGTTCTGGAGAGTTTCTTCCTTTTTCTCCAAATTATCGAGCTTTCTGTCGATAGACTCCTCTTTCTGCTGAACACGTCTTTCCTGTCTGGAAACTTCGATCCTTCTCTCTTTAAGCTCTTTTTCCGTTTCCTGGCGTGACTTGTGGATCTCGTCTTTCGCCTCGATTAATGCCTCTTTTTTCAGAGTTTCAGCGTTTTTCTTTGCGTCGTCAACGATACGCTCCGCTTCTTTTTCCGCAGAGCCTACAGCAGCTTCGGCTGTTTTTTTGCGATAGCTTATACCCTGTTTGAAGCAGATAAATCCGCTCACACCGGCACCAAGAACAAGAGCAACTACACATAGTAGAATAGCAATACCTGGTTCCATGTATAGCTTTCCTCCTTCTTAGAAAGTATGGATATCCATATTTGTGCGTAAAAACGCATGAAAAAAGATATCCACCTGATATTAAATTGTAAAGATACAAAATTGCAAAATTTATTTTATAAAAAACATCAGAATAATACAAAAAACTATACTTCATCTTTCAGTTATATAAAAATTATAATGCATAATATTATTGTATAATAAAACTTCTCTGTTGTCAAGAATTTTTTTAGTTAAATCCACAAAATTATATATTTTCTAACAAACCCCTTGACAAGTGGGTGAAGAGGTGTTAAAATGTTAGTCGAAGCAAAAGATAAAGTCTTTTGCAGTTATACTTGAAAGCTTTGACGGGGAAGCCCCTCGGCGAAAGGTCTTTTCAGAGAGCGCCGCACGTTTTTATACGAGCTGTGAGCGGTGCAGGACTATGCAGAGTGAGGATACCGCCCCTGAGTGCGTTTAATACACGCCGCAGGCTCAGCGTTAAAGGAGCGGCTAATGAGTTGTGCAGGAAACTGCGCATGAAGTTGGGTGGAACCACGATATCATCGTCCCATAGGATATTTGTATCCTGTGGGACTTTTTTGTTATGTAAGAGGGTGATGATACTATGAAAGACAGGAACGCCATGAAAACAAGGCGTATCCTTGCGATCATTTGCTATACCATTGGGTTTTGCGCTTATGGTGCAGCGGGATATGTTTGCTGGTTATCATGGAACGGGACTATATCCGACAAGCAAGGGTTTCTCACCTTTCTGCCCATATGGATAGTATCATACTGGTTCAATACATTTTTCTCTCAGCTTGTTTGCAGGGTGAAAAAAGACGGCTCCAGGCAATGGGCTATCAAAAAAAGGGCAAGGCACATTTTGAGCGACATTTCAACGGTGCTGAGCGTAGTGCTTCTTTGCTTCTGGATATATGTGTATGTTTCGCAGTATACTGAACTGCTGAACTTCAAATAATATGCCTGTAGGGGTGACCTGAGGTCGCCCACAAAAAACTTGTGATATGTGACGCATTACAAAAAGAAACAACGTGTTTATGCACGTTATAATAAAGAATTACAATATTATATAAATCGGAGGAATCAAAAATGATCAAGCTGAAATTAAAAGACGGCTCTGTCCGTGAGATCGAAAAGGCAATGCCTGCAAGCGAGATAATCAAGGATATCGGCATGGGACTTTACAAGGCTGCCTGCTGCGTAAAGCTGGACGGCGAAGTTTTCGACATGAGAACTGTCGTTGACCATGACTGCCATTTTGAAGTCATGACTTTTGACTCAAAGGCTGGTAAGGAAACTTTCTGGCACACAGCTTCTCACCTTATGGCGCAGGCTGTAAAAAATCTTTATCCTGAGGCAAAGCTGGCAAGAGGCCCTGCTACAGACACAGGCTTCTACTATGATTTTGAGGTAGAAAAGCCTTTTACGCCTGCTGACCTTGAAAAGATACAGGCTGAAATGAAAAAGCTTGCAAAAGAGGGCTATGCTTTGGAGCGTTTTGAGCTTTCTGCTGACGAGGCTATAAAGCTCATGGAGGAAAGACACGAAGATTACAAGGTAGAGCTTATCCACAAGCATGACGATAAGGGCGAAAAGCTTTCATTCTACAAGCAGGGTGATTTCGTTGACCTTTGCGCAGGTCCGCACATAATGAGCGTTGCACCTATCAAGGCTGTTAAGCTTCTTTCATGCACAGGTGCATACTGGGGCAAGGCAGAGGACGGCAAGCAGCTTTCAAGAATTTACGGAACTGCATTCCCTAAGGCTTCAATGCTCGATGAGTTCCTTAAACAGCAGGAGGAAGCTAAGCTTCGTGACCACAACAAGATAGGCAGAGAGCTTGAATATTTCACAACTGTTGATTGTATCGGTCAGGGACTTCCTGTTATGCTTCCAAAGGGCGCAAGAGTTATCCAGCTTCTTCAGCGTTGGGTAGAAGATGTGGAGCAGGCAAAGGGCTGTCTGCTTACAAAGACTCCGCTTTTCGCAAAGAGAGATCTTTATAAGATATCAGGTCACTGGGATCACTATCTTGACGGAATGTTCATTCTTGGCGACCCATATGACGAGGAAAAAGAGTGCTTCGCACTTCGTCCGATGACTTGCCCATTCCAGTATCAGGTATTCCTTAACAGACAGCGTTCATACAGAGAGCTGCCAATGAGATTGACAGAGACTTCTACGCTGTTCAGAAACGAGGACAGCGGTGAGATGCACGGTCTTATCAGAGTAAGACAGTTCACTATCTCTGAGGGTCACTACATTCTCAGACCTGACCAGCTTGAAGAAGAGTTCAAGGGCTGTTTGGAGCTTGCCAAGTATTTCCTTGACACTGTTGGTCTGCTTGATGACTGCACATTCAGATTCTCACAATGGGATCCTGCTAACCCTAAGAACAAGTACGAGGGTACGGCTGAGCAGTGGGAGCACGCACAGGCTGCAATGAAGACTATTCTTGACGACCTTGGCGTTGATTACGATATCGGTATCGACGAGGCTGCGTTCTATGGTCCAAAGCTCGACATTCAGTACAAGAACGTATACGGCAAGGAAGACACGCTTGTTACTATCCAGATAGATATGCTTTTGGCTGAAAGATTTGGTATGTACTATGTTGACAAGGACGGTCAGAAGAAGCTTCCTTACATCATTCACAGAACTTCACTTGGCTGCTTTGAAAGAACACTTGCTTATATGCTTGAGCATTTCAACGGCGTTCTTCCTCTGTGGCTCGCTCCTGAGCAGGTAAGACTTCTTCCTATCAAGGAGGGTCATGCTGAATACGCTCAGAAGATAGCCGACAGAATGACTGCTATGGGCATGAGAGTTACTGTTGACAACAGAGATGAGAACATTGGTACTAAGATCAAGGCTGCAAGACTTGAGAGGATTCCTTATATGCTCATCATTGGCGACAACGAGGTAAACAGCAACACTGTTACTGTTCGTTCAAGAAAAGAGGGCGAGCTTCCTGCAATGCCTGTTGACGAGCTTATCGCTAAGCTTGATGAGGAAATAAAGACTAAGGCTAAGTAATCGGCTTTGTTATACAGACGTTTTATGCGATACCGCACAGGGGAGTTTCTCTTGTGCGGCGTTGCCGTTTATAAAATATGGGGCGGACAGGATAAAATCCGCTTCGGGAAAGAGGTAATAGATGAAATCAGATATGATCTGGACGCTTGTGGCATTTGCATTCTATTTGGCAGGAATGCTTCTCATAGGTGCCGCATATATGAAGAAAACAAAAAGCTCCGAGGACTTTTTCCTTGGTGGCAGAGGACTTAACGGCTGGGTAGCGGCACTTTCTGCTCAGGCTTCTGATATGTCAGGCTGGATGCTCATGGGTCTGCCTGGCGCTGTTTACGCATTCGGAACGGGGCAGATATGGATAGCTGTAGGTCTGCTTATCGGCACTATACTTAACTGGGCGATAGTTTCGGGCAGACTGAGAAGATACACTATCAGGGCGAACAACTCCATGACGCTTCCTAAGTATCTTGAAAACAGATTTGAGGACAAGCACAAGGTAATGCTTTTGGTATCGTCGGTGGCAATCGTCATATTCTTCCTTGTTTACACGGCGTCTGCTCTTTCGGCAGGCGGAAAGCTTTTCAACTCTATATTCGGTATCGACTATAAGATATGTCTTACTATCGGTGCAGTAGTAATACTTGGCTACACTTTTATGGGCGGATTTATGGCAGTATGTGTAACTGACTTTGTTCAGGGTCTGCTCATGCTGGCAGGAGTTGTGACTATACCTATCATTGCGTTTTTCCTTGTTGGAGCAGGAAACGTTATGGACAACATCACTGCAAGCGGTGTTGAGGCACATCACTATCTTAACATATTCAATGATGAAAAGGGTCAGACCCTTTCAGCCATCGACATAATCTCTCAGCTCGGCTGGGCGCTTGGTTATTTCGGTATGCCGCACATTCTGGTAAGATTCATGGCTATAAGCTCTGAAAAAGAGGTAAAAAAGTCAAGAGTCATAGGCTGTGTATGGTGTGCTATATCACTTTGCTTCGCTTGCTTTATAGCTATCGTGGGCAGGGCTTATCTTGTGCCTGCACTTGCAAACAACAAGTCTGAGAATGTTTTCATCGAGATGATACAGAAGGTATTCAACTCCGATATCGGTCTGCCATTCGTCGGCGGAATTTTCCTTTGCGGAATACTGGCTGCCATAATGTCAACGGCTGATTCGCAGCTTCTTGTAACTGCCTCATCGGTATCGGAGGATATTTACCACTCATGTATTGCACCTAAGGCGGAGAGCAAGAAAGTCCTGCTTGTGAGCAGGATAACGGTTCTTGCTGTAGCGGTAGTAGCATACATAATAGCACTTGACCCTAACAGCAGTATAATGGGTCTTGTTTCAAACGCATGGGCAGGACTTGGAGCTTCGTTTGGTCCGATAATACTTATGTCCCTTTATTGGAGGAGAACAAACCTCGCAGGTGCGGCGGCAGGCGTTGCCAGCGGTGCGTTGTCGGTAATAATATGGGATTACATACCGCTTATAAACGGACAGACTTTAGGTGACAGGACCGGGCTTTACTCATTGGTAGTAGGTTTTGCGGTAAGTCTTATACTTATCATTATTGTGAGCCTTTGCACAAAGAAGCCGTCCGAGGAAATGCTGAAGGCATTTGATGATGTTAAGAACGGTGTGAACTGCGGTTGTGATGAAAAAGCATAACAAAGTAAAAGGTCCATGGGTACGCCCACGGACCTTTTGTATTTTATCTTTTAGCTATCATACTTTTCCTTATTTTCGCATCTGAATTCCGTAAACACCGCTTTATTGCCTTTATCCTCATATTTCTGAGCGTAAAGACCAATAACAACTCCCGTGAAATTACCTGCAAGCTCAGTAGACAAAAACTTCGTTTGAGCTCCGCCCAAGTCTATATCTCCCGAAAGCGTTTTCGCCGAGAAATTGTATGTAAAGTTGGAAGCATTACAGCAAAGCACAGCCGAGCTTTCTCCCTGTGGCAATGCTATGACATGATCCTCATGGCGAATATCGCCTATGCAAAGTCTTCGGAATAGCTCGACGCCTTTATCTGTGCGTCTTAACGCTATCTCATAATGCTGATCTGGGGTCATGTAGAACACCAATCCTGCTTCGCCCTCTGTTATCTCGACTTTGCACTCCACGTATAAATTCATTTCTTTCTGTCTTATGCAGATAAAAGCAGGCGAGCCGTCTGCCTCAAAGATCGTATGCTCGTTTGGCGTAAGCTCAAAGCGTTTTTTATCGAGCTTATAAAGGTTCATATCGGGGTTTTGCATAAAGCACCACTCACGTCCGACTTTGGTATTCTCGAAAGTGTATTCTTTCCAAAACTCCTGCCTGATATCCCCGAGTCTGTCGGTTTCAACTTCCTTGCGAGTTGTGCCATTATCGCCCATTGTGAACCAGCCGTTCTCGTCGAAAGTCACTGGTACGAGATATACTTCTCTGCCTGTAATGTGGTGCATCACCCACATATTTATCATTCTGAACGCAAGGTGGACGCACCAGAAGTTGCCGTTTTCGTCCTCCACAAGGTCACCATGACCGCACCCTTGTATCTCGTATCCACCAAGATTTCTGTTTGTTAGAACTGGGTTGTGAGGATAATTCTCAAAAGGACCATAAGGGGTCTTACCTTTGGCATAGACTATCATATGACCGTATTCCGTGCCACCCTCAGCCGCCATAAGGTAGTATTCGCCCTTTATTTTGTAGAGGTGCGGGCTTTCAAGGAAACGTCCGCCTGCACCCGTCCAGATGGTCTTGCTTGGCGTGAGCTTTTTGCCTGTTTCGATATCTATTTCGCACTGTGTAACACCATGGTTGCCCTCATCGTCCTCACCATTGGACATAAAGTAGGCTTTGCCGTTCTCAAAATACAATGACGGGTCGATACCGCCCTGCTGAACATAAACAGGCTCAGACCATTCACCATGGATATCGTCAGTGTAGACATAGAAATTTCCGCCATTCGTGACGTTGGTCGTTACCATGTAAAATCTGCCATTATTGTATCTTATAGTTGGGGCATAGATACCGCCACAAGAGCCTGCCCCCTCCAACGGGAGCTGACTTTTTCTTGTGAGAACATGACCTATCTGCTTCCAATTCACAAGATCGTCGCTTTCATAGAGGGGAACGCCCGGGAAGAACTGAAAAGAGCTGCAAACAAGATAGTATTTGCCCTCAGCCTTACAAATGCTAGGGTCAGGGTAAAAGCCTGATATGACTGGATTTATGTACTTCATATTGTGACCTCCGTTTATATTTTACAGACATTATAATCTATTTCAGATGGCTTTTCAATAGCTTCTCGTGCAGTATGAGTGAATTTTTGTGCAAATGAAAAAAACAATTTCCGTTTACGATTTTGGAAGTGGGTAGTGGCGATCAATTGGTACGGATATCTAGGCGGAATAGTAGCTTCGATGGGCAAATGCTGTTCTCTCCTATAGATTTTTTGCGGGGATATATGTTAAGTTAAACGTTTTTGATAGCGTGTTCAGTATAAAAGTTACAAATTGTAATTTTTGCTCCGACATTTGTTCGTATGGCATATAACAGTCTATATTCTGAGGATATATTTGAATATAGAACTTGTGTTCCCTGTGAAAACAAACAAATATTTTAGTCATTTCGGCAAAAAACGATAAAATCTGTTGCCAAATTGTAACCTTTATGATATTATGAAGTTGATATACGAAAACGTATAAGATAATTCTGTCAGTTAGGGGGCGTTTGGAATGGAAAAGGGGCTGAAAAAAGTTTTTTCGGCTATGGGCGCAGTATTTTGTGCTGTTATGATGATCATGCTTTGTCAGGTGACAAATGCGGTGAGCTACAGCGAACAGACCGTCACTGTGGACTATGATTATCAGGTCATAGACTCTTTTGAGGGCGTTGACGCTAAATACGTTCTCGGCTATTCCGACACCGGTTATTACTGCTGTGCAGGATATGTTTCACGTTTTTATGAAGAAAAGTTTGGCGTTACAGTATACAACATAAACATGGTGGACGACAAGCCTAGCGTGTACTGCTACGGCAAAAGGGCGGAGCTTCGTGAAGTGAAAACTCCGCAGGCAGGGGACATAATGCAGGACAAGGATTACTCTCATGTTGCCATTGTAAAGGACTGTCAGGGAACGACGGCTACTCTTATTGAGCAGAACTACAAATGGACTTGGAACGACACTGTTTACACTGTGAAAAACAGAAAGGTACTTACTAACAATCACTATTTCTACAGACTTTACATAAACGGCGTTGCGCAAAGCCTTGACATCGACATGACAAGACCTGTTATCGCAAACGCAGGCTGTGAGAACATCACGGGAAAAGGCTACACTGTTAAAGCGGATATTTCTGACAACAGGGCTGTGGCTTCGGTAAAGGTATCCACTTATTTTGAGGGCAACAAGACAAAGACTATAAGCCGTGTTTACACATCGGCGGTGAACTCGCTTTCACACTCAGTAAAGGTAACTGACCTTGGGAGCAAGGACGGATATTATATTACAACTATAACGGCTACTGACGAGGCTGGGAACAACTCTGAGCAGGTCATAAAGACTTATGTTGACACAACTGCGCCGACCATATCGGGGGCAAAGGTGGAGAACATCACAGCAAAGGGCTTTGATGTTTCTTGCAATGTGAGCGACAAGAGCGGAGTTTCAAAGGTGGTCTTCCCTGCTTACCCTACAAAAAATGGTGAAAGTGCAAAGAAATACGCAAGCGGAAAGCTTTCGGGTGGCAAGGCTTCGGCTTATGTTTCTGCTGAGGACTATTCAGTAAAAAGCGGTGAATTTACCGTTAAGGTAACGGCTTATGACAAATACGGAAACAGCTCAGCAAAAACTATAAAGGCTAGCATAAAGCCTGCGGCTTCGGTAACATTGGATAAGGCATCACTGACTCTTGACAAGGGCAAAAGCAGTGTTATTTCTGCAAAAATGGGTGGCGGAAGCGGTCTGACGGACTTTGTTTCCTGGAAGTCTTCTAACAGCAAAATTGCTTCTGTGTCAGACGGAAAGGTCACTGCAAAAGGGGTTGGCAGAGCAACTATCACGGCATACACAACAGGAGGAAAAAATGTTAAATGTACCGTCACTGTAAAGGGTAAAATCAGTGACAGCAGTATTTCGGCTATAAAGACGCAAAGCTACACAGGGAAGGCGGTTTCTCCTGCGCCTGCAGTGACATATGGCGGCAAAAAGCTTGTAAAGAACACTGACTACACTGTGAGCTACTCAAAGAACACAGCCATAGGTCAGGCAAGCGTAAAAATAACAGGCAAGGGCTTATACAAAGGCACAAAAACTGTGAACTTCAACATTCGTCCTGCCACAGTGACAGAGCTAAAAGTTTCTTCCACCGGTGAAAAGAGCGTTAAGCTTTCTTGGAAAAAGGTTACAGGTGCTGACAGCTACGCTATATACAGATATGACAACACAAGCAAGAAATGGCAGAGGATAAAAACTGTAAAGGCTGTGAGCTTCACTGACAGCGGACTTGCTCGTGCAAAGGGGTACAGCTACAAGGTAAAGGCTGTGAAAAAATCTGGCGGAAAAGAATACATTTCGGCTAGCTACTCAAAGGCTGTAGAGGCTGTCACAAAGCCTGCAAAGGCTTCATGCACGGCTAAATCAGCAGGCAGCGGTAGCATTGAGGTATCATGGAAAGCTGTTGGGGGTGCAAGCGGATATGAGATATACTCCTCTTCAAATGGCAGTGATTATGTGAAGTCGGCAAAGGTGGGTGGCTCTCACAAGAGTGCTATCGTATCAGGATTTGAGCCTTACTCACTTAGAATGGTAAAGGTAAGGGCTTACAAAACTGTAAACGGAAAGACTTCTTACGGGGCTTTTTCGCAGGCGGTTATGGTTATTGTCAGGTAGGCTGGATACAGAAACATATGATATAAAATAAGCAAGTGATAGGAGATATGCGGGCGACCAAAGGTCGCCCCTACGATAGTTCAAGCATTGTAGGGGAGCGGCGCAATTTCTGCTTTGCAGAAATACGACGTCCCGATTTCGGAACGTTACCATTTGTAAGATTGCAAAAAACTTGTGTAATTTCGCCATATATCATCAGTCGCCACTACGATACATGACTGGTACGCTACACAATTGAGGTAAACCAAACAAGCGAATGATGTTCGCCCCTACATTTTTATTGCTACACAAAAAAGGACAGCACTTTGGAAAAATGCTGTCCTTTTTCTATATTCATATGGGTCTATCTTTCCATTTTCCAGAACTCTACAGAGTATGGCTTAAGCTCGCTGCCGCCACCAAAATCATGGATAGTGCCTGTTAGAAGCTCCTCTGCCTGACCGCAGCCTGCGTCAAAGTGAGCTGTGAAAGGCTGATCGTCAGCGTTTATTGCAACAAGGACACGCTCACCCTCGAACTCACGCTCGATTATACACTGCTTATTGGTAAGAACAGGTATTTTGATAGAGCCATAGCAGAGAGCCTTGCTGTTTTTGTGTGCCTCTGCCATTTTTGAAATAAGCTCTGTAAGGTCGTTCCACTCAGGCTTTTCAAAACTTACACGGAGAGCAGGGTCGCCCTCGCTCTTGTTTGCCTTTGTTCCCCACTCTGAGCCGTAATATACACATGGGATACCAGGCATACCAAAGAGCATTCCATAAATAAGTGGCAAATGACGCTCATTTGTGAGTTGGCTTGCTATTCTTGATACGTCATGGTTATCAACAAAGCACAGCAGGTGCATTCCTCTGTATCTGCACCAGTTCTCAGGTCCGAACTGATTTTTCAGAGAGTGGCATATCTCGAACATATTCATGCAGTTGAAGCTTGAATAAAGTCCCTTATAGCACTCGTAGTTCGTGCAGGAATGGAGCATTTCAGGATTTACCCACTGAGCGTAATCACCATGTAGAAGCTCGCCGATAAGAACGAAATCCTGCTTGAGCCAATCGCAATGCTGTCTAAGGCGCTTCAAGAAGTTCTTATCAAGGCAATATGCAACATCAAGGCGGAGTCCGTCTATATCAAACTCCTTGACCCAATTTGTTATGCATTCCAAGATATGATCCACTACCTGCGGATTGTTGAGGTTCAATTTAACAAGGTCGAAGTGACCCTCCCAGCCTTCATACCAAAGTCCGTCATTATAATTGCTGTTGCCGCCGAAATTGATATGGAACCAATCTTTATATGGTGAGTTCTCACGGTTTTTCAGAACGTCCTGAAAAGCCCAGAAGCCTCTGCCGACGTGATTGAAAACGCCGTCCAAAACTACCTTTATGCCGTTTTCGTGAAGCTCTTTGCAGACCTTTGCAAAGTCCTCATTTGTGCCAAGGCGGCAATCTATCTTGCGGTAATCTCTGGTATTATAGCCGTGAGTGTCGGAATCGAACACTGGTGAAAAATAGATAGCGTTGGCACCAAGCTTTTTGATATGAGGTATCCAATCTATTACCTTTAATATTCTGCTTTCCTCTTTGCCGTCATTCTCAAATGGCGCACCGCAGAATCCAAGAGGATAGATCTGATAAAATACACTTTCGTATGCCCACATAATATTATCTTCCTTTCTGATACTAATAGAAAATGTTGTTCGCAGATGAAATATGATTTGCTGAGAAAAAGCGTGCGAAAGCTGTTCGCCCCTACAGGGTAGCGTTACGTTATTTGTACACCAATTTCTTCAACTCATTCATATTTTATTGGTTATCTGCGAAACTATAGTTAAACTGTACAAAATACAACATTACTATTATATCAAACTTTGGCATATTTCTCAATACTCATTTTTCATTAATATAATCCACACTTTTGTGCATTTTGTACAACTATTGACAAATCAATCGTGAAATGATATTATATTTATAACAAATGTCAAGGGTTGATTTTTGGTAAAGGCAGGGATAAAAATATGAAGAAGATACTTGTGCTTTTCACAGGCGGAACTATCGGGAGCATTACTACTGACGGCATAATAGATGTTGAGCGTGAGGGAAAATACGCTGTTGTGGAGGCTTACAAGAGTGCATACGGCGATGACGTGGAATTTGAATGTCGACAAATACTTAATATACTCAGCGAAAACATGGGGTTTTCGGGGTGGGAGAAAATGATACACGAGATAAACAGCATCGACACGGCTTTATACTCGGGAGTTATCCTCACCCACGGAAGCGACACGCTGGCTTACACTTCTGCTCTGCTTGGAATGTATTTCAGGCATTTTGATATACCCCTTTTTATTATCGCAAGCAACAAGCCCATTGGCGAGAAAGGTTCAAACGGGCTTTTCAACTTCACCTCGGCGGTGGGGCTTATAAAAGAGGGAAAATACAAGGGTGTTTTCACGCTGTACGAGAGGGTCATGCTTCCTACTAGGGTGATACCTGCAGACACCTGTCGGGACAGGTTTGGGGTATATGGTTATGACGGCTTCAATGATTTTTCGGTTTTCAGCGGAGTGAGCGAGAATATGCTGTCACGCCCTAGGGAACGGATCTTCCATAATGATGTCAAATTTGGGAAACGTATTCTTTTTATAGAGGGTTATCCTGCAATGGACTTTGGGTGCTTTATGCCAAACGAGGACACGGCGGCGGTGCTTTACTCACCTTATCACAGTGCGACGGCTTGCACTGACGTTTCAAAAGGAAAAAGCTATGCACTGACGGAATTTATCAAGCGGTGCATAACAAAGAACATTATGGTGTATATTTGCGGTCTGAAAAGAAAAGTGCCTATATACTCCACTGTGGCGGAGATAATAAAGGCAGGCAGCATACCAATATACACCACCTCAGCGGTGGCGGCTTATATGAAGCTTCTGCTTGCTTACAATCAGGAGGAAATGCCTGTGAAAGAGGTCATGGGGAAAGACCTTTTCTTTGAGGAGGTAAAATTCTCATAAACATTGTTTCAGTTATTGACAAAATGCTGAGCTTGTGATAAAATCAAAGTATATTAAAATAGTATATTTAGAAAAAGTACAACGGAGGTAATAAAAATGGCAGACACAAAAATTTCAGACTCAGTTATTTATATTGGTGCAGACGATCATGACATTGACCTTTTTGAGAGCCAATATGTTGTGCCAAACGGCGTTTCGTACAACTCTTATGTTATCATTGACGAGAAGATAGCGGTAATGGACACTGCTGACCCTAGGGTAACGGACGTTTGGTTTGACAATCTTGAAAAGGCTTTGGGCGGCAGAAAGCCTGATTATCTTGTTGTTCAGCACATGGAGCCTGACCATGCAGGAAACATCAAAAAGCTTGCGGAGAAATATTCTGAAATGAAGATAGTGGGAAACGCAAAGACGTTCCCTATGATGAAGCAGTTTTTCACCATTGACGGACTTGACGATAGGTCTGTTGTGGTAAAAGAGGGGGACACGCTTTCTCTTGGAAGCCACACACTTCAGTTCGTAATGGTGCCTATGGTACACTGGCCTGAGGTAATGGTGACATACGAGCAGAGCGAAAAGCTTTTGTTCTCTGCTGACGGATTTGGAAAGTTCGGCGCACTTGATGTTGATGAGGACTGGGCTTGCGAGGCTAGAAGATACTATTTCAACATTGTGGGCAAATATGGTGCACAGGTGCAGGCACTGCTGAAAAAGGCGTCGGCACTGGACATAAAGATGATACTTCCTTTACATGGTCCTATACTCAAAGAAGATCTTGGTTACTATCTTGGACTTTACAACACATGGTCAAGCTATCAGCCTGAGAGTAAGGGCGTATTCGTAGCGTATGCGTCGATACACGGAAACACTGCAAAGGCGGCTGAGAAGTTCGGCGAGATGCTTAAAGAAAAGGGTGCTGAGAAGGTAGTTATCAGCGATCTTTCAAGAAGTGACATGGCAGAAAATATCGAGGACGCTTTCAGATATGACAGGATCGTACTTATGGCAAGCAGTTATGACGGTGGTGTGTTCCCTGTTATGGAGGACTTCCTTATGCACCTGAAGTCAAAGAACTATCAGAACAGAAAGATAGGTCTTGTAGAGAACGGCTCATGGGCGCCTACTGCGGCAAGAGTTATGAAGGGCTATGTAGAAAACTTCAAGAATGTTACAATTGCTGAGCCTGTTGTGACTATACGCTCTACGCTTAATGAGGCTTCGGAAAAGGCTTTGGGCGAGTTGGCTGAGGTCATGGCTAGGGGTGAATAAATTTCGCTAAGTCAGATAAATCAGACACAAAAAATGCGGGCGGCCAGAGGTCGCCCCTACAGATATGAAAAAGGCAGGACGTTTTGTCCTGCCTTTTGTGTTATATCACATTGCCGTCTGTGGTGATTATTCTTACTGCCACGGGGATATTTTTGCCGCTGTCGGTGACTGCTTTTCTTACTGCGTGTTCTATTCCGCCACAGCATGGAACTTCCATTCGGGCTACTGTTATGCTGCGGATATTGTTTCTTTTCACTATCTCGCCAAGCTTTTCGGAATAGTCTGTGGCATCAAGCTTCGGACAGCCTATGACGGTTATTTTGCCTGTCATGAAATCGGAATGGAAGCTTCCGCAGGCATAGGCTGTGCAATCCGCAGCGACAAGCAGGTCTGCACCGTCAAAGTATGGAGCGTTCACAGGTACAAGCTTTATTTGCACAGGCCACTGCATAAGCTGTGAGGGAGTCTTTGATGTTGGGATATCAGTTGGAGCTGGCTTTTTGGCAAAGGTTTTCATCATTGAGCCTGGACAGCCATGGAAAACCGGTTTGCCAAGACGTTTTTTGTTTTCTTCCACTGCCTTTTCGTCATAGGCGGCAGCTTCTCGCTCAACAAAGGATATGGCGTTCGTTGGGCAGGCTGGAAGACAATCTCCAAGACCATCGCAATAATCGTCACGCATAAGCTTTGCTTTGCCGTTCACCATGCCTATTGCACCTTCGTGGCAGGCTTTTGCGCAAGCACCACAGCCGTTGCACTTTTCTTCGTCTATTTGTATAACTCTTCTTATCATATGGTTACCTCCGTATTTTTATTGATATCTTTCGTTTCGGCATAAAGCTCTTGACTTTATGCTATGATTATAATATAATCTTATCGCAAAGTCTGTTGTAATTACAACAAAAGCATAAAATTATTTCGTAAAAATGAGGAAGATAAAATGGATAATAAATACATCAAGATAATAAAAGGCACTCCCCTTTTTCAGGGCATGAGCGATGAGGAGATAGCTCAGTTTCTCAGACCTGACGGCAGTGGCATAAAAAGCTTTCGCAAGGAAAGCTATATTTTTCACGCAGGAGACAAGACCGCTTATTTCGGCATACTTCTGGAGGGCAAGGCGCTTATCGAACGTGACGAGCTTTGGGGCGGCAGGAGCATAATCGCTCCTTTGGAGGCAGGACAGCTTTTCGGAGAGGTCTATGCCTGTACAGGTGAACCGCTTGGGGTGAGCGTATGTGCAAAGGAGCAATGCACAGTGCTGTTTTTATCCCCTGAGTCTATTATAAAGGAAAGTTCGACGCTGACGGCTAGGCTTCTAAAGATAACGGCTATGAAAAATCTCAGGCTCAACGAAAAGATACAAGTGATAACCCCCAGGACTATCAGAGGGCGTGTTATGGCTTATCTTTCTTCGCTTGCAAAGAAAAGCGGATCGCACATTGTCACGACAAATTTCGACCGTCAACAGCTTGCAGATTTTCTCTGCGTTGACCGCAGTGCGCTGTCAACAGAGCTTGGAAAAATGCACCGTGAGGGGCTGATAGATCTAAATGGTCGGGAGTTTATACTGCCTGAAAACTGTTCTCGTGGAACGTGATTTGTTAATTTATATGTAAATAATAAGTCATTTAACCATATTCATTTTTTCCGCTCTTTTTAAAGAAAAATTGCATATTTTATATTGACACAACCTGCTTTGTGTTGTATAATATATATAGTGCCGCCGTGACAGTTCATAATTACTTAAACGTTTATTGCGGAAATGTATTTATTTACAAATAGTCACGGTATTGGGAAATTGATTGAAAGGATTGATTGCTTTGGCAAAGAAGAATGAAAGCATAAGCGACAAGATCGTTCGTTTGTATAAGGAGGGCTACTCCATTCCTGAGATAGCAAAAGAAATGGAGATGCCTAAGGATAATGTTCCGAGAATACTTGAAAAGCACTTCCCTGACTATGCAAGCTTTGAACAGCCTGTAAGAGAGAGTGCTGATGAAAACGGCAACGGAAAAAAGAGCGTTTTCAATATGTCTGTAAGCGAGCTTTTCGGAAAGAAGAACAAAAAGCAGGAGAATGTTGAGCCTGCAAAGGTAACTGTAAATCTGGCTATGGACGATGACGGATTTGTTGATCACAGTGTTGCGGCTATCGCCTCAATGCTTCAGAAAGGCAGAAGCGTAAACGATATTGCAGGATTCTTTAATAAAGATCCTGAGGATATCAAGGCTGTTCAGGGCTGTATGGACGAGCATTTCAAAAGAATGAATACATACAAGGGTCCAAAGGTCGACCCTGCGTCTGAGCATAAGGAAGAGCCTGTTCAGAACATAACTGATCCGCTGGCGGCAAGCCTTGCAAGCGGCATTGCAAAGAGAAAGAGCAATATGTATGCAACAGGTATCGAAACACCTGCAAAGGCTGAACCTGCTTCCGCTCCTGTTCCTCCTGAGGACAATAGCGTTCACCTTGTTACTCCTGAGGCTCTCAAAGAGGCTGAGGAAAAAGCTAAGGCAGAGGAAAATGCAAAGGCTGAAGCTGCTGTGGCTGAGGAAATTCCTACAATGGACGAGGTTGAGATGCCGTCCATCGAGCCTATAAGCCTTGATGACACAATGGTGGTTTCACCTGCCCCTGAGTCTACTATGCCGTCTATAGAAGACGAGATAGCTGAAAAGAAAGCTGCGGAAGCTGAAAATACAAATAATAATGAGGAGGGCGAGAATATGGGTATGAGTCCAATGGAAAAAATGCGTATGTTTGCACAGGAGCAGATCGAGCTGAACAACAAGAAAATCGACGAGCTTAAGGCAAGCATTGCTGAAACTGAGGCAAAGTCTTTGGATCTCGGTAAGCAGGCAAGCGATATCTACGAGGAGATCGTTAAGCTTCAGGAAAAGGCTAAGGCACTCAACGCCGAGAAGGAGCAGGTTGATATTCAGATCAGTCAGGTAAACGCTGAGATCGAAGGCATCAGAAAAGAAAACAACGAATTCAAGAGCTATATGTAATAGCGTCTTATTCAAATCATATAAGGCAGGAGGCTTCGGTTTCCTGCCTTTTTTATTTGCGGAGAATGAAGTAACAGAGTATGTGCAAATATGGAAAAAAGGCAAGAACGCAAGCGGGCGACCTTGGGTCGCCCGTTAATTATTAGGTTTGTTGCTTCGACGGGCGAACGCTGTTCGCCCCTACAGAATGGGGCGTTTTTTTGATTAAAGTCAAACTTTTTTGTCTGAAAGTATTGAAAAAGGGTGGCAAATATGGTACAATGCTTTTATAAACCTTGAAAGGATATTTTATATGAGCAATATACTTATTCTGGCATTCCTGTTCTTTGCAGGGTGTCTGATAGGCTGGGGGATAGAAGTTATTTTCAGACGATTTGAGCCTAACAACAAAGCAAGAAAATGGATAAACCCCGGCTTTCTTATTGGTCCTTATCTGCCTTTATACGGATTCGGGCTTTGCACCCTTTATCTGCTGGCAGGACTTGAAAAATTTATACACACTGACAACACGGCTTTGCAGAAGTTTATACTCTTTTTGCTTATGGCTATCGCAATGACAGTGATAGAGCTTATTGCAGGCGAGATATTCATTGTGAAAATGCACGTCAAGCTGTGGGACTACACGGGAAACAAATTCAACTATAAAGGCATAATATGTCCGTTGTATTCGCTCATATGGGCAGCACTGGGCGCGGTCTATTATTTCTTTATACACCCATATATTCTTGACGCACTCAACTGGCTTGCGAATAATTTGGCGTTCTCGTTCTTTATTGGATTTTTCTATGGTGTTTTTGCTATCGACCTGTTCTATTCCCTGAAGCTGGCAGAGAAGATAAAAACGTTTGCGGAAGAGAACGATATGGTCATCAGATACGAGGAGTTCAAACGGCACATCAGGGAAAGTTCAGAGGAGAGAAAAGAAAAATACAGATTTATGCTTTCCATGGGCTCAGGTGCAAGGCTTGGCGAGCATTTGAAAAAATATCGTGACAAACAGCGTGAGGAGCAACGTGGACACAGGCTCAATGACTTTATATCAAAAATAAAAAAGTCGGATACATGAAAATTAACAAAATAACCATTGACAAAACATCAGCATGGTGATATACTGATTTCATATGTAAAAAACGTTGACGAAGACAGTAGGCTTTATGCGAAAATCTCAGCGAGCCGCCGACAGTGAGAGGGCGGTATGATTAGCTTCAGGCTGAATATCACTTCCGAGTTGCAGGCTGAAAATCAGTATGATAAGTAAGCTTCGCCGCTTTTCCTGCGTTAAAGGGAACGCATATGTCAGTATGCTGAAAAGGTGGTTTGCGAATGGCTTTACGGCTTTCGTCCTGTTTCAGGGCGGAAGCCTTTTTTATTGCATTTTATCTTTATGCGTAACTGATCGTTTATTACAAAATCAGAAAGGATTGATCTTCGTGTACAAAAAGGTTGACACCAATCTGAACTTCGTTCAGAGAGAAAAAGAAGTGGAAAAGTTCTGGGACGATAACAATATCTTTGAAAAAAGTATTGACAGCCGTAAAAAGGGCGAGTCCTATGTTTTCTATGACGGACCTCCAACGGCTAACGGCAAGCCGCATATCGGTCACGTTCTCACTCGTGCTATCAAGGATATGATACCAAGATACCGTGCTATGAAAGGCTATCAGGTACCTCGTAAGGCCGGCTGGGACACACATGGTCTGCCTGTTGAGCTTGAGGTAGAGAAAATGCTGGGGCTTGACGGCAAGGAGCAGATCGAGGAATATGGTCTTGAGCCGTTTATCAAGAAGTGTAAAGAGTCTGTATGGAAATACAAGGGCATGTGGGAGGACTTCTCAGGCACCGTTGGCTTCTGGGCTGACATGGAACACCCTTATGTTACCTATGACAACAATTTTATAGAGTCTGAATGGTGGGCTTTGAAGCAGATATACGAAAAAGGCTTGCTTTACAAGGGTTTCAAGATAGTTCCTTACTGTCCACGTTGCGGCACACCGCTTTCTTCTCACGAAGTTGCTCAGGGATATAAGACTGTCAAAGAGCGTTCTGCTATCGTTCGTTTCAAGCTTGTTGGCAAGGATGAATACTTCCTTGCATGGACGACAACTCCTTGGACGCTCCCTTCAAACGTTGCCCTTTGCGTAAACCCTGATGAAACTTACTGCAAGGTAGAAGCCGCTGACGGCTACACTTATATTCTTGCCGAAGCGCTTCTTGACACTGTTCTCGGCAAGCTTGCAACTGAGGACAAGCCTGCATACAAGGTGCTTGAAACTTACAAGGGCAAGGATCTTGAATATATTGAATACGAGCCGCTTTATGAGTGCGCAGGCGAAAGTGCAAAGAAGCAGGGCAAAAAGGCTCATTTTGTTACCTGCGACAGCTATGTAACTATGTCAGACGGTACCGGTATCGTTCATATCGCACCTGCTTTCGGTGAGGACGACTCCCGTATCGGCAAAAATTATGACCTGCCTTTCGTTCAGTTCGTTGACGGCAAGGGCGACATGACTGAGGAAACTCCATTTGCTGGAATGTTCGTTAAGGACGCTGACCCTGAAGTACTCAAAGACCTTGACAAGTCAGGCAAGCTTTTTGCCGCTCCTAAGTTCGAGCATGATTATCCGCACTGCTGGAGATGTGGCTCACCTCTTATCTACTATGCAAGAGATACTTGGTTCATCAAAATGACAGATGTCAAGGACAGACTTATCGCTAATAATGACACTATCAACTGGATTCCTGAGAGCATTGGCAAGGGACGTTTCGGTGACTGGCTGAAAAACGTTCAGGATTGGGGCATTTCAAGAAACAGATATTGGGGTACTCCGCTGAACATTTGGGAGTGCGAGTGCGGTCACAGACATTCTATCGGCTCTATCGAAGAGCTGAAGTCAATGTCAGACAACTGCCCTGACGATATCGAGCTTCACAGACCATACATTGACAATGTAACTATCAAATGCCCTAAGTGCGGAAAACAGATGCACCGTGTATCAGAGGTAATAGACTGCTGGTTCGACTCAGGCTCAATGCCTTTTGCACAGCACCACTATCCATTTGAGAACAAGGAGCTTTTCGAGTCACAGTTCCCTGCTGACTTCATTTCAGAAGCTGTTGACCAGACAAGAGGTTGGTTCTATTCACTCCTTGCTATCTCGACGCTTATATTTGACAAGGCTCCATACAAGAACGTTATCGTGCTTGGACTTGTTCAGGACGAGAACGGTCAGAAGATGTCAAAGTCAAAGGGCAACGCTGTTGACCCATTCGAGGCACTGGCTAAATACGGCGCAGACGCTATCAGGTGGTATTTCTACACAAACTCTGCTCCATGGCTTCCTAATAAGTTCCATGACAAGGGCGTAACAGAGGGTCAGAGAAAGTTCATGGGCACGCTTTGGAACACATATGCGTTCTATGTGCTTTATGCTGAGATAGACCAGTTCGACCCTACAAAGCATGAGATAGAATATGACAAGCTTTCTGTTATGGACAAGTGGCTGCTTTCAAAGATGAACTCTATGATAAAGGCTGCTGACGACAACCTTAACAACTACAGGATACCTGAGGCTGCAAAGGCTATGCAGGAGTTTGTTGATGATCTTTCCAACTGGTATGTAAGAAGAGGCAGAGAGAGATACTGGGCACAGGGTATGTCACAGGACAAGATAAACGCTTACATGACTCTTTACACTGCTATCGTTACGCTCTGCAAGTGTGCAGCACCTATGGTACCATTCATCACTGAGGAGATCTATCAGAATCTTGTTAGAAGCGTTGACAAGGACGCTCCTGAGAGTATCCACCTTTGCGATTATCCTGTTTGCGACGAGAACATGATAGACGAAAAGCTTGAGTCTGACATGGAGGAAGTTCTGGAGATAGTTGTTCTGGGACGTTCTGCAAGAAACGGCGCAAGCCTTAAAAACCGTCAGCCTTTGAGCGTGATGTACGTTGCAGCAGACCACCCACTTGACAGCTACTATATTGACATCATCAGAGATGAGCTTAATCTTAAGGACGTTCAGTTCTCAAATGATGTATCTGCATATATCGATTATAAGTTCAAGCCACAGCTCAAGACACTTGGTCCAAAGTACGGCAAGCAGCTTGGTGAGATAAGAACACAGCTTTCACAGCTTGACGGTCACAAGGCTATGGGCGAACTGAACGAAACAGGCAGCCTGAAACTCACGCTTTCAAGCGGTGAGATAGCACTTGACAAGGATGATGTTCTCATCGAATCTGAGCAGAAAGAAGGCTTCTACACCCTTTCTGAAAACGGTGTAACTGTAGCTATCAGCACTGTTCTCACTCCTGAGCTTATTGAAGAGGGCTTTGTAAGAGAAGTTATCAGCAAGGTTCAGACAATGAGAAAGGATTCGGGCTTTGAGGTAATGGATCACATCACTGTTTCTGTAAGCGGCAGCGAAAAGGTTATGGCTGTTGTTGACAAGAACAGAGAGGCTATTTCTCATGACGTTCTTGCAGACGATATCGTACTTGGCGAAAATGTCGGCAACGAAAAGGATTGGGACATCAACGGCGAAAAGGTTTCTATCGGCATAAAGAAGAACTAATTCTGAGATATAAAAAATCAAGCAGGACAGCTTTCAGGCTGTCCTGCCTTTTTTGTTTTGGGTTATAAGCCATTCACAGCTCCCCCTACATAAAACACAAAAATGGCGAGGTGAAAGACCTCGCCATTGATTTTCTATATTACTTTCTTGCTTCCAGAGCGGAGATAGATTCCATTATCTTTGACATCTTCTCCTCTGCCTTTGCAAGCTTTGCCTTTTCGGCTTCGATAAGCTGTTCAGGGGCTTTTGCAAGGAAGCCCTGATTGCTGAGCTTTTTGCTGAGGAAGTCTATATCCTTCTGTGCGTTCTTTCTGTCCTTATCAAGACGTGCAAGCTCCTTGTCAACATCTATGATATCGGCAAGCGGAATGAAGAATCTTGCACTGTCTGTAACAGCGGCGGCGCAATCCTTTTCCTCGCACTTATCTGTGATAATGACCTCAGACGCAGACGCAAGTCTTTCAAAGAACATTACGCCCTGTGAGAATACTTCTGGCTGTGCAGTTTCAATATAAAGCTTTGCCTTTACAGACGGCGGAACGTTCATTTCACCACGGCAGTTTCTTATGCTCTTTATGCCTGCGATTATCTTCTCAAATGTTGCTTCTTCATCGGCAAATTCAAGCTTTTCGTCATATACAGGATAATCCTGAACCATGATAGCTGTGCCGTCATTTACGAGAGCCTGCCAGATCTCCTCGGTGATATAAGGCATGAATGGGTGGAGCATTTTAAGCATTCCTTTCATTACCCACACGAGAACTGCCTGTGCTGTGGCCTCTGTTTCACCGCCTGCTGCTATTCTTGGCTTTGTAAGCTCGATATACCAATCGCAATAGATATCCCAGATAAAGTCATAAAGCTTTGAAACTGCTACGCCAAGCTCGAACTTATCAAGATTATCGTTTACTTCCTTTGCAAGAGTATTGAACTTTGATATTACCCACTTATCCTCAACATTGAGGTTTTCAGGGAGCTTATCAGCCTTGAAATCGTCAGGAAGATTCATCATGATAAATCTTGCGGCGTTCCATATCTTATTGGCAAAGTTTCTTGAGGATTTTACCTTATCCTCGATAAATCTCATATCGTTTCCAGGTGCGTTGCCTGTTGCGAGCATAAATCTCAGGGCATCTGCGCCGTACTGGTCGATGATAACAAGCGGGTCGATACCGTTTCCGAGAGATTTTGACATCTTTCTGCCCTGTGAATCTCTAACAAGGCCGTGGATAAGAACAGTATCAAAAGGCTTCTGCTTCATGTTTTCCATGCCTGCAACTATCATTCTGGATACCCAGAAAGGAATGATATCATAGCCTGTTACGAGAGTGTTTGTTGGATAGAAATACTCAAGCTCCTCTGTCTTGTCAGGCCAGCCGAGAGTTGAGAACGGCCACAGTGCTGATGAGAACCATGTATCGAGGGTATCAGGGTCCTGACGCATTTCCTTGCCGCACTTAGGACAGCAAGCATGGTCTTCCTTTGTTACCACAGTTTCACCGCAATCGTCGCAATAAAATGCCGGTATCTGATGACCCCACCAAAGCTGACGTGAGATACACCAATCTCTGATATCGTTCATCCAGTTAAGGTAGTTCTTCTCAAATCTTTCAGGAACAAACTTGATAGAGCCGTCCTCAACAGCCTTTATTGCAGGCTTTGCAAGCTCGTCCATTTTAACGAACCACTGGAGGGATACTCTTGGCTCGACAGTTGTTCCACAGCGGTAGCAAGTACCTACGTTATGCTCGTGATCCTCAACATAAGCAAGGAAGCCGCCCTTTTCAAGGTCTTCAACTATCTTCTTTCTTGCTTCATATCTGTCCATACCTGCATACTCAGGATAATCGTCAACTATCTTTGCGTCCTCAGTAAGAACGTTGATAACAGGCAGGTTATGTCTTTTACCAACTTCAAAGTCGTTAGGGTCATGGGCAGGGGTTATTTTTACGACGCCTGTACCAAACTCCATATCAACATAGCTGTCGGCAACGACAGGTATCTCTCTGCCAACAAGCGGCAGTGTGAGTGTCTTGCCCACGATATCCTTATATCTTTCGTCCTTTGGATTTACTGCAACAGCTGTATCGCCCAGGAGCGTTTCAGGACGTGTTGTAGCAAGCTCTACATATCCGCTTCCGTCTGTGAGAGGATATTTCAGATGCCAGAAGTGACCAGCCTGATCTTCATACTCAACCTCTGCGTTTGAGATAGATGTACGGCAATGCGGGCACCAGTTGATTATTCTTTCGCCTCTATAGATAAGTCCCTTATTATAGTAGTTTATGAAAACTTCCTTTACAGCCTTTGAACAGCCCTCGTCCATTGTGAAACGCTCTCTGTCCCAATCGCAGGAAGAGCCGAGCTTTTTGAGCTGCTCAACTATTCTGCCGCCGTATTTCTTTTTCCAATCCCATGCTCTTTCAAGGAAACCGTCCCTGCCGATATCGTCCTTTGTAAGGCCCTCTTTACGCATAGCTTCAACTATCTTTGCTTCTGTTGCGATAGAAGCGTGGTCTGTACCAGGTATCCACTCTGCGGCATATCCGCTCATTCTCTTCCAGCGGATAAGTATATCCTGCAAAGTTTCATCAAGGGCATGACCCATATGGAGCTGTCCTGTGATGTTCGGTGGTGGGATAACTATACAGTATGGCTCTTTCTTGGAATCAGGCTCGGCATGGAAAAATCCGCCGTCAAGCCAGTATTTGTAGATCTTATCTTCTACCTTATTAGGCTCATAAAGCTTTGAAAGCTCTTTTTTCATTATAAAACAATTCCTTTCGCAAATATTTTTTTATCACAGTATCGTGGCAAGACCAAGAGGCATTGCCTTTTTGCCGTCAGACTCGTGTCTTAGGCTGTCTGCGAAACGGAACTGTGAATTTCATTTGAAAGCTGAATTTGAGATCACACATTATATTCTTTCCTTTCCGCATGATATGGCATTACTGCACCTATTATAATATTATCTCACTTTTGCACCGAATTGTCAAGGGCTGATGACGGTATGGAACGAAAAAAGCAGAACAGCTTGAAACTGCTCTGCTGAGAGTGTTGAAAAAGACTTAAACAAGCGGGACGCCGAGGGTGCCGTCTCCTACAACTTGCATAAAAACGAATTTACGCTTTACAGCTTGAAATGAACGGGCATACCGTTTTTCATTGCTATTTTTACCTCGCCTTGGATAAGTGGCAGGAAGTATCTTACGGCTTCCGGCTTTACGTCATTGCCGTCCTCGCTTAACCACTGGGCAGGGAAGAATTTTTCCTTATTTGCAGCATCATGGGCGTCAACGCTGTCAACGGTCACAACATAAGGCACGTCGCTGATACGCTTGAATATCATCATTTTACCTGTTTTCCCTGCAAGAGCCGCTTTTACGCCTGCTGAGCCTATTTCCTCGGCTTCGTCTATATCCGTCTTTGAACAGATATGAGAAGAACATCTCTGCATAACGTTAAGCTCAATAGAACGGACTTTACAGCCGATATTCTCTTTAACGAGCTGTTCAAGGGTCTTTCCTATGCCAGAGAGATACTCGTGACCGAAATTATCCACAACTCTCGGCTTATTTTCCTCGCCCTTAAGCTTTACGCCCTCGGAAACTGCGATGATAACGGCTTTGTGCTTTGCCATTTGATTTCTTATGTCCTCGAGGAACTTTTCGGCGGTAAAGTTATTTTCAGGGAGATAGATAAGGTGAGGGGCTATCTCGTCATTTGCTCTGAGTACGCAGGTGGAAGCTGTAAGCCAGCCAGCGTGTCTGCCCATTATCTCAACGATAGTGACGGACTCGATAGAATAAACCGAGCTGTCACGGATTATCTCCTGAACCGTTGCGGCAACATACTTTGCGGCAGAGCCGAAGCCTGGTGTATGGTCTGTTACAGGCAGGTCGTTATCTATAGTCTTTGGTATGCCTATAACTCTTATCTTTGAATTTCTTGCCGCAAGATAATCGGAAAGCTTTGCCACGGTATCCATAGAATCGTTTCCTCCGATATAAAAGAAAGCTTCTATCCTATGCTTTTCAAGGCAGTTCAGGATACGCTCATATGTTTCACCGCCCTCCTCAACATCAGGAAGTTTATAACGGCATGAGCCGAGAACTGTTGACGGTGTCTGTCTTAGAAGCTCCATATCCTCGTTTGTTTTTATAACAAGCTTAAGATCTATGAGCTGGTCGTTTATGATACCCTCGATACCATTGAGCGAGCCGAAAACGGCGTCTATCTGTGGAGTTTTCACAGCCTGTTTGAAAACTCCCACCAATGAAGCGTTGATAGCGCAGGTAGGTCCTCCTGATTGTGCAACGGCAATATTCATTATCATCAATCTCCTTACAGCTTACTGAGAATATTAAAATTCTCATATTTGTTATTATTATAGCATATTATATATACAAATAAAAGGGTTATGAAAATTTATTAACATATTTTTTCCCTTTGTAACAAAACAAGCCTTCAATAAAACGTTATATCTATCCACTTTGATAATTTTCACATCTATTACATAAAAACGCCTCCCGATTTACACCATATTGTTATAAAGTAAATGTAAATCGTAACCGAATTTTAATTGACAGAACAGTTTATATTTTGTATAATTAAAGATATAGACACGAAATGTGTCGAACTTTAGTCAATGAACCGAAAGGAAGAATATAAATAATGCCTGACAACAGAAACAATAAAGGCTACTATCGTCCTGAACAGGATCGCAGACCGCAGGGTCAGAACAGACCTCAGCAGCAGGAAAGCTCCACTTGGCTCACTCCTACTGTAAAGGGAATAATAGCGATACTGCTGACTGTACTTGTGGTAGCCATAGTAATAATGATATTTGCAAAAACTCTTTTTGTGAACACCAACACCACTCCGAAAAAGACCGGTACGATAACTTCTACGGAATACATTCCGCCAAAGACCACCACAACTTCGGAAGAGCCGCAGAAAACATCTAAAAAGTCCAAAAAGACCACTGAGCCTGACGAAGATCCATATGACGGTGATAAGGATGACAACGGTGACGCTGTTGGTGATATCCAGTGCATAAGTGCAGTTTATCTCCACCCACAGCCTACATCGAGCAGTGAAAATCTTCTCACTATCCCATCGGGTGCGACCTGCAAATACTACCGCAACGAAAACGGCTGGTATTATGTTGAATATAATGGCACAAAGGGCTACGCATGGCAGACATTCTTCTCGACGCCACCACAGTAATGTGTTTTACGATTTCTTAAATAACGCAGAACGTGCAGCATGGAAATATGCTGCACGTTCTGTTTATATACGCAAAAAAGCGGAGGTGTTGTCCTCCGCTTGATGTAGCTTATCATACAGATAGAACGTGTTAAATAGCGGGCGAACGCTGTTCGCCCCTACACACAAATGTTACAATCAGAGCTCTACCTTATAGTCCTCTGAGCCTACACCCTTTACAGTGTAGTAAGCAACGCCCTCTTCAGGCTTGATGTATACTGAAACTGTCTTTGGTGTTCTGTGACCCTTTGCCTTGTAGTCAGCCTTTGCAGCAGCCACTACAGCTTCAACATTTATCTCTCCGCCTGCGAACTGAACGAATACCTCGTCCTTTATCTCAGCCTCAACTGCTTTCTTTACAGTTTCCTTCTTTGCCTTTGTTGCCTTTGCTGCGGTCTTTACTGCCTTTTCTGCCGTCTTGACAGCTTTCTTTGCTGTTTCCTTTACTGCTGCGCCTGTCTTTTCAGCGGCAGACTTTACCTCAGCCTTGACTTCCTTTACAGCTTCTTCTGCCTTCTTGTCAGCGGTGATCTTCTTTTCAGCCATTGTAAAACCTCTCCTTTAAAAGTGTTACTAATTACTTATCCACAGCCTCTTTAAGAGCCTTGCCTGCCTTGAATGCAGGAACCTTCTTTGCAGGAACATGGATAGGCTTCTTTGTTGCAGGATTGATAGAATCCTTAGCTGCACGATCTCTTACCTCAAATGCACCAAAACCTACGATAGATACCTTTTCGCCCTTTACAAGTGCCTCTGTGATAGTTTCTGTTACAGCCGCAAGTGCCTGCTCTGCTTCCTTTTTAGAATAGCCGCCCTTTTCTGCTATTGCGGATATCAGATCATTTTTTGTCATTTTGAATCTACCTCCGTTATAATTTTTTACATTGTTTTTATGCTGTTATTATAACGTATTTGACCCCTATTGTCAATTAATTTGCCCGATTTTACGTGCTTTCTTGCAATCTTTGTAGCTTTACATAAAAAAGAGGCACAGTCGCCGCTTGATTTTTGTACTTATTCACACGTTGGAAATAGTATTTATAATTTAGCCATAATTAACTTTCGATCAGCATCATTATTTTTTTATAAACGCCTATTTTTCGCACTTTGTAAAAATCGCCCACAAAATATTCTTACATATATTTCATCTCAAAGTTCATTAAATATTTACATTCTTTTATATATTCTCTCATGCAACATAATTCATTTTTTCAATCCGTATTTTTCATAAAAAGCCTCAACATCGCTGTCGCTTTTCACAAGCTCGGGATACATTATCTCACGAGTGTTGCGGTTATAAAAGCCGATAGTTTTCTCGCCGGTACAGGTGCTTGACATTATTTTTATCTCCATTCCCCTGCACTCCTCAGGGACGGGCTTGACAGTTTTCTTTTTGAAAATTCCCACGGAAATTCCCCCTAATATTTTTTTAGACGTCTTATATAAGCGAAAGTGTAGTCCTCGCCTTTATCACGAAGCATTGTAAGAAGATTCTCCAAAAGGTCTGATGTTTCAGGGTGGATGGCTCTTGTCTTTTTTGCTCTTAAAAAGTACGCAAGAGGTGCACCGTCGTCGTATTTGTCTTTCATATATATCTTGCTTGCGGCAACTCTGTCGCAGAACATTTCTTTCACATATTTAAGGGGCATTTTCACAGGGGTCATCAACTTAGTCCGCAGGTCATAGTCCGTCCAATATTCAAAGTGATGCTTATTTCTTCCCTTGTGATGCATCCAGCCGTAAGAAAATCCGTATTCTTCACGCTCTGCTTCATGGGGCGAACGTGTGCCTTGATAATATTTACAGCCCTTGAGAAACTCCTCCGGGGAATATTTTGAAAGGTCATGCCTCAGACCCTGCCACAAAATGCCTGCCTTATAGCAGTTTTTTATCACTCCGTGGCGATGTCTTGTAATGGTCTTGAAATGCTCCCATGCCTTTATCAAAACGCTCATCTCCTCTGCATTTCATCTTGTGACCTTATTATACTACTTTTGCTTTATTATTTCAACAGCCTGCGGTCATTTTCTGCTGCCGCAGATATCAAGCAGGGGACACTCGCTACAGCGTTCTCCCCTTGCCTTGCAGTATTCACGTCCGAACAGTACAAGGCGGTGACAGAAATCAGAGGATCTCTCAGGGGGAAGTATCTTTCTCAGATCCTCTTCCACCTTTGCAGGCTCTTTATTTTTTGTAAGCCCAAGTCTGCCGCATATCCTTATACAGTGTGTATCCGTTACCACCGCAGGCTTATGAAAAACATCTCCCATAACAAGATTTGCCGTCTTTCTGCCTATGCCTGCAAGGGTAGTGAGCTTTTCTATGGTATCAGGTATCTCACCACCGAAATTATCCATTATCTGTCTGCACATTGTTACGATAGAGCGAGCTTTTGTTTTATACAGACCGCAGGGGCGTATTATCTCCTCGATATCAGCAACATCTGCGTTAGCAAAATCCTCAATGGTCTTATATTTTGCAAAAAGCTCTTTCGTGACGATATTCACCCTTGCGTCTGTACACTGTGCAGAAAGTCTGCCTGCTATCATAAGCTCGTGGGGCTTTTTATAGTCAAGGGAGCATATGCCCTCGGGGTAGACCTGCTCCAGCCTTTCCACTATCATTTGTGCACGTTCTTTCTTTGTCATCGGTACTGCTCCTTTGTTTATAAGTGCTTTATTACTTTATATTGTACACTTTTTTGCAGGATTCGTCAACCAAAATTTCATATCAGAGACGATATTTCAGCGGGTTTGTGCATTATATCGGCATAAAAATGCGTTTTGTCATTTTTGCGGGCTGAAACAGCTTTGGTCACAGTGCAATGATTTGTCGACATTTCACGGAAATTTTACACGAATTATGAATTTATAATCGTGATTTTACTTCACATTTCAAAAAAAGCCTATGATTTTTATACAATTTCAATAAAATTATGAAGTTTTGCATTTTACTACTTGCAAATTGCAAAATAGTGTGCTATAATAAGTAAGTGATGTGCGGAATGAGTAAAAAAAGCCGTGCACAAATTATAATTTATAAGATGGGAGTTTTAATAATGGCTTTGAACAATGCGTATCTTGAAAGCGTTTATGAGAAGGTTGAGAAGAGAAATCCCGGCGAAAAGGAATTCCTCCAGGCAGTATATGAGGTACTGGAAAGCCTCATTCCTGTTGTAGAAAAGAGACCTGACCTCGTTGAGGCAGGTATAATCGACAGAATAGTTGAGCCAGAAAGACAGATCATTTTCCGTGTTCCTTGGGTAGATGACAATGGCAAGGTACAGGTAAACAGAGGTTTCAGAGTTCAGTTCAATTCTGCTATAGGACCATACAAGGGCGGTATCAGACTTCACCCTTCAGTATGTGCATCAGTAATCAAGTTCCTCGGCTTCGAGCAGATCTTCAAGAACAGCCTTACAGGTCTTCCTATCGGCGGCGGTAAGGGTGGTTCAGACTTCGATCCTAAGGGCAAGTCTGACGGAGAAGTTATGAGATTCTGCCAGAGCTTCATGACAGAGCTTTGCAAGCACATCGGTGCTGACACAGACGTTCCAGCAGGCGATATCGGTACTGGTGCAAGAGAGATCGGCTATATGTTCGGTCAGTACAAGAGAATCAGAAACGAGTTCACAGGCGTTCTTACAGGTAAGGGTCTTTCATACGGCGGATCACTTGCAAGAACAGAGGCTACTGGTTATGGTCTTTGCTACTACACATCTGAGATGATCAAGTGCATGAAGAATGAAACATTCGCAGGCAAGACAGTTGTTATCTCTGGTTCTGGTAACGTTGCTATCTACGCTACAGAGAAGGCTACAGAGCTGGGCGGCAAGGTAGTTGCACTTTCTGACTCTAACGGTTATGTATACGATCCAAACGGCATCAACCTCGATGTTGTTAAGCAGATCAAGGAAGTTGAGAGAGGCAGAATCAAGGAGTATGTAAACAGAGTACAGGGTGCTGAGTACCATGAGGGCTGCAGCGGCATTTGGACTATCAAGTGCGACATCGCTCTCCCATGCGCTACACAGAACGAGATCAACGAAGAGTCAGCTAAGGCTCTCGTAGCTAACGGTGTATTTGCTGTTGCTGAGGGTGCTAATATGCCTTCAACTCCAGAGGCTATCGCTGTATTCCAGAATGCAGGTGTTCTCTTTGGACCAGCTAAGGCTGCTAACGCAGGCGGTGTTGCTACATCAGCTCTTGAGATGTCACAGAACAGCGAGAGACTTTCTTGGACATTCGAGGAAGTTGACGCTAAGCTCAAGAACATCATGACAAACATCTTCCACAACTCATACAATGCAGCTAAGGAGTACGGTCTTGAAGGCAACCTCGTTGCAGGTGCTAACATCGCAGGTTTCCTGAAGGTCGCTGACGCTATGAAGTGGCAGGGTATCGCTTACTAATATAAGCGTATAAACAAAGCTATATACGAAGCGGACAGTCAACTGACTGTCCGTTTTTTTATATCATGCCAGACTTATGGGAATATTCCCGTAGGTCTATTTCACCTGATTTTCTTTTATTATCCTGCCACGCTCAAAAGCACAAGCATTCTCAAGCGTTGTGCGGCTTATGGCGGCTAGGGCTTCTTCGGTGAAAAAGCCCTGATGAGAGGTGACGATAACGTTAGGAAAAGACAGAAGCCTTGCGGTCACGGAGCTTTCTAGGATATCCTCCTGTCGGTTTTCAAAGACGTTCTCTGTTTCTTCCTCATAAACATCAAGACCCACTCCGTGGAATTTTCTGCTTCTGATACCTTTTATAAGGTCTTCGGTATTCACAAGCGCACCTCGGGAGGTATTTACGAAAACAACATTCTCTTTCATAAGGGAGATAGTTTCAGTATTGATAAGATGATAGCTTGCCTCTGTCAGCGGGCAATGGAGCGAGATAAGGTCGCTTTCCCGCAGGACTTCGCTAAGGGGATAATATTTCACAAAATCAAGGTCGGGGTTTTGATAAACGTCATAAGCTATAACACGCATCCCAAAGCCATGGCATATCCTGCACATTGCCGCACCTATCCTGCCTGTGCCTATTATACCAGCAGTCTTGCCATGGAAATCAAGTCCCATAAGACCATTCAGGCTGAAATTGTTCTCTCTTACCTTTATATAGCCCTTGTGTATTCTTCTTGTTACTGCAAGCGCAAGCGCCATGGCGTGTTCTGCCACGGCTTCCGGAGAATACCCAGGCACTCTAAGCACTGTTATGCCGTATTTATCGGCGGCTTTTATATCAACATTATTATAGCCTGCACATCGCATAAGAAGAAGCTTTACACCGTGTTCATGGAGCCGTCTAAGCACTGAGCCTGTTATCGTTGAGCTTACAAAGGCACACACGCCCTCACAACCCTCGGCAAGCCTTGCTGTGTCTTCCGTCAAGTCGGCTTCAAGGTAGACGCTTTCTATATCGGGATAGTTTTTTCGCTGCTTTTCAAATGAATCTATATCATACTGCTTTGCGTCATAGAATATTATTTTCATGAAAACTCCTCCAAATTTTAAAGCATTTCATTTTACGCTTGTATTTTTTGCAGCTGTTTATAAAAATATACGGTTTTTGCCTTAATAAGATAAAATTATCAAAGGTTGACAATTGTGCGTAAATAGGATATAATATAGGTATCGGTATGTAAAAATATACTTTAAATGCCTGTTTCCTACAGAAAGGATATGATGCCAATGTCACAATTTTCGGAACTTCTCAGAGAATACATAAAGAAAAAAGATATTACTATAAAAGCCCTTGCCGAAAAATGTGGTATCGACAGAACATATCTTCATAAGGTACTCAAAGGGGAAAGAAAAGTGCCAAGCGTAGATTTTGTAGAAAATATAAGCTTGCAGCTCATG
Source organism: Hominimerdicola aceti (assembly GCF_025567495.1). Lineage (NCBI taxonomy): Bacteria > Bacillati > Bacillota > Clostridia > Eubacteriales > Oscillospiraceae > Hominimerdicola > Hominimerdicola aceti. The sequence goes on along the minus strand of NZ_JAOQJZ010000003.1, from coordinate 58,112 downwards.
CTTTCCACAGAGGATAAAAGCAGGCTCATGGAGCTTTATAACATTTCTGAGATGGGGGAAGATGTCTACAATCGCCGTAAGCAGGTGTCAAAGATAATACACGATATGGCAAACACCAACATGGAAGATCCTGACGTTCTGACTTTCAAGACAGAAGTTGATATTGACTCTGTGCCTGAGATATCCATCTACACCGACAAACGTGAGCTTAGAAAAAACCTGCAGGTGCTTATATGCAGCGATGTTCATAATGGTTCTGATATTCAGGTCATCGCTCAGCCAACAGAGTTTCTTACCAATCTGCTGTCCATTGCCGCAGAAGGCAGCGAGTCTGCCATAAACCATCTGTTCTTCTTTGACAACACCTCATACGAAAAAAACACCGCAAAATACAATCTGGATATTTTTCCGTTCATATGTCACCTTGCACAAAAGCATGAAAAATATGAGGCTTTTTATTATTATGAGGGTGCGTCGGCATATTTCAACTCCACGAACATCATGCCAAACATAATGATAACGAATAATTTTCTGATCAGAACAGACAGCGATTATTGCGAGGGCGTTATATACAGATCTCAGCCTATGGTAGAATTTTATATGCGGCAGTTTGAAAAGTTCAAGACAAAATGTGCAAAGCTTCTCGACCACGCCGTGGATATTTTGGAATATGTTTATTTTTGGTACGATGACAACGCAAATTTCATCGGCGTAGATTTTCAGCCATGCACCATGCTTTGTCTTACAGAGGATATATACAACGCCCATGCACTTTTGCCAGCTGACGCAAAGAAATTTGTAAAAGCAAAGCTCACCATGGGCAAGAAGGCTCTTTCTGAACACAAATTTGTAAATCTGTTCAGTGAAAAGGGCCTTGCAGAGTTTATGACGACGGGAGAGATTTTTGAGCTTCCGAGAAATTCATATACTTTTCCCACTCTTGCAGAACGCAAGATAATGCTACAGATAATGATATCGCTTTGTGAAAACGGCATGGCAGACTACAGGATAATAAAGAACGACTATTTTGCGGTGTCGAAAAATCTTTGTATCAACATTTCTGACAACACAAGTCTTAACATCATTGCCAGAAACAACTGCTTCTCTGATTTTTCTTATTTGAAGATAAGCGAAACGAGCCTTGTTCAGGCTTTCTGGGATTATTTTCAGCACTTTATAGATTCTGACGCTGTTTGCTCACATGAAGAAACTATCGAGATACTCAGGTCTTATTTGTAAAAAATGGGCGACCAAAAGCCGCCCACTGTAATGATATTATTTAAGCTGTTCACGCATTAAAGTGAGCAGCTTTTTTTCTCGCCTTGACACCTGCACCTGCGACATACCAAGTTGTTTTGCCGTTTCCATTTGAGTTTTATTCTGAAAATATCTCAGGTATATAAGCTTTCTATCCTCCGCTTCAAGGGAAGCTATGACCTGGCGGAGAGAGAGCCTGTCAGCAATTTCTATGTCAGGAGCATCAACAGGGATATCTATTTGTCCGTGGCGGTCGTCTTCATCTGAGCTTTCAGTAAGACTAACAGGGGGCAGGGCGACGTTCATGGCTAGAGTAACGGCTTCTTCGCTTTCTCCTGACAGCTCACAAAGCTCGCTTACTGTAGGTTCTCTCCCCTGCTGTATGGAAAATCGCTCACGTTCTCTTACAAGGCGCATGGAAAGCTCTTTTATGCTCCGTGACACTTTTATCGTGCCACCGTCACGGAAAAGCCTTTTTATCTCCCCTAATATCACTGGCACTGCATAGGTGGAGAATTTCACACCACGGTCGCTGTCAAAGGCTTTCGCAGCTTTTACAAGACCTATACAGCCTGCACCGTAGAGGTCGTCATACTCTATGCCACGGTTGCGGAAGCGGTTTGCGCACAGGTGAACAAGCCCCAGATTTTCTTCTGCAAGAGGGGTCTCGACTATGCTGCTCATTTTATACTCTTTCTTTCAAGGTTTTTTCAAGGATAAGGGTAGTTCCTTCTCCAAGCTTGCTGCGCACCTTCACTTTATCCATAAAGCTTTCCATGACCGCAAAGCCAAGGCCTGCTCTTTCCTCCTCAGGTGCAGTGGTGAAAAGCGGCTGCATAGCCTGCTCGATATCAGCGATACCGCAGCCCTTATCCCTTATTTTTATGTAGACATGTCTGTTCTCGAATATCCTTATTTGCATGAATATCTCCCCTAGGGTGTTTCGGTATCCGTGGACAATGGCGTTTGTGACTCCCTCTGACACTGCAGTCTTGACATCTGCAAGCTCGTCGATCTGAGGGTCAAGCTGAGTAAGGAAACCGCTGACTGCAACTCTAGCAAAGCGCTCATTTTCAGAATAGCTGGGAAAACTGACTTTCATTTCATTAAGGGGTTTTCGTTTCAATTTTATCACTCTCCTTTGTTTTGTCATCGGGGCTTTCATTCTGTTCCTGAGCTGCTTTCTTCTCTTGTATATACGGGGCAATATCCGTGACTATCTTTGTGAGTCTGTGCATACCTGCAAGCTGCAAGACCTTTCGGATATAAGCAGGAGGCGACGCCACTATCACCTCGCCACCCATTTCTGACATTATCCTGTATCTGCCCATAACAAGCCCGATACCTGAGCTATCCATAAAAGTCACCTGAGAATAGTCAAGGATAAGGGTAAGAGGGTTATGGCTTCTAATGGCTTTATCTATCTCTCCCCTGAAATATTTTGCTGTATGGTGGTCGATATCGCCGCATATCTCTGCCACAAGAGTTCTGGCTGACGGATAGTTTTTTATCTCCACATTCATGCTTTATCATTCCTTTCATCTTTTCGTTTTATCCGCTGAAAATATATTATCACTTACAGTGGGATTTTTTTGTCGCATTATTGTATGAATGGAAAAAGGGCATAAAAAAACAGGAACACACTTTTTTGTGTGTCCCTGCCTAGGAAAATTATTATGTTGAATTACTCTACCCTTTATTTCCTCTAGTTTTATTATAGCCTTTAGAAAATGCATTATATACTGATATTGTGTTTCGTTCCAACTCATTTAACGTTTTATAGCCGCTATTTTCAAGTGCAATCATTTTTATAGTAAACTCGTCACCATACTTATAATCAGCATACACATCGCCATTGCCTTTACCAGTAAAATGAGCATTTACCCTATTTAGTATCTGTTTTGCCTGCCCAACATAATACTTATTCTTGGTTTTATTGTATAGTATATAAACACCAGCAAAATTTTTTTTCAAAGCATATGACGGCTTTCCACGTCCACCTAATGATTGTTTACGCATTTGCATAAATTGTTTTGGCGTCATTTCAAGCGTATTGTTTGCAAGTCCTTTAATTTGGTCATTAATTTTATGTTTCCGATACAATGGAACAATTAATGATAACAAAAGCAGACATAAAATAAAAGCGATTGTATAAAAGTAAAAAGTTCTGTCGTCCAAAATAATCCTCCATAATAAAACCAATAACAATATATTTTAAATATATTCCGTATTAAAGTCCGTTAGGATTATTCTTAATGAAGTTCCAGCTATCTGCTGTCATTTCATCAAGACCATATTGTGCTTCCCAGCCAAAGACCTTCTTTGCCTTTGCTGTATCAGCATAGCAGGTTGCGAGGTCGCCTGCACGTCTTGGCTTTACTACATATGGGAGCTTCTTTCCGCAGGCTTTTTCAAAGCTGTGAAGAACGTCATAAACGCTTGAGCCTTTTCCTGTGCCGAGGTTTACGGCTTCAACACCCTTGTTTTCCATTACATACTTGACTGCGCAAAGGTGACCCTTAGCAAGGTCAACAACGTGGATATAATCTCTTACACCTGTTCCGTCAGGAGTATCGTAATCGTCACCAAACACACCGAGTTTTTCAAGCTTTCCTACTGCTACCTGACAGATGTAAGGAAGCAGATTGTTTGGTATACCGTTAGGGTCTTCGCCGATAAGGCCGCTCTTATGTGCGCCGATAGGGTTGAAGTATCTCAGAAGTGAAACTGACCAATCGTTGTCGGAAACATAAACATCTCTCAGTATCTGCTCTATCATTACCTTTGTATAGCCATAAGGGTTTGTTGCTGATGTAGGCATATCCTCCGTATATGGAGCTTTGTTTACAGGGCCGTAAACTGTTGCGGAAGATGAGAAAACTATCTTCTTACAGCCGTATTTTCTCATTGCCTTGATAAGCATGAGAGTGCCTGTGATGTTGTTGTGGTAATATTCAACAGGCTTCTGAACAGATTCGCCAACCGCTTTAAGACCTGCAAAATGTATAACAGCGTCTATCTTGTTCTCTTCAAATATCTTTTCGAGCGCCGCAAGGTCAAGAAGATCTGCCTCATAAAAAGCAAAGTCCTTGCCTGTTATCTTCTTTATTCTGTTAAGAGCCTCCGGCTTTGAGTTTGAAAAGTTATCAACTATAACTACTTCATAGCCTGCTTCAAGAAGCTCAACGCAGGTGTGGCTTCCGATAAATCCTGCTCCGCCTGTAACGAGTATTTTTGCCATATTCTTTACCTCCCAAATATGTCAGGTTTTTTCTTACACTTACATTATACCATATTTTCACGTTTTTGCAATACCATTTTTGTTTCAAACGCATGGATTTTTGTTGCAAAGAGAATAAAAATATGCTATCATATCTATAACAGACCATCTCACAGAAAGGAACACACAGAATGAATACAGACCGCCATTCCTTTAAATCAGACCAGACGGACGCACTTTCGCTGTCAGTATACAACGTGGGCTATGAAAAATGTCAGGGGCTTCACAGTTGGGGAAGCGGCGTTCGTGACCATTATCTTATCCACCACATCATAAGTGGCAAGGGCGTATACAAAACACCGCAGGGAGAGTATCACCTTAGCGCAGGGGACACTTTTCTCATTTACCCCTACACTGTTATAACATACACTGCCGACAAGAACGACCCATGGGAATACTACTGGGCAGGCTTCAACGGCTCTGACGCTGAATTTATCCTTGATCGTGCAGGCTTCACAAGAGAGTGTCCCGTTATCTCCGCAGACTTTGGAAGCGAGCTTAAAGACAGTCTTGAACGCATTTATCGTCTTAGTGGAAACAGAAGCTCAGACCTTGTGAAAATGACAGGTCAGCTTTACATCACGCTAGGCATTCTTATGGAACGCTCGGGAAGTCAAAGCCGTTCGGGGAGCACCGCAAAGGGATATGTCACAAAGGCGAAAAACTACATTGCACACAACTACACCCTTGGGATAGGGGTCGAGAATGCCACCGATTTCGTTGGCGTGAGCCGTGCCACGCTATATCGAGCTTTCATGGAATATGAGGGGATTTCTCCTGCACAGTATATAACTGATTTCCGTGTGAACGCCGCCTGCCGTTTACTGGAAGAAACTGAGCTTCCTGTGTCGGCTGTGGCAAGGTCGGTAGGGTATAATGACAGCCTTTATTTTTCAAGGATATTCCACAAGACAAAGGGTGTGTCACCTACGGAATACAGGGCTGACGCTTTGTGTACAAAAGGTGAAAACAAGGCGTTTTCGGTTGACAAGGGTATATAAATGAGATATAATAAATAGGTATAATCAGCTACGAAAGGGTCTTAAACAATGAATTTCTCTATGGTCGGCTCGTTTTTCATGCTTTTCATGCTAAACGCAGGCTGGACTTCTAATTACGTTATAAAGCTTGTAGGCTTTTTATTTTTCGCAGTGGGAACGGCTGAGGCGGAAGAACGCACTGACGCTTTCGCACATCTTAAAAAGCCAGCTTACACTTCTTCCGCTATGTGCGCTCTTGCGGTGGTATGTCAGCTTCTATTGAAGCTTCTCTCCCCTGCGGCAATGGCGGCGAACGTTATAAGCATTTTGCTGTCGGCGGCAACTGTCTATATGTCACTGAACCTTATGAGAATGTTCCTTGTGGCGCTTGACAGCCACAGAGAGCTTGTGGAAGACGTTTCAAACATTGTAAGGCTTCAGGGCAGTTTCAACAAGCTTGCTCTTATGACGTTTATTTACTTTGGGGGCGACCTGCTCAACAGGCTAATACCAATAGAGTTCGTCACCACCCTTGCAGGCGTTATTGCGGCAATAGCAAAGATACTTGTGTATATTTTCCTGCTCATCATGCTTTACAACTTCAACAAGCTGAGGACAGATTATGAAAAACGCCGTGAAAGAGAAAACAAATAAGGATATTTCAAGAACGTCATGTTCACAAATGGCGTTCTGTTTTGTGTATAAAGGCAACAAAGAATAGGAGAACGAAAAATGCTATCAATAATAATACCAAGCTATAACGAGGAGGGCAACGTTGCAAAATGTGCTTCTGTTGTTTCAAAGCTTCTCAGCGAAAACGGTATAGACTATGAGCTTGTTTTTGTAAACGACGGCTCAAAGGACAGAACATGGGACATAATCTCAAACCTTGCACGCAATGACGAGCATATCGTGGGCGTGAATTTTTCAAGAAACTTCGGCAAGGAGAGCGCAATTTTCGCAGGACTTGAAACTGCAAAGGGTGATGCCTGCGTTCTGCTGGACTGTGATTTGCAGTTCCCGCCTGAGGTCATAATCGAGATGTACAACATCTGGAAAAACAATGACGTTGACATTGTTGAGGGCAGAAAAAATTCCCGTGGAAAAGAAAACCCTGTATACAAATTTTTCTCTCTGTGGTTTTACAAGATGATAAACAAGTCAAGCGGACTTGACATGGAAGCGGCTTCCGATTTCAAGCTTCTTGACAGGGCTGTGGTAGATTCACTGAATGCAATGCCTGAAAGACTGACGTTTTTCAGAGCAATGTCAAGCTGGGTAGGCTACAAGACGGAGCGTGTATATTTTGACGTTGCTGACAGAGAGATAGGCGAATCAAAGTGGTCTGTAAAGGGGCTTTTCAAATTCGCCATAAACAGCATAACCTCTTTTACCTCTGCGCCTTTGCAGATAGTGACAGTATGCGGTGTTATAACGTTTATTTTCTCTGTCATACTGGGACTTCACACCCTTATCAAAAAGCTTATCGGTGCGTCGGCGGTAGGATTTTCAACTGTCATAATCTTACAGCTTCTCACATCGAGTATAATAATGTTCAGTCTTGGAATAATAGGCTTTTATCTCTCAAAGATATACGAAGAGATAAAACAGCGACCTAGATACATAATCCGTGATATCATAAGAAAAGACGACGAGGAGAAAAAGAATGGAAAAGACTAAGACATCTCCCCTTTCATTTATAAAAAAATGGTGCTATGATAAGCGGCTGTACTTTTTGGTGTTCTTTCTGCCTGTGGCAATAATGTTTTCTGCCTATGCGTTTTTCAAGATACACCCTATCGGCGACAGCTCGGTGCTTGTGCTTGATTTGAACGGTCAGTATGTTTACTACTACGAGCAGTTCCGTGACGCTTTCCATGGCAACGGCAGTTTTATCTACAACTGGTCACGAAACCTCAGCGGAGAAATGTTCGGTGTGTTTGCATATTATCTTGCAAGCCCTTTTATGCTGATACTTGTGCTGCTGCCGAGAACGATGATGGCGACCTCTATCCTTATATTACAGCTTGCAAAGATAGGCACGGCGGCTGTGACGTTCATGTTCTTCTTAAAAAAGATATCAGTGCAGAAGCCTAAAACTATCTCACTTATCATATTCCCTACCATGTATGCTCTTATGTCATACATGGTGGTACAGCTTATGGACCCCATGTGGCTTGACGGACTTATCTATCTGCCGCTTATATGCTGGGGCGTTCACAGGCTCGTTGATGAGGGCAAGCTTGTGCCTTATATAGTGCCGCTGGCGCTTATGTTCATTGCACATTTCTACATCGGCTATATGGTAGGAATTTTCACGTTTTTCTACTTCTGTTGGTACTGCCTTTCAAGAGAGGGCAGGATATTGCCAAAAAAGTTCTTCTCACGCTGTGTGGCTTTCGGCATCGGCACGCTTGTGGCGCTTATGTGTGCGGCGTTCGTTCTTATAACCGTTTACAATTCTTTGAAGCTTGGCAAATTTGAATTCACTGACCCTGATTTCTCACTTGCAACACAATTTGATTTCCTTACGTTCATAACAAAGCTTTTCCCAATGTCATATGACACTGTTTACCCTGAGGGTATGCCTATGATATACTGCGGAACGGCTGTATTGATACTTGTTCCGCTGTTCTTTATGAACGACAGGATAACAATGAAAGAAAAGGCCTCCACAGGTCTGCTCACTTTCCTGCTTGTTATACTAATGTATATAAAGCCTGCTGATATGGCAATGCACGGCTTTCAAGTGCCGAACTGGTTGCCTTACAGATATTCTTTCATATTCTCATTCCTGATGATAGTAATGGCATTCAGGGCGTTTGAAAACCTCGAGGGCATAACTGCAAAGAACATCGGCGGAATTTTCTTCGGACTTATGGTATTCCTCTTCTGGTGTGAGCGTGAGAACTACTCTCACTTCCAACTTTTTGAAACAAAGACAAGTGAAACAGGCGACACCACAAACGTTATACAAGGCATATGGGTATCCATGATAGCGCTGGCGGCATATTTCGCGCTTATCTATCTTATCAAGAAATATCCAAAATCAAAGGCAGTTTGTATCGTAATGGTAGGCGTTCTTGCGGTTGAGCTTTTTGCAAACAGCGCTGACACTATCGACAAGATAGACACTGACGTTGCATACAGCAAGTACACTTCCTATGAACCCTACATGACGCAGACGAGAAACGCTGTGTCAATGATGAAGGAATATGACCCGTCGCTTTTCTACCGCATGGAGGCAACTTTCCACAGGACTGTGAACGATCCTATCGGCACAGGCTACAAGGGCATTTCACATTCAAGCTCCACAATGAACGCACCTGCCCTTATGATGCTCCACAAGCTTGGATATGCTTACGGCGGTCACTATACAAAATATGACGGCACAACTTTCATGACGGACGCTCTGTTTGACATAAAATATCTTATGGACAAAACGGGCAACACCTCTTTTGTAGGCACAAGAGTTAAAGTCCCTGAGGAATACAAGCTCACAACAGAATACACTGAGGGCGACGCAACATACAAATTCTACAACAACCCTAACGCTCTTGGTCTTGGCATGGTATCTTCGCCTAGTATTGAGGACGTGTCACTTTCTGAAGATAATCCTTTTGAAAATCAGAACATGGTATTCAACGCCCTCGCAGGCACAACAAAGGAATATTTCACAAAGATACCTGTTATAAACAGCGAAATGGAGAACGTTTCTACATCTCAGCTCACTGACGGACACACGAAATACTTCCCTACAGACACTTCCATTGCAGAATGTCACATTGACTATGTTGTGAAAATGGATAAGGACTCATATCTTTATATGTATCTTCCAACCAAATATGAGCGTTCCTGCAACGTGTGGATACAGGACGAGGACGATTATATGGACGGCTCTGAGCCTATGGAATATGCAGGTCAGTTCTTTGTGGGCGACAATTATTCCATTATGAATCTTGGCAAATTCTATGAGGGGCAGGAGCTTCGCATACGCATAACGGTGGCAAATGACGATAACGAAGCTTACTGGAAAGACCAGCTTTTCTACACCTTTGATTATGACAGCTTTGCACAGACCTGCGCTGATATGCAGAAAAATGTGCTTGAGGTCACAAGCTTTAAGGACACTTATCTTGAGGGCACTGTTAATGCTGAAAATGACGGCTCTGTACTGTTCACAACCATACCATACGAAAACGGCTGGACTATCACTGTGAACGGCAAAAAGGTGACGGCTGAAAAATCTCTTGACAGCCTTATAACTATCCCTTTGGAGCAGGGTGAAAACAAGATAACAATGAAGTTCTCACCTGACTATTGGAAGGTATCTCTTATCATAACGGGCTTCGGTGTTGCCCTGTTGGTGCTTATATTCCTGTTTGAATATAAGCGTGGAAAAGTCATGAAAAAGGTGCTTGCAAAAGCTAACTTTACGGCTGAGAGCAGTGAGAAAGCCACAACGCCTGTGATAAATGACACAACTGATACAACGGACGAGCCGCTGAGGATATACCGACCTGACAATGATGATGACGAAAAGCTGCGGCACATAAACGAGATGATGAAAAATATTCTCGGTGAGGACGAGGATAGCGGCAAAAAACGATAAATAGCGACGGAAGCTGCGAAAAAAATCTATTGACAAGGCTTTTATAAAATAGTATTATAATAGGGACGGAAATTCTATCCGCCCCTATTTTTTCGGACAGCGGATAAAGACTTCACAAATGAAAGGACTAATCAAAATGGCAAAAAAGATCTACACAAAGAAGCTTACATATGCAGGAATGTCCCTGTGTCTGCTGAGTTTTTTCGCATTCATTCTCTCGGCAGCAGGTGCTCTTGCTGACCCTGTGGGAAAGCTCGTTTACAACAACGTTTTCACAAACAAGATAGACTTTTTGTTCACCCCCGACATTTTCGCTTATGTGAACACCTATGGTCTTTCATGCGCACTCGCCATATTCAGCCTTGTGGCGTTTTTCACATCTGCAAGAGCAAAGGGCAAGAAAAAGCTTGACGGCGCATTCGCAGGCTCTCTTATCCTTTTCCCGTTTATTGTGATGATAACAAAGGGCATAATGATATACTATGTTACGGTAAAAGGTCACTTCTCAAACGCTATAACAATGGGCTATGACAATGACAAGTTCAGGGTAGCCCTTTCACTTGCTGATGATGTTCTGCCATTTATTGCGGCTTTCCTGCTTTTTATCGGTGGACTTGTTATTGCAGGCAGACTTATGGGCGAAGATTTCGCCGTTGAGATACCTGTTGCCGCAAAGACGCCTGACAATGCCCCTGCGCCTATCCCAATGACTACACCGCAAGAACAGAGTTTTGCTCAGCCTGATATGTCACAGTTCAGAAAGCCCGACAATGCCGAGCCTGTTATGTCACAGAGCGTAGTTGAGCCTGAGATACCACAACAGACAGAGCCTATAGAACCACCTACAGAAACGGCTGAACAGCCTGCCTGGCAGACCGCACCTGAAAAGTGTCCTCACTGCGGCTCAGAGCTGAAGAGCGGAGCCAAATTTTGCAGCGTTTGCGGAAACAAGGTCTAAAAAGCTACACCAATACACTTCCATAAAAAATACGGCATATGCCACTTTTTCGGTGACATATGCCGTGTTTCATTTTTACTGTTCTGATACGCTGGGGCTTGCAAGACCATGCTTTACTCGGTCACGGACCTCCGCTCTCTTTGCGTCGTTAAATCTGTCGAGAGTTCCAACAAGATAGCCTGTTATTCTTCTTATACGCTGAAAAGGCACATCTGCAAAGTGATAATCAACGTCAACAAAGTCGCCGTCTATTTTTAGGTCGATAGTCTGGATAGTCTTTTCAGGGTAAAGCTTCTGCGCCCTGTCGATATATGAATTTATCTCTGCCTGGGACATCTCCCCGCCTGTTACGTTCACATTTACCATTTTACATTACCTCCATTTTTCTTTGTTGTACATATTGTTGCCACAATAAAAGGATACCACAATATCTTGTACTTGTCAATAGTTAATACCTACAAAGCACATGAGTATATTTTGTAGGGTATGCCTGCATGGTCAGCCTTTCATTTCTTCTCTTATGCCTCGCCAATCGGGACAGAACTTGCCCACCAAAGCCCAGAAATCCTTGCTGTGATCCATAAAGACCAAGTGGCAAAGCTCGTGGAGGCAGACATAATCTATGCACTCTCTGCGGAAAACGATAAGCTTTGAGTTTATGGAAATATGCCTGTTTGAGATACATCTTCCCCAGCTTGCTGTCAGCGGTTTTATTGTGACCTTTTCAGGCACAAGCCCTGTGGAGGCAGACATTTTCTGCATACTTTTTGTTATCTCCGCCACTGTGAGATCGTTTATGAACTTGGTGGTCTGCTCTTTTACATAGGTCTGGTCGCTGGTTTTGTTCACGGCAATAAGAAGCTTGCCGTCCTCTATCTTGGGAGAAAAATACTTATCAGCTTGAACAAGGGTCAGGGTAAGCTCGTTCCCCAAAAGTCTGAGCCTTTCGCCATCGCAGAAATCTTTCGGCAGACCCACCGCCGCCTTGTCTTTTTGCTCCTTTATCCAGCCCAGATTGTTATTAATAAAGCTTTCAAGCTGCTGCTTTGAACAGCCGTAAGGCACACGCACTGTCAAAGTGCCGTCACGCATACCCATATTAAGGCGACTTCTTTTGGCAACGTCAAGGATAAAGTCTATGCGCTCTCCGTTTTTATCCTCGATAAAAGTATTATATTTCGGCACTTCAAAGCCCCCATATCCAAAAGCGCCGCACATTCTTTTGTGCGGCGCTATATTTTTTACCACTGTACTGCTATAGAGCTGTCTGTTGTAAGATAATCCTTATAAATATATCCTGTGAGCGGACCGTCTATGTTCATGAAATTTATCTTCACATATCCGTTATCCTCATATTCAAGAACGTTTACCTGAACGCCCGGTGACATACAAACGATATTCTCAGCGTCATTATCAGGTGCCACATGAAGATAAGCATACTCTGTGACATACATTACTTCAAGCACATCTGTCTGGCTAGACTCGTCGCTGGACACATCTGTTACCGCACCGCTTTCGTCCACACTGCTGTTACCAGTAACGGACGTATCCGCAGGGGCGGCGCTGTTCACTGGCTCAGCCACAGACTCATTTGTATTTATGGTGGCAGTATTTATACCCTTTGGCACTTCTGAACTATTGCTTGCAAAAAGCCCCTTGGCAAGCAGAAGTATCACGCACAGCACAAATATGCCTACAACTATTATTGCGACAACGCTCGCCGTATTTCCCGAAGCCTTGCGGGAAACGTTATTCTTGTTATTATCCATATATTGCACGGCACAAGCCGTCACATTTCGCCTCCTTTTGCAGGAACACACCTGCACACCTGCAAACAAAGCACAGGTACATAAACATATTATAATATTTTTTATCATCAATGTCAATGACAGTTTAATTACAATATTGTCACATTTCACTCTTTAAGCCCTATTCTTGAGATATTTGCCATATTTGCACCGATATTTTGACATTATAGCCAAATAGGCGTTTACTAATTTGATTAAAATACATATTAACAGAATCAGCAAAATATGATATAATGAGCTTTAAGGGCGTGCCTTGGGAGGCGTTGCCCTTATAGTATAAAAGCAAGGGGGGGCAGGAAGTTGCATAAAAAAATTATCTGCGGTGCATTGTCTGCTGCAATGTTCCTGACCCTTTTTTCAGCCTGCGGTCGATCTGAAGAGAGCGTGGTCAATACTAAAAACTCCTCGTTTATCGAACAAGAGGAAGTCGTTGACAGCCCTGCAAAGATATTTTTCTCAGCATGGAACGGCAGTGAGATAACCGCTGACACGGCTAGAGAGCATGGTATGATTTTCATGGACTCTTCAGAAGAAAGCGATATGCGCTGGGCTGAGTTCTGTGAGTGCGTAAAAAGCGGCACTGAGGCTGAGATAACCGTATGCACAAGCACGCAGGTGATACATGCTGAAAGCTCTTTGGAGGGGGACAGTGGTGTTCTTACCATAGAATCTGAGGACTTTTCTGAGGGCAGCATGAAGCTTTTCTCAAAAAAGCTTTCTGCCGACAGCCTTTACAGCGTTTGTGAAAACGGCTTGACGGTATATTACGCAGGAAGCAACAAGCTTTATCAGACAGAGAATGTAACAAGTGAGCTTACAGACGTTCCTTTTGAGCAAAAGATATACAAGTGCAGCAGTGAAGCCAACATGACATTCCCCTATCAAAAAATGTTTTCAAATTATGATGATTTCAGTGAATATTATTTGAAATACAATGGTGAGCTGCAAATTCAGGAAATGAAAAAGGATATGGAAGCTTTTGAAAACGAAGGCGGCTTCAACAACCATGTTATTTTTCTAAAAGGAGAGCTTTCAGGATATGAACATATCGACTACAAAGCAGTAAGGGCGGTCAAGGACAAGGATTCCCTTTTCATATATGTGGCTAAAGAGATACCCGAGAACAAGGCAGGGGCGACTTCAAAACGTCAGATAACTGTCACAGTGCCGTCAGAGTATCTTGACGAGATAAGCCCCAAAAACATAAAATGGATAGTTTTCACACAAGAGTGACAAAAGGTGGACAAGGTGTCTGCCTTTTTTTATTCTGAAAGTTGACAGATAAAAGCATTAGTATTATAATAAGGTCAACACCTCATAAGGAGATATTTATATGAAGCTTTTTTACCCTGAGATATTTGATGAATTTGTCTGCACAGGCTCGCAGTGTTCTGACAACTGCTGTATGACCGATTGGGATATCGAGATAGACGAGGACACCTACGGCTTTTACAAAAAGCTTGACAATGATATAGGCAGGAAGTTTGTGAACTCAGTTACGGAAGACGAGGGCGTGAAATATCTTGTCCACTGCGACGGCAAATGCCCTATGCTCAACGAAAAGGGGCTTTGCTCTGTTCAGCTTGCTTACGGTGAGGATAACATCTCAGACATATGCCGTGAACACCCGAGGTTTTACGAGTGGTTTGGAGATTACAAGGAGGCAGGTGTGGGACTTGCCTGCGAAGAAGCTGTGAGAATGTATCTTTCTGACGATGAGCCCGTGAGATTTTTTACCAAAGAGATAGATGAAGAGCCTGACGACCTTGAGTTCGATCCCCAGCTTCTTGAAACCATGCTTTTTGCACGGACGGCTTTCATTGACCTGCTTCAAAACAGGGAATATTCTCTCCATGACAGGCTTGTGAACGTTCTTTCAGCGTCAGCGGAGATACAATATGCTCTTGACGAAGAGGATACAGAGGAGATAAAAGCCATTGCCCAGGAGCTTTCCCACCCTGAAATAATTGCAGAGCGTGTGGAGAGTTTGAAAAAGGCTTTGCCTGAAAAGCCTTTGGAAAATGCCGAAAATATGCTTTTGTATCTTGAACGTCTTGACTTTATAGGCGACATTCTCCCACAGCAGATAAAAGACGCAAGCCGATTTGTGAAAAAGTTTTCCGCACCCTTAAAGGCTCAGACGAGCGGAGAGTACGAAAAGCTTGCGGTGTATTTTGTATACAGATATTTTCTTAAAGCTGTGAGAGATTTCGACCTGCTGTCAAAAATAAAGGCTATGATAGTGTTCGTTTTTGCCGCAGAGGTCATAAACCTCAGTCGTGAGCAGGACGCTCACGCACGCTTTGAAACCGTCAAGGAGCTTTGCAAGGAGATAGAATATTCAGGTGACAACATGGACAGGATATATGACGACAGCTATCTTTCCGATATTTTCTCCGATACTTCTATGCTTGCACTTCTTGAATGGACGCTTTAGAGAAGAAGGTAGCCAAGCGCCAGGAGAAGCTTTATGTCTGCGCCCTGCTTGTATAATATGTAAATAAGCAGACCGATAAGGGCTTTTTCCTCGTCTATCTTTATATCGCCTAAATTCCCCCCAAGCAGACCGCTCAAAAGCGAACTGCTCTGAGGGGCTTTTTGTGGGCTATGAACATTCTGAGTGCGAGGGGTTTCCTCTGCATTAGGTGGTGCAGACTCGCTATTAGGGCTTGCGCCCACAATGCTTCGTGAACGCCTTTGCATTTCTCTCACACGGCGAATGGCTTCCTCCTGCATGGTGGTGAAATTATTGTCATCAGAATAAGCCAAGCAGATCACCTCCCAGAAGTCCGCTTTCTTTCAGTGCGGGATAGACCGCAAAAAGCTTGAATATTTTTATGAGCCTGTCTATTTTCGCCTGATTTTCTTCTTTCAGCAGAGGTCGCAGAGCAAGAAGAAGCTGGATATTTTTATCGGGCTTTGAAGCCGATTGCATAATGCTTTGTATCTTCATAAGCTTTGCAATATCAAGACCCCCTGCCTGTGTCGCTTGCGCAGGCTTGCTTTCCGCAGGAGGAGAAACGCCGCCTAGGCTTTGGAGAAGCTGAGAAAAGTCCATGTTCCGGGGGCTTTGTGGAGCTTCGCTCTGACCGCCCTGTTCTCCCTGTCCGCCGTTATCCGCCGTGAGCATATCCGCAAGCTCCTTTATCTGCTTCATGCTTTCCTCGTCATTAAGCACATTCTGTATTTTGTTCATCAGATCGTCCAATTATTTCACCGCCTGTTCAAGCTTTTGCCCTGTAAAATACTATTTCCCCTGAAGCTTTTTGAATATCGCCCTTGCCTGTGGTGAGGACAATATTTTCTCTGCAGTTTTCGGATCTGACAAAGCCTTTTGAAGCATCATAGCCTCGTTTTGTGGCATACCCTGAAGCGCCCTGTCATAAACTCCGCTTTCAAGCTGACCTTTCAGCACATCAGGGGTAGTGCCTAACTTTCTTGAAGCCACTGCAAGAAGCGCCTGCATGGCTTTTGGATCCATAGAATTGAAGCTGTTTTTTGCGCTCATAAAAAATTCTCCTTTTTTCTATAGTATTTATAAATATTTATGTTATAATATTGCTTGTTATAACTGGTAAAGGGGTGTAACTATGAGAATAATCGTTTTTTCGGATACTCATGGAAATTATTCTGCAATGCACAAAATATTCAAGAGAAACGGCGACGCTGACCTGTTTATTTTTCTTGGTGACGGCGAACGTGACCTTGACAGCCTGAGAGTGCAGTATCTTGACAAAAAGATAGTAAACGTATCAGGAAACTGCGACTTTGCCTCGCTCACTCCCGAAAATGACATATACATGACCGATGACGGTATAAAGATATTTTTCACCCATGGCCACAAGTGGGGCGTGAAATACTCTACCGACAGACTTTTTTACAAAGCCAAGGAAATAGGCGCACAGATAGCACTTTTCGGACACACACACTGTCGCTACTATGCCTATGAGGAGGGCATCCACATTTTAAACCCCGGCAGTGCAGGTCAGCCGAGAGACGGCAAGCCTGCAAGCTATGCCTATATCGACATTACAAAGGACGGTGGCATATTCTGTAGTCACGTTGACCTATAATATGCTCAGAGCTTAGATCTTGTTAAACAAAAAGCGGACGAACACCTTTCATGTTCGCCCGCATTTTTATGCTAAAAATTATTCTGATATCTCTTTTCTTACCCTTTCAAGCTCATCAAGGAACATCTGATCCGCATGGCTAAGGCGGTAATTGCTCTGATAGATAAGAACGTCCTTATTGGTCTTTTTGAAGCTATGACAAACTCTTTGCACCAGGCCATAACGCTTCAATATCTCCTTTGGCAGAGGACTTACCCACATGAATGAGTCTGGACAAGCCGAAAGGATATCGAACTGACTTCCTCTCTCATAGACGTAAATATGCCTGCTGTGATTATTAAGCTCAGCGTTTTTCTTCTGATAAGTCGCTGAGATGTTCGGCACGATATTATCCCCATGCAATACCTCTATGTATTTATCAAGGACAGTTTCGTTTATCTCTTTTTCTTTAGCAAGCTGGCTGTTTTCGCTTGTGATAAGTACATAATCGAACTCCCACACGTTATGATATTTCAGATTTTTCTCTTCTATCATAGACATGAAAAAGCTCTCATACGCCACAGGATAACGGATTATACCCATGTTATATTCGCATTCCACCACTGCGTTTATGGCTTCCATGGAGTTTGTTTCCCTTATTTTTGCGTCAAGCTCCACATTCGTGCCTAACTTGTTCACAAAGCAAGTGAAAGCGTGAGTTATATAGCTTGCCCTTGGCAAAAGCAGAGAGAAGTTCACAGCGTTTTCACCATTATCCTTATAAAGGCTCTCCATTTTATCCATTTGCACAAGTATGGCCTTTGCATACTGCAAGAACTGTTTGCCCTTTTCTGTGGCAACAACACCCTTTGCACTTCTTTTAAAAATCGGTATGCCAACTTCTCTTTCCATTTCCTTTATGGCTTTTGAAAGGTTAGGCTGACCCATATAAAGTGCTGAAGCTGCTTTTGTGATAGACCCAAGTCTTTCGACCTCTACCATATATCTGAGATGAGTTAAATTCATAGTTTCCCCTTCTTTGTTATCGGTATATAAAATTTTAAGGCTGTCATATAATATTATATATGCTTTCTGTCAATTTCATTATAAAGCTTTGTTAAAAACTTGTCAACCACAAGGAGCGTTTTTTAACATTTATTTAACATAAAGCAAAGTCATTTACCTCTTGACAATGCCTTTATACTCTGTTATAATCTTATATGTTTAAGGCAATACCGCACAAAGATTGTGCGTCAGATGCGTAGTCAGATTTTTTGTGTGATATGACGGGAAATCTGCAAGCAGATGGCGTGCAAAGCCGTCAGGCGGGCTTTGTGCGGTGTTGCCTTAAATAACAAAGGCTTACTTCTGCCGCCGGGTAGAAGTTTTGCGTCGGACCTGCTGTCGTTAGGCTTTAAAAGACAGCGGTGTTCGGCGTTTTTTTGTGGGATAAACGGAGGGTAAAAATGAAGAAAAATTCACATCTTAGGGACTTTGCCAGATACGCTTCTCTGAACGTTCTCGGAATGATAGGTGTATCGTGCTATATCCTTGCGGACACGTTCTTTGTCGCAAAGGGCATGGGTGCAGACGGCGTAACTGCACTGAATATCGCCATTCCGATATACAGCCTTATCCACGGCACCGGACTTATGATCGGCATGGGCGGAGCGACAAAGTTTGCAATATACAAAAGTCAGGGACGTGACGAAGCAGGAAGCAGAGTTTTCACCTGTGCACTGCTTATGGCTCTGTTGCTTGGAGCGATATACTTTTTGGGCGGAGCGTTTTTCTCAATGCCACTTGCAAAGCTTCTTGGTGCAAAGGGCAGCGTTGTGGGCATGACTAATACCTACCTAAAAGTGCTTATGATGTTCGGACCGTTCTTTGTGCTTAACGACACTTTCAACTGCTTTATAAGAAATGACGGAAACCCAAAGCTTTCAATGGCGGCAATGCTTACAGGAAGCTTTTCAAACATAATACTTGACTATGTGTTCATTTTCCCGCTGGATATGGGCATTTTCGGAGCTATCCTTGCAACAGGGCTTTCGCCTGTCATAAGCCTTTGCATACTGAGCATATACAAATTCCGCAAAAAGAACAGCTTCCATATCGTCAGGGCAAGGCACGAAGGGAGAACCTTTGGCGGCATATTGTCCATAGGCGTGCAGTCGCTTATAACTGAGCTTTCATCAGGCATCGTAGTGCTTGCGTTCAATATAATAATACTTGGTCTTGCAGGCAACACAGGCGTTGCAGCTTATGCAGTGATAGCGAATACTTCCATTGTGGCGGTATCCATATTCACCGGTATCGCACAAGGCGGTCAGCCGCTTATCAGTGCTGCTCACGGCATTGGCGACAAAGACCGTCTTAGAGCAGTGCTGAGATATTCTATTATATCACAGCTGGTGATAGCGCTTATGGTTTACCTTGCTATTGCATTTTTCACAACGCCTATCGCCGCTATATTCAACAGCGAGCATATCGACTCTCTTCAGCGCATGGCAGAGGACGGCATGAAAATATACTTCACCGGATTGTTTTTCTCAGGCTTCAATATAATAATATCTGCATTTTTTGCGGCTTCTGAAAAAATCATACCAGCCCAGACCATCACCATATTAAGGGGCTTTGCTCTTATCGTGCCAATGGCTTTCATTATGTCCAAGGCAGCAGGATTAACTGGCGTATGGCTTGCTTATCCTGTCACGGAATTTATCGTAGCGGCAATATCCATAATATTCTATATAAGAAACAGACACAAGACATAAAACAAACGGCAAAGCATCAGGCTTTGCCGTTTTATTTTTGCGTAAAGCTTGAAAAACGGTGATTTTTGTGATATTATAAAGGGTAGTGATAAATTTTGCGGAGGTCAACTGACAAATGATAAACACAAGCGGCGACACGCTGATAATAGATATAAGGGACGAGCTTTCCTTTGAATACGGTCACATTGACGGAGCAGTGAACATCCCTGCCGAAAAGCTTGATAAAAGCGACCTGCCAAAGGACAAAAAGCTTCTTATCTGCTGTAAAAGCGGACTTATAAGCGACACTGAGGCAGAAAAGCTTCGAGAGCTTGGCTATGACGCTGAAAACCTAGAGGGTGGCTACTATGGCTGGCTGAGAGAAAAGCTTTCCAAAGAGGTCGTAGAGGATATCTCACAGGACGCTGAGCGGAGCATACAAAAGAAATTCCGCAAGGAGATATGGAACAGATTCACACAATCTGTGAACGAATATGAGCTTATAAAGCCTAATGACAGGATAGCGGTGTGCATATCGGGCGGCAAGGATTCAATGCTCATGGCGAAGCTCATACAAATGCTTCACCGCCACAGCAAGTTCCCTTTCGAGGTAAAATATCTTGTTATGGATCCGGGCTACAGCCCTGCAAACTGTGAGATAATCGAGCGCAACGCAAAGCGGCTTGGAATACCCATAACAGTGTTTGAGTCTGATATTTTCGACTCTGTATACAATGTGGAGAAAAATCCATGCTATCTGTGCGCACGAATGAGAAGAGGTCATTTATACAGCAAAGCACAGGAGCTTGGCTGTAACAAGATCGCACTTGGACATCACTATGATGATGTTATCGAAACTATACTTATGTCAATGCTTTACGGCGGACAGATACAGACCATGATGCCCAAACTCAACAGCACGAATTTTGAGGGTATGCAGCTTATAAGACCTCTCTATATGGTAAGAGAGGACGACATAAAAAGGTGGCGTGACTATAATGGGCTGCGGTTCATACAATGTGCCTGCAAGTTCACCGACACCTGCACCACCTGCGCACCTGACAGCAGGACAGTATCAAAGCGTATGGAGATAAAACAGCTTATTGCAAAGCTAAAGCTCGTTAATCAGCAGGTGGAATACAACATTTTCAAGAGTGTGGAAAACGTTATGCTCAATCAGGTCATTGCATACAAAGACGATGAGGGCAGACACAGCTTTTTGGAGAGATTCAAAGAGGAATAAAAAAATCATCGCCGCAGGCGATACCTTAATTTCTCATTCCTCACTTATCTATAAGGTGGCATAATAATGATATTTCTATTTCTTCTGCCCTTTTATCTGGGCGTATCATCATACATGATGTTCCGATTTTTCTACTGGATGAAGCACTGCAACCACAGATTTAACTGGCTGCGTTTCAAAGTGCCTTTTGCAGTGGTCTATCTTTTCATGGCGCTTTCGCCTGTTATAGCTTTTCTGCTTCCAAAATCCGCCGTTGCTATCGTCATAAGGCGAATTTCTACATACTGGATAGGCATTATGCTCTACTCGCTCTTGTATGTGGTGCTTTTTGACCTGCTAAGACTTATCGCAAAGCACACGAAGCTGAAAAACACGCTGCTTTTTTCCCGTGGAAGCGTTATTTCCATTGGTTCGGTGGTTGTGGCTTGTGCGGTGGCGACCTGTCTTTACGGCATTTTCAATGCACGAAACATCAAGGTGAATGAATACAGCGTAACTGTCAACAAGTCATGTGGCAGTGACAAGCATTTAAAGGCTGTGCTTGTGGCTGACCTGCACATGGGTTACGCTATCGGTGTGGATCACATCACCAACATGGTTGAGAAAATAAACCAGCAGGACGCTGACATTGTTATAATAGCAGGAGATATTTTTGACAACAGCTATGACGGCATGGACGATCCCGAAGGTATAAAGGCACAGCTCAAGTCCATAAAGAGCAAATACGGCGTTTATGCTGTCTACGGCAACCACGATATAGATGAAAAAATTCTCATGGGATTTACCTTTGACTGGGGCGGAAAACAGCTTCATAGTGAAAAAATGACAAACTTTATGAAAGAGTGTAACATAAAGCTTATCAATGATGAGTCTGTTTTGATAAACGATGAATTTTATCTTGTGGGCAGGCGTGACACTGACAAGCCCGGTACTGAGGACGGCACTCGTGCAGAGATATCAGAGCTTACGAAGGATCTTGACAAGACCAAGCCGATATTCGTGCTTTCCCACGAGCCTGACGAGCTTCAAAAGACCGCTGACGCAGGTGCAGACATAGATTTCTCAGGTCACACACATGACGGGCAGCTTTTCCCAGGCAATCTGACAATAGGTCTTTTCTGGGAAAACCCATGTGGCATGATAAAGAAAGATAACATGTACTCCATTGTCACCTCTGGTGTTGGTGTATACGGCACTTTCATGAGGGTAGGAACTGACGCTGAGATATGCTCTGTAGATATTGATTTTGCAGGTTAAGTTATATAGTAAAAGGTCTGTCACTTGATTTTGGTGACAGACCTTTTTTATGCTAAACAATATCTTTTTCAAAAACGGCTTTGATATTCATATCACCATTCACCTTAGCCTTTATCTCCGATTGGGTATTATCGCCCTTTACGCCCTCCCAATGGTCAAAATGCCAGCCTGATTTTGCTTGTGCGTTCAATTTTATCTCACAGCCGTCAAAATATGTGCCGCTATAATTACTTTCTATTTCAACGCCCCCTATCAAAACGCTTCCCTGCTCGTTATCCGCTGATATCTTCACTGTTCTGCGCTCATAATAGTCAAACTCTCTTTCAAGATAGCCAAGCACTTTATCATATCTTCCCTCAATAAAATTCTGCCAACGTATTATCATAGGGTCTGTAGCTTTCGCAAGGTTTGCCCATGTTGGAAAACGGTCGAAATAATTGTCAAGCTCGCCGTAATAGATATTCTTATAATATTCGAGATACTCACCGAACCGCTCCGCAGTAAAGTTCACGCTTCCAAGCTGACACATTGCCGAGGTGAGTTTCAAATCGAATTCCTCGTTATCTATAAGGCTGCAAAGTATTCCGCCAAACTTTGTATAGCTTTGGCTTCTAAGATACGAGAACATATTTGTTTCCATATCCTTCTCGTTATAATGCGAGCATGACGATTCCGTATCGAAAAGCACAAAGCGCCATCTGCCATCTGCATAGCTATTGCTCTGCTCTATGGTTCTTGTGCGCCAGCAAGCATAGTTGTTCTGCGGCCAATCGTCATTGAAGATATACATTTCCGTGGCGGCATACTCCACAAGGTTATCCATATCTATCATTGCGCAGGCTTTGCGATAATTCTCCTCAATGGACATATCGTTTTCTGTGATAAACTTATACATATCATTGAAAAGCTTTTCGTCCTCAGCCTCACCCTCGCTCAGCTCATCATTTTTATACATGACAACGTTGCTTTTTGCAACATTATATCTATCCGCAAAATATCTGTCGCTGTAATCCGACTGCAAGGTATAAAGTCCCCAGTATTCACCGTCTATAAACAGCACGCAGGCTGTTCCCTGCTGAGTTTCAACACCTCTGCCTGACACCATATTTTGTATCATCATGTCCTTGAATTTTGAATAATTGGCGTCATTCCCGCCGTTTCTAAGCACAAAGGTCTTGCAGGAGGTGATAGCCTCGCCGTTTACATCTGTAAAGCTATCCCAGAAAACTGTATCAAAAGAGTTTTTGCCGTAATCGTTTCGAGCATAAAGCCTGAACGACTTTTGATAATCCGCCCTAGACCAGCCGCCTTGTATCCTTATGCCGCAATCCTGAGAAATAAGGCTGTTGCCCTCGCTGTCGAAATACTCCACATAACATTCTTTTTCCCACTCTCTGCCACGCTGATTATAGTTTGCAGGGATAGAGCCGTTCCAAGGGTGGTCGGGGTTTTCTTCGTCATATTCTTTGTATACGTCCCCAAGGCAGTAAATGCCCGTTTTTTCGTTGAAAAGCCCATCAGGATCGGTGGTAATGGATACTATAGGCAGATCGTTATGATCTGCACTTGAAACGTCCACAAAATAAGTGGCAGTAACAGTTTTTCCGCACTTTCCGCTTGTACCCTCTGCACAGGCTCTTATGACAGTGCCTTTATCAACTGCGCTTTTGTCAGGCAGTTTTATGCTGTCACGATAGTCAAGCTGTATCTTCATAGGGTCATAAGCCGAAAGGACATTTTCATCATCTGACCTGTCGTCAATTCTCAGGGCATTTTCATAGACCTTTCTTGTGTCCGACGTGGCAGGGTCGGTGCCGTCGGTGGTATAATACACCGTCTGACTCTCTCCTGCGGTTATCTCAAGGTCAAAAGCCTTTTCATAGCTACCTGCCGCCTGAGAAAACACAGGTGTATCTCCGATAGTTTTCTCTGCATTCGCCGTAAGAGGTGTAGGCTCTGAAACGTACATTTCACCCTTGACATTTTTAGAATAGCTCACGCCCTTGTTAAGCTTAGGCATTTTTATGCTCTCACACTGGAACGAGTCATATTTCAATATTATCTCCGCTTCGCTGACCTTGCCTATGCTGAAATCAGCGTGGGGAAAATCAGCATTTTCAAAGCCTGCTGACGAGCAGTATACTATTATATAGTCATTGGCTTTAATGACATATCCGCCCAAAGGCTGATCTCCACCGCCATTTTTTGAAAGTGAAAATCCCGTAAGTGAAATATCTTTATTTGTAGGATTATATATCTCTATCCAATCGCTTGGTTCTCCGTTTTTGTCCTGCATAGCTGTTTTCTTAGATGTTTCGCTGTTTGAGGGGCATATCTCGCTTATATATATTTTCGGCGGTCTTATTATAACTGCAGCGAGCATTACCACCGCTGCCACCGCCGCAAGACAAAACCCTATCATGGAAACCCTTTTTAGTCCCAATACAAAACCTCCTGCTCTGCAATATTACAGATATCATTATAGCCTTTTTTCACATTTCTGTCAACCAACTGCAAAACACACAAAATCCATGGGGATTTTCTCTGTGGCTTTTACTATTTCTACAATCCTTTTAACTTTTACTTGACAAACTTTTACGGCTGTGCTTTAATAGAGTAGTAGGGTAAAATCCCCGTAAATACGAAAGGAATGGTACATATATGAAGTTAAGAAAAGTTCTGGCACTTGCCGCTGCAGCGGTAATGGCTGTGGCTGCTCTTGCGTCATGCGGCGTTAAGGAGGACTCCTCAAACGATTCAAAGGCAGGCGGCTCATCAGAAAAGCACTATAAGATAGGCATTGTGCAGATAATGGAGCATACATCTCTCAACACTATCAGAGATGCTGTTATCGACAGACTTGCAGAGCTTGGCTATGTTGACGGCAAAAACTGCACTATCGACGCTCAGCAGGCTAACAATGAGTCAACAACTGTTCAGCAGATACTCGACCAGTTCAAAGCTGACGGTGACGATATCATCATCGCTATCACAACACCATGCGCACAGCTCGCAGCTCCATACTCTGAGGAGATACCAGTAGTATTCTCCGCAGTAACAGACCCTATCGGTGCAGGTCTTTGTGACTCGCTTGAAAGCACAGGGGCAAACATCACAGGCACATCTGACAAGCTCGCTATCACAAAGATACTTGACTTTGCGCTTGAAATGAAGCCTGAAATAAAAACTCTCGGTTATCTTTACAACACAGGCGAGGACAACTCAGTTTCTACCCTTAAAGAAGTAAAGGCTTATTGTGAGGGAAAGGGTATCACTGTTATCGAAGGCGCTGCTTCAAACACATCTGAGGTGCAGGAAGCTGCTCAGAACCTTGCCGCAAAGTGCGACGCTGTATTCTCACCTAACGACAACACTATTGCAGGCGCTATGGGTACAGTAACAGAAGTTATGAACAAGGCTAAAGTTCCAATGTTCGTTGGCGCTGACTCAATGGTAATGGACGGCGGTCTTGGCACTGTTGGTATCGAGTATTCCGACCTTGGTAAGGAAACTGCAAACATGGCAGCTCAGATACTCAGCGGCGAAAAGAAAGCGTCCGAGATACCAATAAAGGTGTTCAACGAGGACCTCAGCACTTATATCAACAAGACAACTGCTGACGCTATCGGCATCACTATTCCTGACGATATTGCAAACGGAGAAAAGACAGTTTACTTCGATTAAACTATTGCAAAATCAAATCAAACATAGTATAATAGTAGGGAGCGGGACTTTCGCTCCCTGCTATTTTTTATTGAAAGGAAAATTATATGAAACTGAATAAGAAAACAGTTATCTCGCTTATACCGAAAGCTGTGCTTTTGATCTTACTTCTTGTGATAATAAACACTCAGCTCACGGAAAGCGTTGTTACGGGAACATTTGAAAAGGGTCTTGTTTTTTCTATCCTTGCACTTGGAATATTCATCTCATTCAGGATACTTGATATCCCTGACCTGTCGGTAGACGGAACTTTCACCCTTGGCGTTGCAGTATCAGTTATGCAGGCTTTCAACGGCGACCCTATCAAGGGCATACTGCTGTCAATAGTTGCAGGAGCTATCGCAGGAAGCGTGACGGGAATACTTATCACAAAACTCAACGTTCAGCCTATACTTGCGGGAATAATCACAATGACGGCTCTTTACTCCATAAACCTGAAAATCATGGACAGACCTAATATTTCACTCTATAAGAAAGATACTATATTTACAATGGCACAGAAATATTTCGGCGACTATTACAAGCTTGCGGCGGCAGGTATCGTGCTTGTTATTGCGGCTGTTCTGCTTTTCTGGTTTCTTAAAACTCAGGCAGGAATGTCACTTAGAGCCACAGGCGACAACGAATACATGGTTAGGGCTTCTTCAATAAACTCAGACAGAATGAAGATAATGGGCTTTGCCATTGCAAACGCTTTGGTATCCCTTTCAGGCGCAATGTACGCTCAGTATTCCTCGGCAGGCGACTCAAACAGCGGTACAGGTATGCTGGTGGTAGGCCTTGCTTCTATAATTATCGGTGAGATATTCTTCAGCAAGCACTCGATCCTCTGCGGAATACTTGCGGCGATATTCGGTGCGATAGCATACAGATTTGTTCTTGCTTTTGCAATGAATCTCGGTATGGACAGCAACTACACAAAGCTTTTCTCAGCCTGCATAGTTGCCCTTGCTATCTCTCTGCCTGCTATCAAGAAGTATATCACAAAGGCATACAAGCGTGTATGCAGTGACAAATAGGAGGTTTAAAATGCTTAAGCTTGAAAATATAAACATAACCTTCAACAAGAACACTGCCAACGAGCGTAAGGCACTCCAGCACATAGACCTTGATGTGGCTGACGGAGATTTCGTTACGGTAATAGGTTCAAATGGTGCGGGAAAATCCACACTTATGAACGTTATCAGTGGCAGCTACGAGGCTGACACCGGCAAGATATTCCTTGACGGAAAGAACATCACTCACCTAAAGGAGCATCAACGTGCAAGAACTATAGGCAGGCTTTTCCAAGACCCGCTGAGAGGAACTGCGCCAAACATGACCATAGAGGAAAATCTCGGCCTTGCCTACAGTCGTGGAAAGCGTCGTTCGCTGACTATCGGTATCAGGAAAAAGGACGTTTCAGTGTTCAGAGAAAGGCTCAAAGAACTTGACCTTGGTCTTGAGGACAGAATGAAAATGCCTGTGGGCTTGCTCTCAGGCGGACAGCGACAGGCGCTCACATTGCTTATGGCGACTATCGTTACACCAAAGCTTCTGCTTCTTGACGAACACACTGCGGCACTTGACCCTAAGACCGCAGAAAAGGTCATGAGGATAACCGAAAAGATAGTAAAGGAAAACGCACTGACTACTCTTATGATAACACACAACATTTCAAATGCCATTGAATACGGCAACAAGACTATCGTAATGAGCCAAGGCAAACTGCTTCTTACTATCGAGGGCGAGCAGAGAGCAAACATGACGGTGGAAAAGCTTATGAAGCTTTATTCCGACACCGCCGAGGACGAACTTTCAGACAAGATGATACTTCAAGAATAATTAGACATACAAAAAGCTGCGGAGGGAAAACTCCGCAGCTTTTACTTTTGTTCTTTCACATAAGACTAAACATATGTTATATCTATTCCTGCGATCTTTGCTCTGCCCTTTATGATAAGGATCTTTTCTTTTTCATCATAAGCTCCGTTAGGCTGGTCTATTCCGCCAAGAACGCAGTCGGCTTCCACCTTTATGCCCCAGTTCTTCGGGATATAAAGCTCCACTCCGCCGCAAAGCACATCAACATTCAGCTCGACTTCGTTTCCTGCCATATCGGCAGAATCAAAGTACACCTCCATACCGCTGTAACGGCAGCTTATGTCAACTCTTTTCAACACCTTTGAGGTTATATACTTTGTGCAGCCTGAAAATTTTGCGTCGATACGCACATATTCCCCGTTGTCTGAGGATTTATCCCATGCAGGATTATCGGTAGTGTGGGTGGTCCACTTGCTTTGGGTAAACCTGTAGCGGTAAGGGAAAATGAATGAAAATCCCACGCTGAGAAGCAGTGCCGCACCGAGAACAGGCCATGGGGTGAACTTCTCGATACCGAGAGTTTCGTCAAAGAGTATCGCCATGATAGCCATAGGGAAGAATATTCCCCAGAAGTTAAGGTGTCTGACGCTTGTTACGATAACAGGAACGAGGAGCAGTGAGATCACAACGCTCCACACGCTTACACTTCCAAGCAGACCTGTGCGGTCAAGGATAAGCGCAACGCCTGCAAGGATAAAGAACAAGCCCCATATAAGATTTTTGTTTTTCATAGAAATCTCCTTTCTCCAAGTCTGAGCTTCAAAAGCTTGTAATAGCTTCGTGAGGCGTAAAGCTGTTTGTGAGTGCCTGCAAAGCTTATAAGGCTTGCAGAGGTTATGTTTCGCTCAACAGAATAAATATGTTTCACGTTCACGATTGCTGATTTTGACACCCGCACGAACTTTCGTGGAAGTATCTCTTCAAGCTCGAAAAGTTTCATTTTCACTTGAAAAACGTCGTCGGAGGTATGAGCGTTAAGATTATGTTCCCCTGTTTCAAAAAACAGTATGGAATCAAGGGGAGGATAGAACTGAACTGCGTCTTTGAAAAAAGCTATCTCAGGATCGCCCTCAGTGGACTCCGCCGCCATTTTCATTTTAAGCACACGTTCATCGGGCTGGGCGCACCTTATGACTATCTCGTCCTCAGACATATTCTCGTCTATCTCTATCCTGACCTTCACGCTTTCACCCCCGTTTTATCTGACAGCCTTATTATAATCTATTTTTCTTTTCATGTAAACCTCTTTTGGCTGACAGGTGCAGATTTCTATGCAAGAGGTAAATTTTATGGTCCAAAGGGGTGCTGACCATGCAACACCCCTCAATTTAGTTTTTTACCAGTAGCTTGCCTCGCTGCCTGTGCCGTTTTGCATATATTTGTATATGAGTTCAAAAAGCTCGCTGTTGTCAACATTGTTTTGTTCCATATAATCCACAACGCCCTGAGCGGTAAGACCGCTTGCATAGTCGCTGTTTCTAAGCACCATTGCAAACTCTGCCGCAGAGCAAGCCTTTGCAAAATTCTGTGACACAGCCTCTGTATAGTCAGAACACATAACAGACTTGTCTATAAGCTTGCTTTCGCTCGCCTCCGGGTCTTTATACCTCACTGAAACTGTGAGCATTTCTCCGCTGAGCTCGTTGGTTTCAGCCTTGCTCTCGTTATCCTGATATTTCAGCGACTTTTCATTGCCGTTATTTGGCACTATCTCATACAAAACCGTGACCTGCTGACCCGAGCCGATATCGCCTGCGTCCTTTGTATCGTCCTCAAAGTCCTCGTCATTGAGAAGTCTGTTTTCATAGCCCACCAGCCTGTATGCTGAAACATTTTCGGGATTAAACTCTATCTGCACCTTTGCGTCCTTTGCGACAGTGAAAAGAGTTCCGCTCATTTCTGTTACAAGCACTCTTTTTGCTTCGTCAACGCTGTCGATATAAGCATAGTTTCCGTTGCCGTTATCAGCAAGGGCTTCAAGCCTGTTATCCTTATAGTTTCCTGAGCCGAAGCCAAGCACTGAGAGATATACCCCTGAGTCACGCTTTTGTGATATAAGGTCGGTAAGCTCTTCTTCACTTGATAGACCGACGTTCAGATCGCCGTCAGTTGCAAGGATAACTCTGTTGTTGCCGCCCTCTATGAAATACTCCTCTGCAAGCTTGTAAGCTGTGGTAATTCCTGCCGCACCTGCTGTCGAGCCGCCTGCTGACAGGCTGTTAAGTGCTGAAACTATCTCCTCGCTGTTGTCGCCACTTTCGCCCTCAAGAACAACGCTGTCGCTGCCTGCATAAGTGACGATAGAAACTCTGTCATCAGCCCCAAGGTTTTCAACAAGCATTGAGAAAGCCTGCTGAACAAGAGGAAGCTTATCCTCGTCCTCCATTGAGCCGCTCACGTCTATGAGGAAAACAAGGTTTGTAGGAACGTCCTTGACCTTTGCTTCCCTTGCCTGAAGCCCCACCAGCATAAGCTTTGCTTCACTGTTCCAAGGACAATCGGAAAGCTCGGTATTTATAGACACCGCACCCTCCGCAGGCTTTTCATAGTCATACTTGAAATAGTTTATGAACTCCTCTGTTCTCACAGCGTCAGTGTCGACCTCCCAGCCATCATTTATCATTCTTCTCACGTTTGTGTAGGAAGCCGTGTCAACGTCTGTGGAAAAGGTGGAAAGCGGTTCGTCTGAAACGAGCTTATAGCCGTTTTCCGTCAGATGGTTATATTCCTCGGTATTGTAACCCCCTCCTATATTCGCCGTGCCGTCAGTATCTCCGGCTGTAACATTGCTGGATCTGTAGTTTTCCGCAGTTGTTCTTTCATTGTTATAGCTGCCGCTCTTTCTGCTCTCCGAGCCGTCATAACCGCTTCCGCATGAAGCAAGCATTGTCGCCGTCATCATAAGCGACAGAGTCATGGTCAAGTTTCTTTTTATACTGTTTGAAGTTGTCTTTTTCATAGCTGTCATCTCCCGTAAAATAGCGTGGGCGATATGCCCTTGCGTTGTTAGCTACATAGTCCTCCACTTAGCAAGCAGGTCTTGCAGATCGTTTTTCGAGGAATATCTCATTCGGTCATAGAAATAATCGTTCTTGCTTTTCTGCGAGCCTTTGAGAATACCCGAATCATCATCAAGACTTTTCCAGCCGTTTTGAAAAACGATATCCCCGTCCAGAGAGATCTCTATCTGAGGTGCATTTTCAAAGGCCATAGAATAAGTGCCGTTTTCTTTCCTCAGTGGTATGAAATATTCTCTGTTTTCCTGCATGATATAAGGGGTAGAGCTTTCAATGGTGATATTTGTTTTGCTTTCTTCTCCTGTCTTTGATACAAGGCTGTTTATTCTCAGGGTGTAATGTGCGCTGTCGCTGTTGAGCCTTGCTGAAAGCACTGTCACATCTGCAAAGAAGTCTGTATCTTCCAGAACGCTGTCCTCTGTGAAATAATCATCGCCCTTTGGAATGTAGCTGTCCTCATAAGCCTTTGTGTCTGTGTGGCTGAAACTGAGCTGTTCGTATGTCTTTTCTTCTCTGTTTTCAAGCCTAGCCTTGTCAGCCGTTTCTATGCTATGCTTTGAAACACTGTCCGACTCTGAGCGGATATCGGCGTAAAGGCTTACGCCGCCGATAATAAGCACGAGCGAGGCTGCTGCCGCTGCAAATTTTCTGTAATTTCTGCGGCTTACTTTTATCTGTGTCTGATCTTTGTCCGTTTTGTTTTCAAGCTGTCCCTCTATCCTGTCCCAGAGCTTTTCCATGTCAGGGGCAGTATCAGAAATATGCTTTTTGTAAAGAAATTTTATGTTCTTAGCCATAGATACTGTCCTCCTTTATGGTCTTTTTTAGTTTGAAAACAGCCTGACGGTATTTCCATGTGACAGTACCCAGCGGCTTCCCCACTGCCCGACTTATCTCACGAAATGTCATATCCATTCCAAGCCTCATGTTCAAGATATCCCTTTCGCCCTCTGAAAGCAGCTTCAAAGCCTCCTCGAAGGTGAGCTTTCCGATCACATCGTCGTCTACCCGCATACTGTCCTGCTGTTCTTTGTGCCCTGCTTCATCATCGTCAAGGGTCGGCATTTCGTGCCGCCTTTTTCTGATAAAGTCAAGAGCGAGATTTTTCGCCATTACAGTCAGATATCGCTTATGCCCCGTTCCCTTTCGGTACTGACCTGCGGTGTCCCATAGCTTTAGGAAAAAATCTGATGTCAGGTCCTCAGCGTCCTGAGGACTTTTCACAATGTCAAGCATGATGTTATATATCACCTTGCCGTAGCATTGATAGATCTCCCTAAGCCCGTTTTTGTCATTTTTCAGGATCAGCTCCACCCTGAAATCGAACTCAGTGTCGGTCAAGTCTTTCACACCCCTCGATAACTTATATACGATTCTGCACGGGAGATTTTATGGCAAAATAGTATACAAATTTTACTTTTATTTTTTGTGCATTGATAACAAACTTATGTACAAACACAATTGTGCCGATAAGATATTTTAGCACATTAAAGCATATCTGTCAAATAAAAGAACACACCCCCGTCCATATGAACGAGGGTGTGTTCTTCGTGTGAAGATCTATGAGAAATTATTTGGAGAGATCAATATTTCTTACAGCGTCCCTTACCTTAAGAACAAAGGTCGGAGAAACTGAAAGCTCGTCAATGCCCATTCTCAGGAAGGTTTCTGTGAGAGTAGTGTCAGCCGCAAGCTCACCGCATATACCTATCCATGCGCCGTTCTTGTGGGCATTTTCTGCAGACATTTCAATAAGTCTAAGTATGGCCTCATGGTGAGTGTCGCAGAACTGCTCTATATCAGGGTTCTGTCTGTCGCAAGCAAGGGTATACTGAGTGAGGTCGTTCGTGCCAACGCTGAAAAAGTCCACAAGCTTTGCAAGCTTATCGCTTATGATAGCCGCCGCAGGGGTCTCTATCATGATGCCAAGCTCAACGCTGTCAGAAACTGTTATACCCTGTTCTTTAAGCTCAGCCTTGACTTCACCACACATAGCAAGGGCTTTTTCTACCTCTGAAACGCTTGTTATCATAGGGAACATTATGCCCAGATTGCCGTATACGGAAGCTCTGAAAAGCGCTCTGAGCTGAGTTTTGAATATCTCAGGTCTTGCAAGACAAATTCTTATTGCTCTGTATCCCAAAGCTGGGTTTTCCTCTTTTTTCAGGCCGAAATAATCCACCTGCTTGTCAGCACCGATATCGAGCGTTCTTATGATGACCTTTTTCCCTGCCATGCTCTCAAGAACACGCTTATAAGCATGAAACTGCTGTTCCTCTGTAGGAAAATCTGAGTTTTCAAGATAGAGAAACTCGCTTCTGAAAAGACCTATTCCTCCTGCGTCATTGAGAAGCACAGCACCGATGTTGTCAACGCTTCCGATATTTGCATAAATGTTTATCTTTTTACCGTCCTTTGTGACATTCTCCTTGCCTTTGAGGGTCTGCAAAAGACGCTTTTTCTCCTCGTCTGCTTTCTGCTTTGCGGTAAGCTCAGCGGTGGTCTTTTCATCAGGGTCAACGAAAATCTCCCCTGTAAAACCGTCAACAATAGCAAAGTCGCCGTCCTTTATTTCTGACAGGAATTTGCTTCCTACGCCTATTACCGCAGGTATGTTCATATTTCTTGCAAGGATAGCTGTATGTGAATTTGATGAGCCATGTGCAGTAACGAAGGCAAGCACCTTGTCTTTATCAAGAGATATAGTTTCGCTTGGTGCAAGATCATCAGCACAAACTATCATCTTGTCGTCACCTGCTGAGCCGTCGCTGACATTGCCCGTGAGGTTTGCGATGATCCTGTTGGAAATATCCTTTACATCTGCGGCTCTTGCCTGCATATAAGGATCGTCCATAGAAGCAAACATCTCCGCAAAGTTGTCTGCCGTCACTGCCACTGCATATTCTGCGTTGACCTTCTGGCTGTCAATGATATTCTCTATAGACTCGTTATAATCATCATCTTCAAGCATCATCATGTGTATCTCAAAGATCTGAGCATTTGTTTCGCCCACCTCCCTGAGTGCCTTGTCATAAATGCTCTGGAGCTGTTCTGTGGCTGCCTGCTTAGCTTTGGCAACTCGCTTCTTTTCTCCCTCGCTGTCTTCTGTGTGAATA
Source organism: Hominimerdicola aceti (assembly GCF_025567495.1). Classification (NCBI taxonomy): domain Bacteria; kingdom Bacillati; phylum Bacillota; class Clostridia; order Eubacteriales; family Oscillospiraceae; genus Hominimerdicola; species Hominimerdicola aceti. The sequence continues at coordinate 24,190 of NZ_JAOQJZ010000003.1, read as the reverse complement.
CGTTTTATAGCGGTATCCTGCTTTTTGAATACTGAGATCTTACCCATTGCTACCGCACCGTAAACGCCTTTTCCTGTATACTTAGTCATAAATATCCGCCCCTTTTCTCATAGATCTTATTATTTTTCACGCTTTTTCCAGCCGATGGGACGCCCCTGCGAACATGCCGCAGAAACGTCCCGCCGGCTGGACGGCTTTGACCGCCCAGCTGACAGATAATAATTAAAGTGTTTCCTCAAAAAATGCCTTGAGTGCTTCGGAAGCCTTGTCCTCGTCTGCACCCTCGCAGGTAACAGTAACAGTATCGCCCTGCTTAACGCCAAGACCCATAAGCTTTGTGATGTTCACGCTCTTTCCGCCCTTTTCGATAGTGCAAACGCTCTCGAACTCCTTTGCTTTCTTTGCAAGAAGTCCAGCCGGTCTTGCGTGGATACCAATTTCGTCTGTGATAGTGTAGCTAAATGTTTTCATGATGAATACCTCCAAATAATTATTTTATCTTCAAGATCATATCTCCTGCCGAAACGCTGTTTTGTGCAACAGGTTCAACAGACGCATAATCGTCCGTGTTGCCTATTATCAAAGGCGTTGTCACCTTATAGCCTGCGGCTTTTATCTTATCCATATCAAAGCTTATGAGCAGGTCACCTTTTTTAACTTCCTGACCGTCGCTGACATGGGCTTCAAAATACTGTCCGCCAAGCTTTACAGTGTCGATACCGATATGGAGAAGTATCTCCACTCCATCGTCCGATACCATATTTACGGCATGCTTTGTGTCAAAAACGCTGTCTATCTTTCCGTCGCATGGAGCGTAAAGCTTGCCCTCTGACGGCTCAACGGCTGCGCCCTCGCCGAGTATCTTTTGTGAGAACACATCGTCCTCAACGTCCTCAAGCTTAACAGCAGTGCCGTTCATGTGGGAGTAAAGCGTTATTGTCTTGCCGTTAGTTTCTGTGTTTTCTGCACCCTCGGTCTGCGGTTTTTCTTCTATTTTATCAGAAGCTTTCTCAGTGCCGATAATGCTGTCAGGGTCGTCGCTGTATGGTGAATCAATAAAATCCTCAAGATCTGATTTTATAACTGAGACCTTTGGTCCGTAAATGACCTGAACGCCGTTGCCCTTGTGGATAACGCCTGAAGCACCGCTGGCTTTGAGCATATCGTCCATGACCTTTGAGGCGTCATTTACTGTAACTCTAAGTCTTGTTGCACAGCAGTCAACATCTGAAAGATTTTCCTTGCCCCCAAGACCTTTGAGTATCATTGCGCTTACAACGTCTGAAGCCCTCTTGTCTGTGCTCTTTACCTTTGCCGCCTTAGCCTCGTTTACGTCGCTTCTGCGATAAAGCTTAGGTTCAACGTCATCAGGCTCTCTGCCAGGTGTTTTAAGATTCATCTTTGTTATCATAAAGTAGAACACAAAGTAGTAAACAACCGCATAGATAAGTCCAACAACAACTATCCATATCCAGTGGGTCTTTGCGTTGCCCTGCAAAATTCCGAAGAGGGTCATGTCTATAAGACCGCCTGAGAACGTCATTCCAACGCCAACGTTAAGAATGTGCATAAGCATATAGGAAAGTCCTGCCAATACACAATGAACAGCGTACATAAGAGGAGCAACAAACAGAAATGTGAACTCCAAAGGCTCTGTTATACCTGTAATCATTGAAGTAAGAGCCGCTGACAGAAGCAAGCTTCCTACTACCTTTTTCTTTTCAGGACGAGCAGTTTTGTACATTGCAAATGCTGCAGCAGGAAGACCAAATATCATGAACGGGAATTTTCCTGCCATAAATCTTGTTGCCGATACTGAGAAAACTTCTGTTGACTTTGAAGCAAGCTCTGCAAAGAAGATGTTCTGTGCGCCTGCTACCATGTTGCCGTCTATCATCATCGAGCCGCCAAGCTCTGTCTGCCAGAAAGGCATATAGAAAACGTGATGAAGTCCAAATGGGATAAGAGCACGTTCAAGTATTCCGTATATCCAAGTGCCTGCATATCCTGAGTTGAGCACAAGCACGCCAAGCTTTGAGATACCAAGCTGTACGATAGGCCACAGATAGAACATTATGATACCAACGATAAGGTATGTGACAGTTGAAACGATAGGAACAAATCTTGTTCCGCCGAAGAATGAGAGCACCTGCGGAAGTTCTGTTTTATAGAACTTGTTGTGCAGTGCCGCAACGCCAAGTCCTACAAGGATACCGCCGAAAACGCCCATTTGCAGCGTGGTGATACCAAGCACTGACGTTGTGGAGTTTTCTGCCATTGCCTCAACGCCGCCCTTTGCGGTGATAAGTGCGCTGATGGTGGTGTTCATTACGATATAGGCGATAGCACCCGAAAGGGCTGCGACTTCTTTTTCCTTCTTTGCCATTCCGATAGCAACGCCCATTGCAAACAGAAGCGCAAGGTTATCGAAAACGGCGCTTCCCGTTTTGCTCATTATGTCGAGTATAGTGTAAAGCACACCGCCCTCATAGATGAATTTGCCAAGATGATAGGTTTCGATAGTTGTGGCATTGGTGAAAGAACTGCCTATTCCAAGAAGCAGACCCGCCACCGGCAGCAGTGCGATAGGGAGCATGAAAGAGCGTCCCACACGCTGCAATACGCCGAAAATTTTATCCTTCATAATAATAATATCCTCCATGATCAATTTATCTCAGCTGAATTATCATTATGGTACCGTTAATGATAATACCGCAGCGAATACATTATATATAAGCTGTGGCAACAATGCCTATCCGCTTATTTTCTTCAGATGAATCGAAAGAGTTATCATTTCATCTTCCGATATAGTTTTAGCATAATTCTTCAAAATATGATCCTGCATATGCTTTGCGCATTTATACTGCTTTTTGAATTTCTTTTTTATGATATCAGTGAACTCCTCGTCCCTGCTGAGAACATTAGGAAGCTCCTGAGATTTGAAGAGTCTTTTCGCAAGATATTTTAAATGCACAAGAAATCTTTCATATGCAACAGAGTTCTTGTTTATCTTCCCTGCCAGACAAGCGTCCGCTATCTCAGCACAGCTGTTCACCATTTTAGTGATATCCTGTATCTGTTCCATTTTTGTGCCGAGCCTTGCGTTTATGATGTGCATTGCGATAAAGCCCGCTTCATCACCCCTCAGCTCCACGCCAAGCCTTTGATATATCTCCGCCACACAATATCTTCCAAGAGCAAGCTCTTTCGGGAAGCAGTCGCTTATGGCGTCCATAAGCGGGTTTTCAAATTCAAGTCCCTGCTTTTTTCTTTCAATGGCAAATGAGATGTGGTCTGAAAGTGTTATTATGAGCGACTCGTTTAGCTGTCCGTCGATATGTGAAGAAATATAGTCCACAAGATCTGCCGTAAGCTTTATATGCTCATATGGTATCTCGGTCAGGCACTCGATAAGCCTTTTTCTAAGCTCTGAGTCTGTAACAAGATACATTTTCTGAATCTTATCCTTATCAGGCTCGTCGCCGTATTTCTTTCCGAAGCCTATCCCCTTGCCTGAGATTATCTGCTCTTTTCCTTTATCGTCTATGACGCTTACGGTGTTATTATTTATCACCTTGATTATTTTCATTAAAAATCCCCCTATAAAATCAAAAAAACCAACCTTAATACGAACTCACACAATATGTCCGTACAAAGTTGGTCATGCCCAGTCTATAAATGAAAGGTAACACTCCAATAAAAGATGTTATGTATCAATTTCACTATAATTATATTAACACACCCATATTTATTTGTCAACAGCATACATAAAATTTGTTTTTCAAATCTGTTTTTTTAACAAATAAACTTATTTTGTTTTGTATAAAACCTACAATTATCAGCCTGAAAAGCACAAAAAAGCCGTGGAAACACTGCTGTTCCCACGGCTTTCGGTATGTTAAGAGAGTATCTGTATAGCTTTATTACTTTGTCATAAGCTCGCAAACAAGGTTTGCAAACTCAACAGGGTTGTCGATAGACATACCCTCAATAAGCAAAGCCTGATCGTAAAGAAGCTTTGCATAGTCTTTCAGCTTGTCCTTATCGTTAGCATAGAGGTCTTTCAGCTTTTCAAAGATAGGGTGGTTTGGATTTATCTCCAGTGCCTTTTCAGCCTTTACCTTATTGCCGTCATTCTGAGGCATAGCGTTGAGTACCTTCTCCATTTCGATAGTTATGCTGCCGTCTGATGAAAGACAAACAGGGTGAGTTTTAAGCTTCTTTGAAAGACGGACAGTCTTTACCTTGTCAGCGATAGCTTCCTGCATGAAAGTGAACATATCCTTGTTCTCTTCGTCAAGCTTTTTAGCCTCTTCCTTTTCTTCCTCTGTGTCAAGGTCGAGATCAGCGTCGCTTATGGACTTGAAAGGCTTGCCGTCATAGTTTATCATCACCTTGATAGCGAACTCGTCAACGTCCTGTGTAAAGTAAAGAACTTCATAGCCCTTATCCTTGATCTTTTCAAGCTGAGGGAGCATTTCGATCCTTTCCTTTGTTTCGCCGCAGGCATAGTAGATCTCTTTCTGATCTTCTTTCATTCTTGAAACATACTCTTTGAGTGTAACGTTCTTGCCGTCAAATGAGGACGGGAACATAAGGAGATCTTTCAGAGTTTCGTTTGCAGCGCCGTATGACTGATAAATGCCAAACTTGAACTGAAGCCCGAATACGCTGTAGAACTTCTCATACTTCTCACGGTCGTTTTTCAGAAGCTTTGCAAGCTCGTTCTTTATGGACTTTTCAAGGTTCTTTGCGATTATCTTGAGCTGTCTGTCCTGCTGTAAAAGCTCACGGGAGATGTTCAGTGAGAGATCCTCAGAGTCAACAACGCCCTTTACAAAGCTGAACCAGTCAGGAAGCAGGTCTGCACATTTTTCCATTATCATTACACCGCTTGAATAAAGCTGGAGTCCCTTTTCATAGTCCTTTGAGTAATAGTCAAAAGGCGCACGGGCAGGTATATAAAGCAGTGCGTCATATGTTGCAACGCCCTCGTTCTTTGAATGGATATGTGCAACAGGTGGCTCATAGTCACCGAACTTCTCCATATAGAAGTTGTTGTAATCCTCGTCCTTTAGCTCGCTCTTGTTCTTCTTCCAGATAGGGGTCATGCTGTTAAGAGTTTCGATAGCCTTGTGTACCTCAGGCTCTTTACCCTCCTCATTATAATGAGTATGCTCGACTTCCATTCTGATAGGGAATCTGATGTAGTCAGAATATTTCTTTACAAGTGACTGTATCTGATACTGATCAAGATATGTTGAATACTTCTCGTCATCAGTATCGTCCTTGAGTTTAAGTGTGATAGTTGTGCCGGCGCCGTCAGGCTTGTCACACTCTTCTATTGTGTAGCCCTCAACACCGTCAGATGTCCACTTATAAGCCTGATCGTTGCCGAAAGCCTTTGTTACAACGGTAACTTCCTTTGCTACCATAAAAGTAGAATAGAAGCCTACACCGAACTGACCGATGATATCAACATCGTCCCCAAGGTCATTGTCTTTCTTGAAAGCGAACGAGCCTGAGTTTGCGATAGTACCAAGGTTGTTTTCAAGATCCTCCTCTGTCATACCGATGCCGTTATCAGAAACTGTAAGCGTTCTGTTTTCCTTGTCGATAGCGATATTGATAGCGAAGTCGCTCTTTTTCATTCCCACAGAAGTGTCTGTCAGGGACTTGAAATACAGCTTATCAATAGCGTCGCTTGCATTTGAGATTATCTCTCTGAGAAAAATCTCCTTATGAGTGTAGATCGAATTGATCATCATATCAAGCAGTCTTTTGGATTCTGCCTTAAATTCTTTTGTCTGCATAAAATCTCGACCTTTCCTTAATAATATTTTACTTTCTTTGAATACTGTTCCATATAATTAGCACTCTATCTATCTGAGTGCTAATTATATTATACAACAAGGTTGATAAAATGCAATAGTTATCACAAAATTTCTCTTATTTATTTACAAATCCATAACATTTCATCACATACCTGACAAAATACCATTTGCAAAAGCACCATGTTGTGTGTTATAATATATAGATAAGACCGAACAAGGGAGGAATAATATTTGACTACCAAAAAGTCTGTTTCTCTGCTGACCCCTGAAAAACAGCAGGAAAAGAAACTTCTTACTATAGATTGCGTGAAAATTTCACTTCTGCTCATTTTATACAACCTGCTAAATAGGATATTCGCAGTGTTATTCTTTTACGTTGCATACACTTACCACTCAGGAAAAATCACTCTTAGCTACTCGGCAGTTCTCAGCTATCTGAAAAAGCAGACCGCTTTTATAAGCTCAACTACTTTTTCCATGACGGCAAATTTGTTTATTACTCTTATGAGCGTGCTTGTTTTTGGGATAGTTTTTGCTATACTTTTCCGAAAACGAGAATCAAGCTTCATAAAGCCGAAAAAAGGCACGGCAGTAAAAGGGTTAAAATGGTTTTCAGCCTGCTTTGTGATAAACATTCTGCTGTCACAGCTCATATCTATCCTCACGGGTATACTTGGTCAAAACGGAGTGACAGTTCCCACAAGCGATTTTTCCATTCATCAGCCCTCTGCCATTGCAGTAATAGTGCAGTTCTCATACGTTGTGATAATAGCCCCTATCGTGGAGGAATTTATCTACCGTGGAGCGATCCTCACGGCTCTAAGCCCATACGGAAGGGGTGCGGCGGTGCTTTTCTCGGCACTTGCATTCGGACTTATGCACGGAAATATCCCTCAGGCGGCTTCGGCATTCGGCACGGGACTTGTTTACGCTATTATCGCCGCAAAGTGCGGCTCGATACTGCCAACAGTTATAATACACTGTCTAAACAATCTGCTTGCAAACTTCTCGTCCATATCTGATGCGATAGGACTTGAACACTATGAAACCTTCATGAGCGTTGCTGAGATAGTCATAGGTCTGGTGGGCTTTATGGTTCTTTTCACAAGCCTTAAAAAGCTTATCATTGATGACAGCGAAAACGTGCTTACACCGAAAGAATGTCGCAGATACGTCTTTACAAACCCTGCCACTATAGTATATATGCTCTGCCTTATCATACCGATAATAAAGAGTCTTGTCCAAGCAAACAGCTAAAAATCACAAACAAAAAAACGGGTGACTGCCAATAACAAATTGACAGCCACCCGATATTTTTTATCCAAAAAGCCTATTAATAAGCCTTGCCCCAAAGCACCATATGCTTCGCAGGTTTTCCACAGCATACGCAGGTATCTGCTATCTCTTCCTGCTCGAACGGGATACATCTTGAACCTACTCCTGTGAGTTCCTTTACCTTATCCTCGCAAGCTTCGTCGCCGCACCACATTGCCTTAACAAAGCCGTCGCCCTTTTCCTCAAGAGCCTTTGTTATCTCGTCAAGTGTCTTGCAAACATAGGTACGTCTTTCTCTGTTTTCAAGTGCCTTCGCATAAAGACCATCATGAACAGCCTGAAGTCTTTCATTTACTGTTTCAACAAGCTCACCAAGCTTGCAGAATACCTTTTCTCTGTTGTGTCTTGTAACAAGCACACACTGATCGTTCTCAATATCCTTTGGACCAATTTCAAGTCTTACAGGAACGCCCTTCATCTCATACTGTGCAAACTTCCAGCCAGGTGACTGCTCTGAATCGTCGAGCTTAACTCTTATGCCTGCATTTTTAAGTGTGTTGTAAAGCTCGTTAGCCTTGTCAAGAACGCCCTCTTTGTGCTGTGCTATAGGTACGATAACTACCTGAACAGGTGCAACAGCAGGTGGCAGAACAAGTCCGTTATCGTCGCCGTGTGTCATTATAACTGCACCGATAAGCCTTGTCGTAACGCCCCATGATGTCTGGAATGGGTGTGCAAGCTTATTATCTCTTCCAGTATAAGTGATATCGAAAGCCTTTGCAAAGCCATCGCCAAAGTAATGCGAAGTGCCTGCCTGCAAAGCCTTGCCGTCGTGCATAAGAGCCTCGATAGCATATGTTGCTTCTGCACCTGCGAACTTGTCGCTCTCTGTCTTTCTGCCCTTTACGACCGGCACAGCAAGCTGCTGCTCACAAAAATCAGCGTATACGTTGAGCATTCTCTCTGTCTCCTCGATAGCCTCCTCAGGTGTCTCGTGGATAGTATGACCCTCCTGCCACAGGAACTCTCTTGAACGAAGAAATGGTCTTGTTGTTTTTTCCCAACGTACAACAGATACCCACTGATTGTAAAGCTTAGGAAGATCTCTGTAGGAATGAACTATATTAGCATAATGCTCGCAGAAAAGCGTTTCAGACGTTGGTCTTACGCAAAGTCTGTCTTCAAGCTTTTCACTTCCGCCGTATGTTACCCAAGCTACCTCAGGTGCAAAGCCCTCAACGTGGTCTTTCTCCTTCTGAAGCAGGCTCTCAGGGATAAACATAGGCATACAAACATTTTCATGACCAAGCTCCTTGAACTTTGTGTCAAGTATATGTTGGATATTCTCCCATATTGCGTAGCCGTAAGGTCTTATTACCATACAGCCCTTTACGCTTGTGTATGAAACAAGCTCAGCCTTCATACATATATCAGTATACCACTTTGCGAAATCCTCGTCCATGGAGGTTATCGCATCAACCATTTTCTTATCCTTAGCCATTTATAAAACCTCTTTCTTATATCATTCAGGCATTGTCATTATTCTTGTTGCCGTCGTCTTTTTTAACAGCTTCACTGCTGACATTCTTCTTTTTCTTTTTAAAATTAAGAGCATAGATATCCTCGTTATATATCTTATAGTTAGGATCCCAGCCGTCAATATGGGACTTATCAAATATGCCCTGTACATTATAGTTCTCAGGATCATTCCCTGTATTCTCACCGTCCACCCTTTCGGGATCGTCCTTTTCGGCAAGCTCAGGGTGACGTTTTTCAATAAATCGTGCTATTTTTGGAGTGATAAGGCAGGCAATGACGATAAAGGTCATTATTACGACACAGCCTGCTGCCAGCTTCAACAGCAATAGCAGTAATTCTTTATTCAGACAAGTCACCTCTTTTCGCAAATATAAAGTTATTATAGCACAATTATTATCCAAATTCAAGAGGTGAAATATGAATTTACCGCCATTTCTGACCTTTAGCACGAAAAAAAGGCGGAACAAAGTCCGCCTTAAAGCATTTTCTTTCGTTTGAAAAAGATTATACACACTATCACTACTATTACACTAAGGGCTATAACACCCGGATACCCCTCTTTAAGTTCGGGCATATTCTGAAAGTTCATGCCATACCAGCCTGTGATAAGGGTCAGAGGGAAAAATATAGTGGATATGACCGTAAGAAACTCCATATTCTTGTTCTGCTGAGCATTGACATGGGACTGATAAGCGTCTCGCACCTGCGTTGCATATTCAAGAAGATGTACAGTTCTGCCCATGAGCCTGTCGGCACGGTCTGAGATAGTGCCGAAATATTTTTTCTGCTTTTTCTCAAAGAAGCCGTTCTCGTCCTCTTCAAGCTCTCTGCCCAGATCCATTATTTCATCATAGTAGCTTCTCAAAATAAGAAGCTCTTTTCTGATAGGCGTTATGGTTTCAAGAAAATCGTCCGTCTTGCCATCGTTTACGTTTTCCTCAAGCTCCATAAGCTTTTGCTCATGTTCCGCAAGAAGCTCGGTGTCACTGAGCATAAATTCGCTGAAAAAATTGTAGATAAAATGCTCCCTGCTCTCTCCCTGATTATGCCTGCTTCTCTGTATGCGTTGGACTAACCTGAGCGAGAACTCCTCATCGTCTATTATCACCATGTTTTTGTTGTCGATAAAAAACTGTATCCTGTGGCGGCTTCCCTTTATGTCAAGAAGCTTGGGGATAGAAAGCGTGCCTGCCAGACAGAACGGCTGTGATTCTATCTTACAGAACACAACGTCACGCAGAGATATCACGCCCTCGTAGGTTATGTTCGCCGTTCTGAGGGTTTCCTCTGCGTGAGCAGAGTCGGTAATAAACACAGCCGAGCAAGTTTGTTCGCTTAGCTGTGCCGGTGTTATTTCTTCAAGTGAACCCTTCAGGGCAAATATTGTCATTTATCCTCGACCTCCGCCTTTGAAGCTCTTTCATAGGCAAGGTCATAGAAAAATTCCTGAGAATTGAGCGGCTCTTTTCCGTCTGAAACAAGGGTATATTCCCCGTCAGAGTCAAGCTCTCTTGCCTGACAATTATCTGCAAGCATTTTGTCGAACATCATGCTTATCTGAGCCTTGATATCCTCGTCAAGAATAGGTGTAGCGACCTCAACACGTCTGAGGGTATTTCTTGTCATAAAGTCTGCAGAAGCAATATATATCTTTCTTTCCTCGCCCTTGCCAAACATATAGATACGGGAATGTTCAAGAAAACGTCCTACAATGCTTATTATCCTGATGTTGTCGGTTTCGCCCTCAACGCCTGGGATAAGACAGCATATGCCTCTTACCACAAGGTCTATCTTAACACCTGCTCTTGAAGCTTCAATAAATCTGTCGATTATCTTCTTATCAGTGAGAGAATTTATCTTCACGCCTATATAGCCCTCTCCCCCTGATTGTGCTATGGCTATCTGCTCGTCTATCATATCAAGCACCTTGTTTTGCAGACAATTCGGTGCAACAAGAAGCTTGTCAACGCTCTTTACAGTATCGTCAGAAGCAAGAGCATTGAACACGTCTATAGCGTCCTTTGCGATGTCCTTATTGCAGGTCATAACAGACAGGTCGGTATAAAGTCTTGAAGTTTTCTCGTTGTAGTTTCCAGTGCCTATCTGAGTATAATACTCGGTCTTTGTGCCTGAACGCTTTGTGATAAGGCAAAGCTTTGAATGTACCTTATAGCCCTCCAGACCATAGATAACAGTACAGCCAGCCTTTTCAAGTCGGCGTGACCACTCGATATTATTTTCCTCATCAAATCTCGCCTTAAGCTCCACCAATACAAGAACGTCCTTGCCATTCTCTGCGGCTTCACAAAGGGCTTCGACCACCTCACTATGCTTTGCCACACGATACAATGTCATTTTTATAGACACAACATTTTTATCGTCAGCCGCCTCACGGAGCATATTGATAAAAGGCTTTATGCTATCAAAAGGATAAGAAAGCAGTCTGTCTTTCTTTTTTATCTGCGGCAGGATCGGCTTGTTATCGTCAAAGGCAGTAAACCTCTGCGGAACTCTCTTTTTATAGAAAAGCTCGGTTTTCTGTCTGAGTATATCCTGTATCTGGAACAGGAATGACAGATCAAGAGGAGTGCTGTTTCTGAAAACAGATTTTTTATTCACTTCAAGCTGTTTGCAGAGCAGGTCAACGATATTGTTATCAAGCTGCCTTGAAAGCTCCAGTCTGACAGGTGCAAGACGCTTTCTTTTCTTTATAAGGTCAGCCATGAACTCACGGTAATCAAGATCTTCGTCGTAAAGTGCGTCAGCGTCGATATCAGCATTCCTTGTAACTCTTATAAGTGACTTTGACTTGACAGTATATCCCTTGAAAATTTTAGGCACATAGTGGAGGATAAGCTCTTCAGAGAGCATATACTTGCCTGTTGAACCGACCTTTATAAGGCGTGGGAAGACCTCGCTTCCGCAGGAGATAACGCCCAGCTTCTCCTTGGAATTTTTGCTTTCAAGGACAACTGCGGCATAGATATCCTTATTTTTAAGGAAAGGGAAAGGCTGTCTTTTGCCCACCACCATAGGCGACAGGAGCGGAGCTATCTGATTGAGAAAATACTGTTCCAACTGAGAATTTTCCTCCGCTGTAAGCTTGGAAAAATCAACAAGAGCAACGCCCTGCTCGGCTATTTTCTTCATAAGGTCAGCGTAAATCTTATTTTTACGCTCGTTAAGCTCACCCACTCTAGCGATAACGGCTTTGAGCTGTTCCTTAGCGGTCATATTTGTTTTATTTTCCCTACTGTCTGGATCGACCTCCATCTGGTCAGTAAGCGAGCCTACACGAACCATAAAGAACTCGTCCAGATTGCTCTGATAGATAGAAGCAAAAGAAAGTCTTTCACAGAGTGGCACGCACTCACGCTCAGCCTCCTCAAGGACTCTTTCATTAAATTTCAGCCATGACAGCTCTCTATTCATAAACACATTTTTCATTGTGCCATACTCCTTTTATTATGATATCAAAACACCTATACTTATTTAATATATTATATCACAAAACAGCAAACTGTTAAAGAGTTTTAAGCAAAATTCATGTAAAATATTCTTATTTTACACTTTCTATATTGTATCTGCACACAAAAATTATGCAAAATGACGCATTTGCTTTTTTAGCAAAAGCATAATACTGTGCAAAAAGGCAAAAATCAAAAAAGTCCAAACTTTTTGCGCAAAAAAGGTTGACAACGGGGCATAAATAGTGTATAATAATCAAGTCGCTATGAGAAACGCATATGGCGGTATAGCTCAGTTGGCTAGAGCACTTGGTTCATACCCAGGGTGTCACCGGTTCAAATCCAGTTACCGCTACCACATTTCTCATAGCGAAAAATCGGCCCGTTGGTCAAGAGGTTAAGACGCCGCCCTTTCACGGCGGAATCATGGGTTCAATTCCCGTACGGGTCACCAAATCATATGCTCGGAAACAGCGTAAATGCGTTGTTTCTGAGTTTTTATTTTTCCCTAAAATCCACTCAACCACTTATCTGCCACTTATTTTGAAAATAACCGCTTTCGACTACCTCTTGGCTGTGTTCTATGTACCCCGCAAGGCTTGCGCCCTGCGGTTATTTTTATGCCCCGAAAACTTGTCCGAACTGTTCTTCTTCCTGCTCGTCCTCATCTTCGTAGGTGCCCTCTGTGCTGTCCTCGGAGTGCTTTTCTTCTTTCGCTTTAACCTCGTTCGTGAAGCTTAGAGCGTTGCTTATCGCATCGCAGTTGCGTGCTCTCGCCTCTTGGAACATATGGGAATATAAATTTAAGGTCGTTCCAACAACGCTATGTCCCATATCTGCGGACACCGCTACAACGTCCACACCCTCAAAAATCAATAGCGAGGCATGGAGGTGACGTAGAGAGTGAATATTTCGAAACGGTATTCCGATGCGCTCGCAGTAGCCCTGAAGCCACTCAAAGGGAGTCTGCGGATTCATAGGTGCGCCGTTCCATTTGGTGAACAGCCTGTCGTGGTCCTCCCATTTTGTACCGAGCTGTTTCGCTTCCTTGTCCTGCTCTGTCTTGAACTGCTTTAGCAGATTCATTATAGACGGTGGAAACTTTGACACACGCTTGGACTTTCGCGTCTTGGTGGTGTCGGTGTATATGCCCTTTTCCTTTGTATACTGAGATGTTCTGCGGACATGGATCAGGCTGTTCTCAAAGTCGATATCTTTCCATTCCAATCCCAGCATTTCGCTGCGCCTGAAGCCGCTGTATATCGAAAGCAGAAGGTACACCTGGTATTTCATAGGCTCGTCCCTTAAATGTTCGTAGAGTGTTTTTACCTCGTCCAGCGTATATATCTGCTTTTCCTCTTGCTCGGATTTTGGAACAACCACCCGTCTGCAAGGGTTGTCAGTCAGCATTCCCATACGGATAGCGTAGCTGAACACATCGCTGATAAGGCTGAGATGATGCACCGCTGTTTTGCGTGACAGCGGCTTTCCGTTGTTCATGTTCTTGCCGTTGATAAGCAAGTCAGTCACAAATTTCTGAATATCTCGACTCGTTATTTTGTCAAGTCTTTTATGACCAAGTGCTGGGTATATGCGTTTGGTGAGTTGTTTCATTCTCGAATATGATGTGGAACGCAGATTGACCTTTGCATATTCTTCAAACCACTGTTCGGCAAATGTCTCAAACTTGACTGCCGCAGTTATCTGTCCTCGCTTGCAGTCCTCCTCGAAAAGTATTGCTTGACGCTGCACCTCCTTTTCGATCTGCCGAGGTGTCATACCAGGCTCAGGTTTGTAGCTCTTGTACTGGTTGCGCTGCTTACCGTCTACGCCGTAGCCGCATGATACCTTTATTTCGTAAGTCCCATTGGGACGCTTTCTAATAGTCGCCATATATATTAAAACCTCCGTTTCAAAACCATGGCGCATTTCTACCGACAACATTTTACCACATCTCGGTGGAAAAGTCCAGAGAAATGCGCCGCCGTATACTTGTATCTTTCCTATGAGCTAATTTCTTACGATGTTTTTCCACGGAGATAGTTCAGAAAAATATCTTTGTTAATGAGATACTTTCTGCCGGCCATTATGTGCGGAATTTGATCGTTGATGCACATCTGACGTACTCTGTACTCGGTCATGCCGTTTACAAGAGCAGCCGCCTCCTTGATCGTAAGCATGGTGATCTTTGTTTCGTTTTTGTTTTCTGCCATTGTATTATCGCTCTCCTTGTTGTTTTGGTAATTCTGCTTATGGTATGTGTGATGTTCATTTTTACAGCTGTCCTTTCATAGTGTTTTCAAGGGTACAGTGAAATGTTGTACCCTTGGTATGTCGGAAATATATTACGTGTTCTCATGTCAGTAAAGCTGACATACAGCAACGTTTTGTTACACAACTTAATATGAGGTAAGGATTCGTCCACTCATCGGAGACCTCGTCACGTTCCGTTACTCTATCGATGCTTGTTCAGATTATTCATCATCGGCTATACCCTCATCAAAGTTTCTTGTTATCAGATCATCAAGATTGATTTTCCCTCTTGTGCGTCTGACATTGTTGACCGCCTCGCGCCTGATGTCCTTCAACTCGTTCTTGCTAACCTCAAAGACGCCTGCGAGAATAGCTATCAGCATTTCAACCTCGACTGCATATCTGAACAAGCCTTTTGATATTTTTGTTATGCCTTCATCGCTTGCCTGAGCAATGCACTCCGCAAGCTCCGGCACAAGAACATTACTCTTGGTATAGATAGTTCTTGTCGCAAGAAACAATTTCAGTGCCTGCTCTATCAGTTCCGAGCGGCTGATGTCCTGCTTTGTACAATAATCATCACACTCTGCAAGCACATCACCGGACACATAAATCCCTGTTCTGATTTTATCCAAGGTCAATCCTCCTTCTGATATTTGTAGGCATTTCTGAAATCAATAATGCCGTTTGTCCTGCGCACATCTTCAGTACACATTCCGTACAGCTTACCGACATCGGTTTCATCGACATCTGTCACCGCCGCAAGTATGTGCGACTGTATTGCAGACTGCACCGCCAGCTTGAACAATGCTCTGCTGATACGCTGCTCACTGCCTTTTACGATCCCGTCAATGACAGCTGATACCGTTTCACCGAGATACTCTGTCATATTCTCCGAATTACAATCAAGATATCCTGCATAAAACCTTATCGCTTTTTCAATAAAATCGCTCTGCGACTTTGCATTTGCTGCCGCCATATGAGTGGTCAGCAGTTCTTTTACTTCCGGGTAGAGCCACACCGCTTGTTTTTCTTTGTTCGCCATGGAAACGCCTCCTTAATACTGTTCGACTTTGTTCTTTCGCTGATATTTCGGTCGTGATTTCGCAGCGTTGCCCTCTTATGGTAACACACCCCAAAACCACAACCCCCTAAAATACTGCACAAGACCTTGCCCAAAAGCTCGCAATTGCGGTCGGCTTTGCCGTCCGCTGTGAATGCGGCGACCCCGCCGCTTTAACCTGCAATCTTATTCCTCTACGTCATAACCGCTTGGAATTTACCCGGCCCGTGCAATATGCCGACAGCCGATTTTACTCCATTTTTCTCATCTTCCTTCTGCAAAAAATATCTTGCTGTACCTCGCTCACAAACGCCGACAAATCGCTCACAGCGGCGTTTTGTTGGCTCGTTGGTTAAACTATCCGACCTCGGCTGTGGGGCGGTACAAATCGCCCGATAGCCGTTCTTCCATCTTTAGCTTATTCAGCATCGCCACATTCACTACTGTGTTGGAGTTATCCCTGACCGAGACCGTGTTGCGGCTTGTCCTTGACAGCAGCAAGCCCTCTTTACGAAGCTGACGGAGTAGCTCATTTTTGCTAATAGAAAAATGCTCGCCCTGCTCGGCGCACAGCTTTCGCACCTCGGAGTGTGTTGTGTCTGCGAACAGGTAGTAGTGCTCATCGTCCTGCAAGCCGATGCAGTTTCTCTGACGGGGCGTGGAGTCAAGCCCTTTTGTTTCTACATAGCACCTGCCGCTGTCCAGCAGACTTTTCAGCTTCTCACAGAAGCGAGTGGTCGGATTTTCAAGCTCGATGATTTCTGCGTTTGCAGACACAGCTTTCAAAACGATCTCGTCGAACACCTTTTCAAATTTATCAAGCTCCGACTTGTTGATTTGATTTTTCGATTTAAGAAACACAAGCAGAAATGCAAACCCGATTTTCAAGTGTGCAAGCATGTCGGGTGTGCGGTTGTGAAACTTAATTCTGTTTGCACACAGCCTGTCCAGATAAAACTTGCGGTATTTCAAAAACACATCTTCGAGTGTTTTTACAAAAGCACTTTCATCATCAAGATACACATTTTTAATCCACTCAATGTAGCTTTGCATAATCCCACACAGCACTCCGTCATTTGCTAACTGCTGATATTCTGACAGGTCATCAAGCTGAACATCGTTTTCATTAAGTTCAATATTGAAGTATCTCGCCGAACCCGACACGGAAATTTCAGGAGTGTACTCCGCTGTGATAATTGCATTGCCTGTAGGCGGTTTTGAAGATTGTAACTCCGCTTTTGAATTTAGTCGCGCACGACCAATTCTATCACCGTAGTATCGCGAAATATTCTGCGCAATGCTTTTCATCTCCTGTTCGTGAAACATTCCGCTCGGATGAAAATCGTCAATGCAAGTCAACACGTCTTTTAAATAGTATATGTTGCTCAAAATGCTATTCGCTGTGTCGTGGAATGACATCGGTAGGTCGCTTGCTGAAAACTTTCCGAAGAACGAAAGGAACAGCGCTGCAAGTGTGGATTTACGACTACCCGTCTTACCAATCAGCGCAGTCACAAACTTTGGCTCACAGCCTGCACTTTTCAGAAAGTGATTGAGCGGACACAGAAACGTTACCGCCAGCAGCGGTAGCATAACACACTGCGGTGCAAAACTGTTTTCAAGCATTGCAGACAAGTAAATCAAGTCCTCCTGCGAACCCTTTTCAGTGAAAGAATAGTTTTTCAGCTTGCCCTGCAGTTCAACGGTAAACGGACTGTTCTGCGTCGGCATCAGGAACACATACTCACCGTTTATCTTCTTCCAACCAGTTTGGAGATACATAGTTTCAAATTTCACCTCACCTTTCGTTAACATAATTGCGTGGCAGATTTTACTTAGCACGTTTTGCTTAGGCTGTGCAGCACCCAATGCACCCCAGCGGTTTAAGAGCCATTTCATGTTTTGCATTTCGTCTGCGGAAACAATCTGCTCCGACAGTTTAATTCCCGACTTGTGAACCGCACCGACCTTGAACATTTTCTTTTGCTCTGTGCCGTCATCTCTGGTGATTTCCGAAATAAGTGTGGGAACAAAGTCTGCAAGTTTCATTGGAACGACCTGATCTTTCACCTGAACCATTTCATAAAGGCAATTGCTTTTAACAACGTAGGGATAATTGTAGACTGTTTCATCAATCAGTTTTGCTTTTTTTCCTTCTGTCATGATTTCTGACATTGGCATCACTCCTTTTTTAATTTATGTAGTTGTTGTGGTGTGTCCTGCGCTTTCAAACATTAGCCGAACGCCCGACAGCTTATCAGGCTCATAGAGCAGCGTTCCTATTGCTTGCGACGGTTGGTATCACGCTCGAGAACGTGCAATGTCAGCAAGCTGAAACGTAAGTATCCGTTTCTGATTTTCATCGCCAACTGCAGTTGCTAGATGCAGGTTGAAGATTGTATTTGTCGCTCGTTTTGAAATACAAAAGTCATGGCGTACATCTTCAGCAGCTGGAACAGTTCATCACCCCTCCGTCAGAAATAACGTATTCGGTTACCGATTATTCAATTTTCAAGATTCCGTCAATCATTCGCTCTGTATATTAATTAGGCGAATTTTTTCTAATTTATCAAATCGCATTACAGGCAAAAAATCCATTCACTACATGGTTTCAAATGCTTATATCAATTGTACAATAAAAGTTACCACAAATCTGAAAAAGTGTGATATAATAAATACAGGTCACCGCTAAAAACCTCCACCGCACATCTGCGGCATAGGATTTTAGAGCTGACCTATAGATACACTTTTGAGGGGTACTTGACATGAACAATGCAATTTCAAACAATCCGAATTACGATATGCCCGACGACAGCTTTTTTAATTTCTATTTTCTTATTCACAAGAATAGAATTTTCACAACAAAAATAGCTTTGAAGGTTGGCGAAATCACAACGGCTCTGCTGAATATGAAAGCTGAGGATATGAAAAAGATTTATGACTTAACCGTCTCTTTTGCGGGGTTTGCAGATAATAATATGGCGATGAAAAACGAGCAGACTATGACGGAATTTGTTGACCGCATAATCGAAATCGAACAAATTGCGGTGACTTTACCACCGTACTGCTATGTGAATATTGACCTGAAAAAAGAAAAACAGCGTGCCGAAATAATGAAGAGCAAGGCTTTCTACGGCAGGCTGTATGATATGACGTCGGAGGAGTTTGCGGAGTATGAGAGGTACAAAAAGTTGTTTTCGGGGTACGGGATTGGGCTTTACATAATCGCCTGCTGCATAGCCGAAATGTCAGATGAATATTTTACACGGCTTAAGAAACGTGACGAAAGCAACTATGCGATTGCGTGGGGTGCGTTTAACGAATATTCCACACTTTCGAGTGAGCTGATGGCGAGCGTGCCGTACTATGAAAAGGCAAGAGTTCGTGAAACCATGGACGTAAATATCGGCGTTTCGGGAATGATTGATCCCGATGATAAAGACAAGACATGGGTGGTTGATACCTGCGAATTTCATAATGCGCAAAGCGTTATTCAATACGATTTTTTCAGAGGAATGCAGCACGGCAGAGCGCCTTTTCGCTGTCACCACTGCGGACGTTTTTTCCTTGCGACTGACAGCTACAAGACGTTTTACTGCAATGAAAAGTCTCCCGAAAATCCCAACAGAACCTGCCGTCAGACTGGCGCGAAAAACAAGCACAAGGAAAAGGCTGAGAACAATCCGATTATCCAGACCTACCACAAGGCGAGGAACAAATATTATCAGCAGAAATTCCGAGGAAGTATTTCGGATGCGGATTACGACAAAATTCTGCACTACCTTGAAACCATGCGTGACAAGGCAATTCGGGGCAAAAGTGACGAGAATGGAAATCTGATAACGTACAAAACGCTCGAAGAGCTTTTTGAAAAGCACACGCTTTACAAGACATTAAATATCGGGGAAGAACAATGACCAAGAACACAAATGAACAGCTGATTCAGGATAATTACCGCAACGTATACGCACTTGCACATTCTCTTGCAAAATCATACAATCTTGCATTTGAGGCTTTTGAGGACTTGCAGAAGGTCGGCTACATTTCACTGATTGAGCAGTCGAAGACCTTTGACGAGAACAGCGGTGTGCCTTTTTGGACATATGCCTGTAAGGGTGTTAAGTTGAAAATGCTCGAAGAACTCCGCTTTATTCTCGATACGGTGAGTATTTCGCCTTATTTGAACAAGCAGATAGGAAAGGTGAGGAAAATCGTTTCAGCCAATGCCGAAAGCAACACATCCGAACTTATTGAAATCGTAAGTCAAATACTCAAAATATCAGCGGACAAATCCGAGGAGTTGCTGATTTTAAGCACAAAAGAGAAAACAAGCATTGATGAGTACCAATCAATGCTTGAAAGTGGTGAGGGTATGCAGGATGACAAGCTTGAAGATAAGCTTAGGTCCGATTGTCTGAATCCCGAAGATCTAATGCTGGAGCAGGAAAATCAGGCTTTTGCCATGCTGTTGGCGGACAGTCTGGACGACATTCTAAGTCATCGGCAAGCGGAATATATCCGAATGTATTTTGGCATCGGGTGCGCTCCGCAGACCTTTGAACAAATTGGGGAGGAGTTCTGCGTTAACGCCGGCACGGTGGAAAAGGGCGTTAAGTCGGCTCTGAAAAAGTTGAAAGAGTATATTGACTGACCTATGTTCTATCGAGTTTCCAGAATGGGAATTCAGGTAGTATGCGTACTCCATTTTTGCTCCGTATTACCGCATTACAAAGAGCTATTTGCCCAGTATTCTCAGCGTTTTGCGAGGTTTCGGCTCGCATTACATTTGCATAACACAAAACAAACAAGCATATTACAACGGAGTGGCTGTAGTACGCTTGTACGCTATTGTATGCTTTTTTTGAGGCGTGGTATTACTCATAAAGTGCGGGTTTTACGGCACTTGCGAGAATGTAAGCTTTGTACGGCAGATTTTGACGGAGAGCTACACCTTACTCAGATTTTCATTCTTGCCGAGGAGCACGTCAATCATCAGCTTTTCGCCGTCACGGAATCCGGCTGAGTAGTTATCCACGGACATTACATCGTTAAGCTAAAACTGGGTGTCACATATCTTTTTGAGCAGTTCACCGTTTTCATCTCCGAGAATTTTGATTATCTGGTCATACAGATCAGCCTCGGTTTTCATCAGCTTGGCATACTGCGAATTGTCCCGAATTTTTGCGTCGAAAAGCCTAAATTGCCGTAGTAAAGGTCTTTTATATAGTTCATTTTTGATACCTCCGTGATTGGTTTGGAAGTACGGTATATCACAATTATTCGTGGAATGGTAGTGGCAGATGTGATGAAAATTGAGTGGTGGATTTGGGGAGAAGTGATAAATTAGAATCATTTTACTGTTCAACTGGCGTTTTAGCCACTGTTAAAGGCAGGTGTGTGTTACATTTACGTTAAAAAATGTAAACATATATTGAAAAAATATGAAAAGTATGCTACAATGAAATGAATGCAAAAATGACTTTTTCAAGCTTACGCTGATGAAGGGTGATAAGGGAGTCGATGTTGCGGAAATAGTCTCCGATTTTCTGTTGCTCTGATACACAAGGGAGCGTTATCGGAGTTTCTTCAAGTTGAGTAATTGTATAATGTGCGATTGTTCCAACATGAGAGACACTATTAAGATAATCTGAAAAAGCAGGTGAAAAGAAGAACGTATAAATAAAATACGGAACTAATTTCTCATTGTTTTTTACCCATAATAAGTCAGCATCTTTTGTATATAAAGGCTCGTTATTTGGCACTATATAAGGCTTTCCAACAGAACCACCGCCAGTTACAAGTATATCTCCCTTTTCTAATTTACCGGATACGGCTGACAGTTTTTCATATAGTTCTTCTGAGATAAATGCCTTTTCATTTTCTGTTCCATTTAATGCAGCCATAACATCACTTGACCTATAAAATGGTACTCCGCTTGACTGCCATTCTTCTTTATGAACTCTTGAAGCAGACCTAATTTCAGTCAATTCCGAGAACTTACGCTGTTCCCAAGCGTCAGCTAATAAGCACGGCTATAAAAACACTTAAAAATATATATTTAGGAGGAAACTATGAATAAACAGCAACTTGCAAACAAAATATGGGAGTAAGCAAATAAAATGCGCTCCAAAATTGAGGCGAATGAGTACAAGGACTATATTCTTGGCTTTATTTTTTATAAATTTCTTTCCGATAAGGAAGTTGAGTATCTGAAAAAGAATGACTGGGAAGATGCAGATCTGTCCGAACTCGTTGAGGAAGATACCGACATTGTCGAACAGTGCAAGAAGAATATAGGCTATTTTATTTCATATGAAAATCTTTTTTCAACTTGGCTGAAAAAAGGCAAAGATTTCGATGTTTCCAACATTACAGATGCATTATCGGCGTTTGACCGTCTGATTGACAGCACTCACAGAAAAGTTTTTGACAAGATTTTTGATACTTTGCAGACCGGACTTTCTAAACTAGGTGAGACAAGCGGTGCAAGAACAAAGGCAATCAGTGACTTGCTTGGACTGATAAAGGATATCCCGATGGATGAAAGACAGGGATATGACGTGCTTGGTTTCATCTATGAGTATCTGATTTCCAATTTTGCAGCGAACGCAGGAAAAAAGGCAGGCGAATTCTATACTCCGCACGAGGTGTCGCTGCTTATGTCCGAAATCGTTGCAAATCACCTTAAAAGCAAGGAAAATATTGCTATATATGACCCAACCTCCGGTTCAGGCTCACTCCTTATAAATATTGGACGCAGTGCCGCAAAATATATGGATAGCGAGCAGGTTCAGTATTATGCGCAGGAGTTGAAAGAGAATACATACAACTTGACAAGAATGAATCTCGTAATGCGCGGAATTACACCGGCAAACATCTTTACAAGAAATGCGGACACCCTTGAAGATGACTGGCCGATTGATTTGGACAGCTATCCGCCTGTACTGCGTGTTGACGCCGTTGTTTCAAATCCGCCATACTCTCAGCCGTGGAATCCCGAAGGAAAGGACTCCGATCCTAGATATAGTGAATACGGTCTTGCACCAAAGAGCAAGGCGGACTATGCGTTTTTACTGCATGATTTGTATCATATCAAACCCGATGGAATTATGACAATTGTTCTGCCACATGGCGTTCTGTTCCGTGGCGGTGAGTAAGGTGAAATCCGTAAGAACCTTATCGAGAAGAACCAGATCGACACAATTATCGGACTCCCTGCAAATATATTCTTTGGAACGGGTATACCGACAATCATTATGGTTCTGAAGCAACAGCGTGGCGACTGCAACGACGTTCTGATTATTGACGCATCAAAAGGCTTTGAAAAGATTGGAAAGAACAACAAACTGCGTTCATCTGATATTAAGCGTATTGTTGATACCGTAAGTGCACGCAAGAATGTGGACAAGTTTTCAAGGACTGTCAGCCGTGAAGAAATCAGAAAAAATGATTATAACCTGAACATCCCACGTTATGTGGATTCTTCCGAGAATGCTGAAAGCTGGGATATTTATGCGTCTATGTTCGGTGGAATTCCTGCCAAAGAGCTTGATGGACTTTCGACTTATTGGAATGCTTTTCCGAACCTGAGAAGTGCGCTGTTTGGTGATAACGGTGCGGAGTATGTCCACTTTTCTGTAGAGGACATAAAAAAGGCTGTACACGAACATTCCGATGTAACCGGCTTTGCAAGCTTGTTTGAAACAGCTTTTGCAGATCTTGATACTTATCTTTATGATGAACTGATCGGCTGTGACCAGACCGCAATTAACACATCTAAGGAAGAAAGCACTCTTTCTGACAATATTTTTGCAAGACTTGCTGACATTCCTCTAGTGGACGTTTATGAGGCTTACCAGATACTTGATAACGAGTGGAGCAGAATCGCAATTGACCTTGAAATCATTCAGACAGAGGGATTTGGTGCTGCAAGACAGGTCGATCCCAATATGGTTATCAAGAGGAAAGACAATAAAGAAATCGAAGTTCAGGAAGGCTGGATAGGACACGTTATTCCGTTCGGTCTTGTTCAGTCTGCGTATTTTTTCGATGAACTTTCAAAGCTGAATGAATATGAAACAAGGCTCTCCAAAATTGCATCCGAATATGAGAAACTGCTTGACGGACTTAGCGAAGAGGACAAGTCAAGGGCTTTCGTAAATGATGACAAAACTGCTTTTGTTGCGGCGGAGGTTAAAAAGTCAATAAAGGTGAGAGATGTTGAAGACGAGATCATTGCTGTACTCAAGAAATATACCGATCTTGCCAAAGAGGAAAAGACTTTGAAAAAGCAAATCAAGGAAGACAATGCGGCTTTGATTATAAAAACAAAGGCGGCGATCGAACAGCTGACCGACGAGCAGATCAGAGAATTCCTGAAAGCAAAATGGATCACCCCTGTTGTGACCGAGCTTTTTAAGCTACCCGTTAATATTGTAAACGAGTTGATTTCAAAGCTTGAGGTGCTTTCCAAGAAATATGAAACCACTTTTGAAGAGGTTGACGAAGAAATCAAAGAGACCGAAAAATCACTTTGTACAATGATTGACGATTTAGTCGGCAACGATTTTGATATGCAAGGTCTGGCAGAACTGAAAAAACTGCTGGGAGGTGTGTAAAATGACGAAAAAATCGAACGTTCCAGCAATAAGATTCAAGGATTTCACTGATACTTGGGAACAGCGTAAGTTCTCGGAATTGACTGAAATTAGGTCTGCTTCAAGAGTTCATAAAGAAGAATGGCAGTCAAGCGGAGTACC